>JBFWIP010000011.1:9809-15091 GCA_050255935.1 Desulfobulbus sp.
AGATGGTGCGAAAAAACGGCCTGCTGGACTATTCGTGGAAAAATCCCGGCGAAAAGACCGTCCGCCCGAAGACCCTGGCCATGGCCTATTTCGAACCCTGGGATTGGATCGTCTCGGTGACCTGTTATCGCGATGAATTCAATTTCCTCGCCAGGGAGTTGAAGGAGGGGCTCAAGGCGCATCGTTTCGGCCACACCGGTTATACCTTTATCCTCAGCGGGGCAGGTGATGTCGTGCTCCACCCCTGGCTGGTGGGCAACGTCCATACGGCGGGCATTGCAGCGGCGGAAGTCTTGTGTCAGAGGATGCTGGCCAGAAAAAACGGCTGGTTTCAATACCAATGGCAGGAAACCCCAAATTCGGCCAGCAAACAGAAGTTGCTCTTTTTTCATTACATTCCCCAGTTGGACTGGATTGTCGCCTCCACCATTTATGAAGAGGAAATCCTGGAACCCCTGGGCAAAATCGGCTGGATTATTGGCGTGATCATTGTCTGTGCCCTGCTGCTGGTTATTCCCCTGGGGCTTTCTCTGGGCAATCTCATCAGACGGCCTCTGGCGCGGCTGGCCGGACAGATGGAGCAGGCTGTCGCCGGAGATCTCGATGTCAGGGCGGAGGAGGAAGCCCTGGGGGAAATCGGCCAGCTTGGACGTCATTTCAACCGCTACATCGGACGGCTGCGCTCCTCCAACCGCATGATTCGGGCCGAAATCAAGGAGCGGACCGCGGTCGAGCGCCAACTGCTCATTTACCGTAACGCCGTGGAACAGGCCCTGGAGGGAATTGTCATCATCGATCCGCAGGCCAATATCCTGGCCGTCAACCAGGCTTTCAGCGAAATCACCCACTATGAACCGGAAGAGGCCGTTGGGCAGAATATTTGCCTGCTGCGGTCGGAACGGCATGATCAGACATTTTATCAACATATCCGGAAAGAGTTGCTGCGACGCGGCCGCTGGAGTGGTGAGATTTGGAGCCGGCGCAAAAGCGGAGAAATATATCCGCAGATCTTCAGCGTCAGTGCCATCCGTGACCAGGACGATACGGTCACCCATTATGTGGGCCTGTTCCACGATATCACCGAGCTCAAACTGAAAGAGGAACATATTATCCATCAGGCCTATCATGACAGTTTGACCGGCCTGCCCAACCGGCGGTTGGCCATGGACCGGATCGACGTTTCCATTGCCCATGTCCGCCGAGGCGGCACCAAACTGGCCGTGCTGAGCCTTGATTTGGATAATTTCAAGAATATCAACGACAGTTTGGGGCATGACAGCGGCGATGCCCTGTTGCTCCAGGTCACCAACCGGCTGGTGTCCCAGGTGCGCGAAGAGGATACCGTGGCCCGGCTGGGCGGCGATGAATTCCTCTTGTTGGTGGCGGCGATCACCTCCGAGGAGGTGGTGTTGGACCTGATTCAGAGGTTGTTGAAGAGCCTGACCGCACCGTTTCGGGTCGACGGCCACGAACTCTTTATCACTGCCAGCATCGGCGTGGCCTTTTTCCCCGACGACGGCGCCAACGCCGGTACCCTGATCAAGCACGCGGATATTGCCATGTATCAGGCCAAGGCACGGGGGAAAAACAGGTACTGTTTGTTCACCTCCGACTTCAGTGACCGGATCAGCTTTTTGCGGCAATTGGAGAGCAATCTCCGTCAGGCGGTGATCAACCGCGAATTCACGGTGTATTTCCAACCCAAAATCGACCCTTTTGCCGGCCGGGTGGTCGGGGCCGAGGCACTGGTCCGGTGGCAGCGCGCCGATGGGACCCTGGTGAGTCCGGCGGATTTCATCCCCCTGGCCGAAGAAACCGGCTTGATTGTCGGCGTGGGAGAACAAGTCCTGGAACAGACCTGCTGGGTCCTCAACGCCCTCAATGCACGGGGAGAGGACACCCTGGCCCTTTCGGTCAATCTCTCGCCGTTGCAATTCATTCAGGCGAATTTGGTGGAGCGTATTCTCGCCATTCTCCGCCAGTACAGGGTGTCAACCAATCAACTTGAACTCGAGATCACCGAAACCGCGATGATGAGCAACCTGGCCAAGGCCGTGGAGACCTTGAACGAGCTGGTTGCCGCCGGCCTGTCCATCGCCATCGATGATTTCGGCACCGGCTATTCCTCCCTTTCCTATCTCAAGCGGTTTCCCATCAGTACATTGAAGATTGACCGTTCCTTTGTCCGCGATCTCACCGAAGACCCCAGCGACGCCCAACTGGTGGAAACCATCATCCTCATGGCCCATAATCTGGGAATCACCGTGGTCGCGGAAGGGGTGGAGACCGAAGCCCAGCTCGAGTGGTTGAAAAGCTGCGGTTGCGAACAGATTCAGGGTTATTTGTACAGCAAGCCGCTGCCGGCGGCCGATTTTATCGACTATCTCGATCGGTTTCCGGTTCCATAGATAAGGATCTGACCGATTTTTTAATGTTATTTTCATTAGAGGTGCAGGTTACAGGAGTGTGAACAGCTCCAGAAAAACTCATTTAGGAGGGTAAATGAATATTCGATCAATCGGTTTTCGACTCATTGTCGGCGGTTGCGTGGCGGTGGCCTTGCCGCTGGTGATCGTGGGGTTTATTGCAGTGTCAAAGTCATCAAACGCCTTGAGCGAAATCGCGTTGAACAATGCCGCTTCCCAGGCGGAAAACCTGGCGGCATTGATTGAATCAACGTTGGATGCGCAGTTGAAAACAGCCGCCGCTCATGCCGTGGATACCAATATTCGCCTGATCGGGGAAAAGGTCAAAAAGGAGGGCCTGGATGCGGCCGTTACGGATATTGCTCAATTGCGTCAGCAGATGAAAGATAAATTCAAACAGTTGGATTCCACTTACCTGGGCATTTTCGTCACCGATGACAAAGGCTATATGTATACCGGTGAGTTGGCCGGCGGCGAGGAATACAAGGGGGTGAACCTGGCGGATATGGCCTATTTCCAGCGAGCCAAGAGCACCGGCAAACCGGTGGCCGGTGAGGTGGTCTACTCCAAGGTCACCGGCGATGTCATTTATGTCCTTTGCGCGCCGATTTTATCGATGAATGGCGATTTTCTGGGGATTTTCGGCCTGTCTCTCAAAGCCGAACCCCTGACCCGGCATATTTCCAGCGTCAAGGTCGGGCAGACCGGTTACGCCTTCATGTGCAACAGCAAGGGGGTGATCATCGCCCATCCCAAGAAGGAACTGGAACTGAAGCTTGATCTGACCACGGTTCCGGACATGGCCGGTATCACCAGGGCCATGGTTGCCGGCGGGCAGGGCGCCCTGGATTATGTTTTTCAGGGAATGCCGAAAATTGCCGGATATGCGCCGGTACCGCTCAAGGGATGGAGCATCGCCGTCACCCAGGATGCCTCCGAATTCCTGGCCGCTTCCAAATCCATCCGCAACAGCATTTTACTGACCACCCTGGTGGCCACGCTCCTGATTTGTGGGGTGGTGCTCTTTTTCTCCCGATCCATTACCCGTCCGCTGAAACAGGCCGTCGTAGGGCTGCAGGACATTGCCCAGGGAGAGGGTGACCTGACCATGCGGCTCAAGGTCAACTCCCGCGATGAGATCGGTGAACTGGCCAGTTGGTTCAACATCTTTATTGAAAAACTCCAGGGGATCATCGGCGAGATCGCGGAAAATACGCGTTCCATTGATGCCTCTTCCCATGATCTGGGGCGCATTGCCGCTGATCTTTCCAGCAACTCCGAGGACACTTCGCGGCGTGCCGACAGCGTCGCCGCCGCCGCCGAGGAGATGACGACCAACCTGAACAATGTGGCCGCAGCCATGGAGGAGTCGGCCACCAACACCACCATGGTGGCCAGCGCCGCCGAGGAGATGACCGCCACCATCAACGAAATCGCCAATAATGCGCAAAAAGCGCATACCATTTCGTTGAGCGCGGTCGATCAGGCGGAAGCCACTTCGGTACGGATGGAGGAACTGGGGAAGGCCGCCCAGGCCATCGGCAAGGTCACCGAGGCGATCACCGAGATATCCGAACAGACCAATCTGCTGGCCCTGAACGCCACCATCGAGGCCGCGCGGGCCGGTGAGGCGGGCAAGGGATTTGCGGTGGTGGCCAACGAGATCAAGGAGCTGGCCAAACAGACGGCGTCCGCCACCCTGGATATCAAGAAACAGATTGAAGAGGTGCAGGGAACCACCGCCACCACGGTTCGTGAAATCAACCAGATATCCGAGGTGATCAACAACGTCAACGAGATCGTCAGCATTATTTCCGCTGCCGTGACCCAGCAAAGTACCGCCACCCAGGAGATTGCCAACAACATCGCCCAAGCCTCCCAGGGCATTGGCGAGGTGAACGAGAACGTCAACCAGAGCTCGGTGGTCGCCGCCTCGATCACCCAGGATATTACCGAGGTCAACACCGCCTCCTCCGAAATTTCCGGGAGCAGTCAGCAGGTGAAAAGCAGTGCCGAGGATCTCCAGCGCCTGGCCGAACTTCTCAAGACCATTGTCGACAACTTCAAGATATAAGGGGAGCGCCTGCGCGGCGGCACGGGAGTGACAATGGTGGAACGGCTTGTTTTTTCACGATGGACGGTATTGCTCCCTCTGGCGGGCCTCTTGCTGCTGTGCACCACGGGTGTGTGGTTTTACCGGGCGGAGGAATCCTCCGCCCTGGAGAAGGCCCGGCAGCAGCTCGCCGTCATCACCCGGCTCGAGGTCGAGCGAATAGTTGCTGAACGCAGGCGGCCGGTACTTGACGGTTCCATCCTCTGCAGCGATCCGTATTTTCTTTCCCTGACGTCCGGTTTTTTTGCGGAGAATCGGGGCAGGGAGATCGTGGCCGATCGGTTGCAGACGGTCTGTGAACAGGGCGGATACAGGAGTGTTCTCCTTCTTGACGCCTCCGGGACGATCCGTCTTTGTCTCGGTCAACCGGTCCCGCACCCCGATGGGTATGCCGAGGCCCTTCCCGGGGCCATGGCCGCCTATCGGCCCGTGCTGATCGATATGGAGGGGAATGGCCCGACGGATGGGTACGTTTTTGCCGCAGTCATTCCCTTGGTCCGTGGGGACCGTCGCCAAGAAGAGGCACTGGGGGCGGTGGTGCTTGTCGTCGATGCGGGCCGGACCTATCAGACGGTGGCCGCTTCCCCGGAGGAGACGAATGCCTCCCCGCAGGCCGTGCTTGTCCGCCGGGACCAGGCCGATTTAATCGTGGTGTCGGCGGCCTTGTCCGCCAATGGCGGGATTCAAGTGCACAAGGGGCCCGAGGAGGAGCTGGCAAACACCTTGGTCGGCAGGGCCGCGTC
>JBFWIP010000011.1:15191-18219 GCA_050255935.1 Desulfobulbus sp.
GCGGTGGTGGCCTTCAATGACCAGACCCGGGAACACCTGAGCAGGCAACGGACCGAGGCCTGCTTGCGGTTACGCGAATATGCAAACTCCCACGGCGTACACGACTTGCTCCATCAGGCCCTGGAGGAGGTTGCCGTGCTCATGAAAAGCCCCAAGGCGGTGTGGTGTGATTTGGAGGACCCGTGGTACTCGGCCGCTGTCAAACGGGTGCCCGATTCCGGGGGAAGCTGTCAGTGGCAGTCGGCCAATGCCATGAACGAGGCGGGATATGCGGAACTCGGGCAATGGTTTTCTTCCATGCCCGATGAGGCGGTCATTGTCGAGCCTGCCGCAACGTCCGGGCAATGGCCTGCCACTGATCCCGCGTTGCAGCAATGCCGCTTCGGCACGGTCCGGGAAATCCTGTTTCCGTTGCGGCGTTCCGGTCGATTGACTGCCGCAATGGCCGTCTCCGACAAGGCGCGGCCGTATTCAGCCCGGGATGTCGAGACCGTGACCCGGATGGGAGAATATATCTGGAGGTTGTTGGAACAAAAACAGATGGAAGAGGCGTTGCTCGCCAGCGAGCGGCGCTACCGGACCCTGTACCGGAGCATGATGGACGCCTTCGTGGTGACCGATCTCAAGGGAAGGATCCGCGAATGCAATGACGCCTACGCGGCATTGCTCGGCTTCTCGGCGGAGGAACTGAAGGGACGCTCCGTCAACGAGTTCACCCCGCACCATTGGCAGGAGTTTGAAAAGGAGCACTTGCGCGTGCAGTTGATGAGCAGCGGTCGCACCGAACTGTATGAAAAGGAATATCAACGCCGGGACGGAGTCCTTGTTCCCGTGGAATTACGAACATTTCTTTTGATGGACAACGAAGGGCAGCCCGAGGGCGTGTCGGCGGTGGTGCGGGATATCACCCGGCGAAGGCAGGCGCAGGAAGAACGCGAAAAACTGCGCGATCGGCTCAATCTCGCGCAGAAACTCGAGTCCGTGGGGCAACTGGCCGGAGGCGTGGCGCATGATTTCAACAATATGCTCGGGGTGATCATCGGCTATGCCGAACTGGCCTTGAGAACGATGGATGTGCCTCAGCCACTGGGCAAGTATCTCATGGAGATCGTCAAGGCCGGCAAACGGTCCGCCGATGTCACCCGGCAGTTGCTGGCCTTTGCCCGCAAGCAGACGATCGCTCCCAAGGTTCTGGACCTGAACGAAACCCTCGGGGGAATGTTGAAGATGCTGCGCCGTTTGATCGGCGAGGATATCGAGCTGCTTTGGTTGCCGGGCACGGATGTCTGGCCGGTGAAAATGGATCCGTCGCAAATCGATCAGCTTCTGGCCAACTTGTGCGTCAATGCCCGGGACGCCATCAAGGGGGTCGGCAAGATAACCATCGAGACCGGAAAGGTCTCCTTTGATGAAGCGTATTGCCGTGAGCGGTCCGGGTTCGTCCCCGGTGATTATGTGGTGCTGGTCGTGAGTGACAACGGCAGCGGCATTGAGCGGGATATTCTCGACAAGATTTTCGAACCCTTTTTCACAACCAAGGGCGTGGGGCAGGGAACCGGATTGGGCTTGGCAACGGTCTACGGCATTGTCAAGCAGAACAACGGGTTCATCAATGTGTACAGCGAACCGGGGCGGGGAACGACGTTCCGGATTTACCTGCCGCGTCAGGAGGGAAATGCCGAGGCCGGCGGGATGGACGACATCAAGGCGGTTCCCCTTGGCCGGGGAGAGGTCGTTCTCGTGGTCGAGGATGAGGAATCCATGCTGGCCCTGAACCGGACCATGCTTGACCAGCTCAACTATAGGGTGCTCACGGCGTCGACGCCTGCCGAGGCAGTACGGATTGCCAAGGAATTCGGCCGGACAATCGATCTGCTGCTGACGGATGTCATTATGCCGGAGATGAACGGACGGGAGTTGGCCCGGGTCATTTGCGGGTTTTGTCCAAAAGTGAAGACGCTGTTCATGTCCGGGTATACCGCCAATGTCATCGCCCACCGCGGTGAACTGGATGCGGGAACGCACTTCATCACCAAACCGTTTTCCACGGAGGAACTCGCACTCAAGGTGCGGGAGACCCTGCAGGATCAACCGGCGTCCTGAAATCCGGGGGGCGGTCACTTTCGGGAAGAGCGCATCTCCCTGAGAATAGAGCGTGTCATCATGGCCACCAGGCCGACACCCGCGACCAGCACCACCCATAACAGGATCCGTTGCCAGGGAAGAGGAGGCGTCTGGGGCTGCAGGGCCTGTTCTCCGGCCAGTGCGGTAATCGCACCGGGTATGATGCGCTGTATGCGGTCGCTGCTTCCGGTCTGCCGCAAGGCGGTCAGGACCATGGCCTCCTGCGTGGTCTCGTCTTTTTTCGTTTTCGTGCTGCCGAAGGCAAGGGTGTAAGGTCCCGGCCCCCGGCCCAGGAAAATAAGCTCATCGGGCTGCCAGCCCAGGATGAGTTGGGGCAACTGTTCCCTGTCGGCCAGTGAGGGGGAATCGGCAACGCTCAACCGCCATTGGCGGTCGCTGTTGGCCGGGCAGGGAAGGAATCGGCTGTTGAACAAGGTTCCCTGAAGGTCCAGGAAGTAAAAATCATCGCTTGCGATTCTGTGCCATGGCGCATCAATCGTTGCGCGGGATTCAATCACGACCCTGGCCAGGGAGTTGGGTTGGGGAAAGGTGAGGTCAAGGGCCGTCACCTTGAATCCGGCCGGCTTGCTGTATTCGATCCGCCACCAGCCCTGTTCGCTGCTCACCTGTTCATTGGTCAGTTTTTGCCATTGCCACTGCTCCTGTTTCATTGGCGGTCCGCTGACTGCGGTGACCGCTGTCAAGCGCAAAGGCCGGCGGCAGTCCCGGCAGTCAAGCCGCAGATAGGGGGCGCCCGGCCCCGGAAGAGTGAAACTTCGCCGGCTGACCTTGCCGCCGTTGTACGCCAGTTCCGCCAGAACCACCTTGTCCCGCACCGTTCGCCAATGGGCAAGATCCCTGCTTTCGGAAACTCTCAGGGAGACCATCTCCGGGGAGTCCTCCT
>JBFWIP010000011.1:18319-21445 GCA_050255935.1 Desulfobulbus sp.
CGCCGGCTGACCTTGCCGCCGTTGTACGCCAGTTCCGCCAGAACCACCTTGTCCCGCACCGTTCGCCAATGGGCAAGATCCCTGCTTTCGGAAACTCTCAGGGAGACCATCTCCGGGGAGTCCTCCTCTTGCCACTGAAGCTCCAACTCGTCCGGCGTTGGGGCATGTCCGCTGAGATCAAGGAGATAGGCATATCCTCGGAGCACCGTTGCCGGGATGTCGTCACTTTGAAGGGTGATGATTGATCCGTTGCTGTGGCGTTGGACCCGGACCGAGAGATCCTGGGAGGGGGTCTGGGCATTGATCGGCAAGGGAAAGAAGGGGACCGGTTGGCGAACAGGCACCCGTGGTGGATCACGACGGCGGAGCGCCTGGGGGACCGGTTGGCCCGCGCCGTTGAACACCTGGAGATCCCTCTGGTCGTTACGCTGCAGTTTCCGGTAGACCTCGAGCGGCAGGTCAAGGGCATAGAGGCCGGTGGTGTCGGTTACCGGCAGGGCGCAGCCATAGGCAAAATCGGTTGGGGCGGGCGCTGCCGCCCATGCGGAAAGCGCCGGGCACAGCGCCAGGCACAGGGCAACCAGCGGCAAGAGGACAAATTTTTTACGGGGCATGGGGCGGCTCATTGGTTGATTTCGGCGGAAGAGGGGCGAAATACCCGATCACCAGCATCAGCAGGCCCACCACCAGAAAGGAGATGATACGGCCGATTGAGCCGGTTCCGGAGAGATCGATGACAAAAAGCTTGCAGACGACCAGGCCGAGGAGGACCGCCCCGGTCAGCCAGGTTGTGCGGTGTTCCCTGCGCGCCCCCGCGATCGTCAGCGACAGGGCCAGCAACGCCCAGAGGGCGGCGATGGCGGCCTGGAAAACCGGGGAGGCAAACAGGGCGTCGATACTGTACCGGGTGCCGGTAAAGAAATGGACCGTCCGTCCGGTGGCCACATTGAGCCAGGCAAAGGCGAGCAGCCCCAGAAGGGGCAGTTGCCCTTTGGGTGGCCAGACGATCCTGCCACGCAGCCAGCGCAGGAGTGCCAGGCAGAGGATGGCCAGTTCGATCAATTCCAGCGGGTTGAGCAGGGGGATATAGGGCAGAGGGGCGGGATTGCCGTTTAAGGCAAAGGAAGCGGTGCACCAGAGCAACAGAGCCAGCACCGGGATATCGGTGGCAATGCCGTGGTAGAGGGCGGAGTTGTGTTTCACCGGCCAGGCCAGGCGTTTGCCCTGGAATTCGAGCAGGTAGAGGAGAATCGTCGGCACCAGCCCCCAGACGGCCGTTGACCAGGCCGAGGTGAGCCCGTTGATCCGGTCGACCCGGAAGGCGATTTCCGTGGTCAGGGCAAGGAGCAGCAGCCACAGGCTCAGGCAATGGACGAGGGGGCGAAGCCGTGATGGCCAGAGGTGCTCATAACCTTTGACCAGTCCATACTGGAGGCAAAAGGCCAGAGGCCAGGCGACCCACCCCGCATGGTCGAGCAGCGGGGTGGCATTGGAAAGCCGTTCGCCGTAGACCAGGACCATCATCGGCAGGAGGAGCAGGAGCGACAGGCCCAGACGCGGCCAGGCGAAGCGCCGGCACAACCAGGCCAGGCCGGCGCTGGAGAGGCAGGCGTAGAGGAGGAAGATCAACTCCGGAGAAAGCAATTGTCGGTGGTGGCGGAGATCCGTCAATCCCCCGGCATACCACCAGATAAGCCCCCAACCCAGGAGGAAAAGCGGGAAGTGCCTCTCCCAGGCCCGGCCTTTTCCGCCAAGGCGGTCCAGCCAGTAACTGGAGAACAGGGCGGCGATACCGATCAGGGCGCAGCCGAGATAGAGCCAATTGGCAAAGACCAGGCTGCCCGGCGGCAGGTATGTCTGCTCCAGCAGGGCGGCAGCGGCTCCGGCCTGAAGCACCAGGCCGAAAATACGTGCCGCCAATCGGCCCTGACGAACGCCGATCCAGATCATGGCCGCTCCTTCCAGCGCCCAGGCGGCGGTGGTCCAGTGCGGATCAAGGCCCAGGGGAATGGCCAGACTGGCGAAGACCACGCCCAGGGCGAGAAAGGCCTCGGTCAGCAGCCGCATGCCGTCGCTGAACCGGTTCCAAAGCAGGCGCGCCAGACCGATATACCACAACCCCAGGCCGAGGGCACTGCAGGCCATGCCGTAGCGGAAACCATGCACCAGGTAGGCCTGCAGGGAGCTGAACACGATCGGCAGGCCGAAGACCAGGGGGCCGTCGATGAAGCCACGGAGCCGCAAGGGCTGACGCAGGGCAAACAGCACGGCAATCAGGCAGTACATCAGGAAAAACAGGATCAGGAAGGGTTCGGTACTGACGAACATATCCTGGGTATAGGCCGTGGCCGACCATAAGGAGAACAGGCCGAAGGTGAAGACCAGGCCCACCAGGTTGAGTTCGCGCCAGGCCTTGAACCAGGCGATGCCGAGGATGCCGCAGTTCAACAGGCCGTAATAGGAAAAGAGGAGAACGTGGCTGCCGCCGCCGCTGGACATCAGGATCGGTGCAAGAAAGCCGCCGATCGATCCGGAGACCGCCAGCCCCCTGGCTTCCTGCAATACGGCCAGGAGTCCGGAAAAGGCCACCAGACCGATCATCACCCCCAAGGCCAGGGGCAGGGGCAGCAGGGGATAGAGCTTGGAGGCGGCAAAGACGACCAGGTAGAGCACGCCGATGCCGCCGCCCTCGAGCCCCAGCCCGTAGAGCGGATGTGAACGGCGAAGCCGCCAGCCGATGATCAGCATCGCCAGACCGCCCAGAGCCACCCCGGCCAGCCGGAGTTCGATCGGCAGCAGGTTACGCTGGGCCGCATATTTGAGGAGAAAGGCGACACCGAAGAAGAGGACCACCAAGCCTATTTTCAGCACCGGATTGCCGCCGCTGACAAAGTGCAGCAGCGGTGCCAGTGCGGCGGCCAAGGGGGAAGAGCGGGGCGGGGCTTCCGGAGGTTCGCCTGATCGTCGGGGAATGCCGGTTGTTGCCGGTGGTGATGATACCGGCCTGTAAAGAGGTGCTGTTTCCTGCTCTCTGCGGGCATCGGTCGTTGTGTCCGGTGTTGTGCGCGTTGCCCGCGGAGAAGGGACGGGATGCCGTTCAAGGCGGTTGACCCGGCGGCGAAGAAG
>JBFWIP010000011.1:21545-32658 GCA_050255935.1 Desulfobulbus sp.
CCGGCCTGTAAAGAGGTGCTGTTTCCTGCTCTCTGCGGGCATCGGTCGTTGTGTCCGGTGTTGTGCGCGTTGCCCGCGGAGAAGGGACGGGATGCCGTTCAAGGCGGTTGACCCGGCGGCGAAGAAGGAATACCTCAATCAGGAGGTAAACCACCGCGCCGGTCAGGATGGCGTTGAGCGAGAAGGGGGGATACACGCTGAAGCCGGCGACGGCGGAGATGATAACGAAGAGGAGGAAGAGCAACGTCCGCATGGTTTACCCTTGAAAAAGCAATGGCGGGGTGCAGTGGGTCACACCCCGCCACCGGTTAGCCCGGATTTTTCATGATCATTTTGTCTCAATTGCAGAAAAAATATCAAAAAAAACAGACTTATGCAATGCAAAGCCAACCTCGCTCAATGACAACAAAAGCTCATTTGCGGGTTGGAAAAAGAGCCGGATCACAGATGATCAATCCGGCCCGGGTGGCAAATTAATTCAAGGATGGCTTCGGGGTCGTCTTGGTCGGTGCGGGGAGAATCGGATACTCCACCTTCGGCTGCGTGCCGGTCGTGGTTTTGAGGAAGGCGACTATCTTTTCCAGGTCCTTGTCATCCAAATCCGCTCCCAGTTGGGAGTCGTTCATCACCGAAACCGCCTCCTTCAAGTCCCAGACCACACCGGAATGGAAGTAGGGTGGAGTCAGCTCAATGTTACGCAACGAAGGCGACTTAAAAGAAAATTGATCTTCTTTTGCATGGGTGACGGTAAAGCGACCCTTGTCACCGGCAATGATTTTTTCGCTTGGCATGCTGACCACTCCCAATTCGTAGTAGTCGTCGCCCCCCATGTTGACGCCGCCGTGGCAGGAAACGCAGTCATTGGCCATGAACAGCTTGAGCCCTTCCTTTTCCTCCTGATTCAGCGCCTGGAGGTTGCCCTTGAGGAACGTGTCGAACTTGGAGTCCGGAGTGATGAGGGTGCCCTCGAAGACCTCTATTGCCTTGGCCATGTTGTCAAAGGTGACCGGATCAGCCTCGCCGGGAAAGGATTTTTGAAATAGCGCCACGTAAGGGGGCATGCTCTTGAGGGTCTTGACAACGTTCTCCGGGGTGTTGTTCATTTCCACGCCGGCCTGGATCGGTCCCTTGGCCTGTTCGGCCAGATCCTTGGCCCGGCCATCCCAGAATTGGGCGACATTGAATACCGAATTGAGCACTGTAGGGGCGTTGCGCGGCCCCCGTTTCCACCCATGGCCGGTGGATGTCTGCTGGTAATCCGCCCCGCCCATGCCGACATTGTGGCAGGTATTGCAACTGATCAGGGCACTTTTGGAAAGCCTGGGTTCGAAATAGAGCATTTTCCCCAGTTCAACCTTTTCCGGGGAAGCGGCATTGTCTTTGATGGCCGGACCCTTGTCCGGGATGGGTTGGAACTGGGCCTGGGCGTCCTTGAGCAGGGTGTCTTCCTCCTCGGCGGAGTGGCCGGTGAGGGGAGAGGCAAAGGCGAGAACCAGGGCTGCGGCAAGATAGGTTTTTTTCATGACAGACCTCCTGTGAATTGATGATGGATCGCTGTTTCCCGATGCATCGTCGGGTTGTACTGACAATAGGTAGCAGGAATGGTTCTTGTTTTCAAGCATAATCAACCGGTTATCCCGCCTTCTCCGGATCTCTGCCGGGAAGGGTGGGCTTTACGGCACCAGTCCCGCCAGCAGATCTTTGATGGCTTGTGTTTGTGTCATCAAGTCGTTTGCAGCCGTTTCCGGGCCGAAACAACGCACCGCAATGACGGCCTCCAGGCTTGCCAATACCCGGCAGAGGCTTTCGCAGCGTTCACTGAAGGCCTGGAAGGTGATCATGATCCGGCCCTCGCGGTTGCCGTCAGCACCGGGGATGGATCCAAAACCGATAAAACTGTCGATTTGAATGCCGCGGCCGGAGAAGACCGAGGCAATGGCCGCCGTATCACCGGCGTGATCGCGGGTGGTCAGGACCACCAGCCAGAGTTGGCGTTTATCAGTCATTGGCCCACCATTTTTATTTTGTATACGGACGATTTTCACGATCCTCTGCCGCTGTTGCGTGAACATCCACGGGAAGGACCTTTCTCGCTTTCCAATCCACTGGTTTTCCGACGATGCATGGTTCTCGTTAATTTGCGGCTGCAACGGGATGCTCATATTGTGTCGGTTATGAACGTGGTTGCCACCACTGATCGATTTTCGTCGTTATCTGACGGGCCGATTGTTCCACCAGCCGGCGCTCCGTTGAGGTCATTTCGCCACGGTCGGGCATTACCTGCAGCACACTTCCGGCAAGGAGGATGCGGCCGCCGCAAGGACCGTCCAGACCGTTTTCCCCCCGATGCATGTATTGGGCCGAAACCTCCACACGATGTCCCTCAAGCACGGCCTTGACCAGTTCCACGGTGGCTGCGGCGGTGGCGGTTTGGGTTTTGGCATCGGTGTAATGAATGGCAAAAGGTTTGAGGGGAACACGCAGGTCAGGCGGGAGATCACGTACATAGCGGAGTGCCCGCACGGCCCCGTTGATCTGGTCGTCGCTGATCATCCCGATCATCCGTTTTTGATGCCTGACCAGGGCCTCGGCGTAATCCTCGGTGCGAAGGCCACGACGCAACCGCGGTTCAAGCAGGGCCCATTCCTTGTCGGTCATTCCCTGCACCTTGACCGAACTCCAGATCGGGACCATGCCGTTCCCATGTTCACCCAGCATGTAGCCGCGCACCCGCTGACGGCGGATGCCCAGATCCGATGCAATCTCCCAGCGGAACCGGGCCGAGTCGGAATAGGCCCCCATGCCGATTATATGGGTTCGCGGCAGATAATGGGAAAAGACGGCCACTCCCAGTTCGACCGGGTTGGTGACGATGATCACCACCGGGGGGAAAGCGCCGCGGCTTCCTGCCAAGGCCTGGGCAAAACGCTCGAAGACGGCCACATTGGCACGGGCAAGAATGTCGCGAGAGGCACTGCCGATTTCGGCGGGTGTGGTGGAAAAGGTCTGGCCGCCGGTAATGACCACCACATCGCCGATGATTTTGTCCGGATCATCGGTGACATTGAGTTCGGGAATGATCTCCGCATAGGCGTCCTGGAGATCGGCACGAAAACCATGGAGTAAATGGGGACGGCGAGAATTCGGATTGCTCCCCACCAGTTGCAGAATCTCACGGCTTTCCAGCAGGCGCTGTTGGACAATCTGGGTCACGATCTCCCGTCCGCAGCCGCCACTGGCACCAACAATGCTCACGTCCATGATGTGCTCCCAGGTCTGAGTGGCCCTGACAGTTCCTAGTTGTACTCGGGCTCAACCAGGAAAATTTTCCTGAAAAATTATTGTACCGAGAGTGACCGCCAATTGAAACGTTTTTGGGAAAAAAGCGAGGTCGGCAAGCAACGGGAAAAGGCGGATTGGCTGCCCCGAATGACGTATCAGTCAGGTTGTCGGTATCAGGCTCAGCGTTGTTGGCAACAAATGAGAGTTGGCCCTATTCGGTGGCAAAAGCCTGGCGAAGAGGGTGCCGTCCGGAGTGACCGAAGGGGCGCGTTTTACCGAAATGACGCATGGTTTTATCGCATTGCGTAAGGCCTATTTTTACTTCTGACAAGTTAAGGGCAGCAAATGCCCATCAGTGGGTCGGGTTAGAGGGGCAGCCAATGAGGCCGTCCTTGGGACGGGGAAAAGGCCACCTGGTTACGGCCACGTTTTTTGGCCTCATAGAGGGCATGGTCGACCTGCTCGATGAAATCGTTTTGACAAAAGTCGCTGTCAGTGGGATAGGCCGTTACCGCCCCGATACTGATCGTGACCCGGTAGTGACGATCTTGGTCGAAAAAATCATGCTCGGCAACGGCATGGCAGATCTTTTCGGCAACAACCCGGGCGGCATCGAAATCAGCGTCCGGCAGGACAAAGGCAAATTCCTCCCCACCATAACGGGCCATCAGGTCGTACTCACGGATAACGGCGCGAACGGCGAGACAAAGTTCCTTGAGAATGAAATCACCGGTCTGGTGTCCGTAGCGGTCATTGAATTGCTTGAAGTGATCGATGTCGGCCAGAAGCAGGGAGACCGGCCCCTTGTTGTTCACGGCACGATTGATCTCCGCACGGAGAAACGACTGGAAATAGCGGTGATTATGGATCTCGGTCAGTCCATCGAGGTTGGCCAGCCGTTCGAGAAGCCGATTGCGTTCGGAAAGCTGCCGACGCAGTTCCTCCAGTGCCTGCCTGGCCTGTTGCAGTTCACGGTTCATCTCCTCATAGCTGAGATGCAAAAGACTCAGGCGGATATTGGCCTCCTGGATGATTTCCGCAACCGGTCGCATCGGTTTGACTGCGACTCCGAAAAAGCGAGCCGATTTTTCGATTTCCCTGTTGATGGCGCGCAGAACGGTCTTGATTTCTTGACGCGCAAGACCAAGCAGGAGTCCGGCTTGTTCCTCGAATTCCCGGTGGGCCGGCAACGGGGTGGAAGAGACGCAAATTTGAGCCACCAGATCGGAGAGATAGACGATGTTCAGCGCCAGGGCATGATGTGAATCTTGCCCTCCATATTGCAGAGGCGTATGGTGATAACGAAGGACCGCAACAATCGAGTCGGGCAGGCCCCAAACACGTGCCACCTCTGCTCCGGAGACGGTATGGGCCAGGCCGAGATATTCTTCCTCCAGTGCAACATTCCGGCGCGCCTGGCCGGATTGCAATCGTTCCAGCAGACGTTCGTAACGGGTCGGGAGCGTGAGGGCAAAGATCAGTTGGCCAATATCCTGCAATAGTCCGAGGGTGAACATTTCCTCGGGATCGACTTGACCGGTTTGTTCGGCAAGCAGGCGTGCGGCTGCTGCTGCCGCAAGGGATTGTTCCCAAAACGTGTTGAAGTCAAAAAGGATCTGGCTTTTTTTCTGCCCCATGGACAGAAAGGAAAAACTGAGTACCAGGCTGCGCACCGCATTGATTCCAAGCAGCGAGACAGCCTGCTGCACGGATCCGATTTGCTGGGGAAAGTTATAAAAGGCGGAATTCGCGACCTTGAGAATCTTGGCGGACAGGGCAATATCCCGGCTGATCAGGCTGATGATATCGGAGAGAGGCACTTCTTCCTGAGCCGTCAGCTCAAGAACTTTGGAAGCAACGGCGGGAAGGCTGGGGAGGTCGGCGGACGTGAGGATGCTGTGGAGTATTTTATCCTGTGGACTTGCCATAGGTGCGTGTCCGTCTCAAAAATCTTTTTTTTGCAAAACGTGTCGGAAACATGATGAATTGGTTACAAGTCAACAAGTGAAAAAAAACAAGCCTTAAAACGCGAGGCATAAGAGGCCGTTTTCACGGCTTCTGCGAGATCGCTTTAAGGAAGGTTACAAAAAAAAAATTGTATACCACAAGCTCCAGGGGAACGCTGCTTTCTTTTTATGATTGTTTTTGGGGTTGACCGATGATTCCACTTCTCTGGGAAAAAAGAAAAAACGGGAGGGAGGGATCAATGAGGAGGGGGAAAAAACAACTTTGCGGTGAGGGGGAGCGGCAGGAAAAGGGGTGGAGAAAAAATTCATGATTTCAATGAAAAAGGGGTGAATCGCTTGGGGGAGACGAGGCATTGGCGAAGAGTCGGAGGTATTAATTTATGTTGACAGTCTTAATGATTGCTGGTATTTGACTTGCGGTCTTCAGCAGCTTGCTGTATAAAGACCACTCCAAAATAACACAATAAAATGTGTAGGCGCGTAGCTCAGTGGGAGAGCGCTACCTTGACGTGGTAGATGTCGTCGGTTCGACCCCGTCCGCGCCTACCAATTTTTTGCAAAGGCTAGGATGCAGAATTTTTTTCTGCTCGTTAGCCTTTCCTTTTTACAGGCACGATGGCAGATATTCAGGTGTCCGTCCAAGACGGTGAAAGTAAGGCGTTTCCGCAGGGAGTGACAGTTGCCGAAGCGCTGAAAGAGTTGGTATCGGGAAAGCAACGTAAACAAACCGTGGCCGTGCGGGCCAAGGAACGATTGCTGGATTTATCGACTCCCCTGGTTGACGATATCGTCTTGGAGCCTGTATCCGTGCAGTCCGAGGCTGGTCTTCAAATTCTTCGTCACTCCACAGCCCATCTCATGGCGCTGGCGGTGAAAGAGTTGTATGGGAATGAGGTGAAGGTGGCCATCGGACCCGCGATTGAAGATGGTTTTTACTATGACTTTGATCGGGAAAAGGCCTTTTCCCCGGAGGACTTTGCTGAAATCGAGGCCAAGATGGCCGAGTTGGTCAGCGCACGGATCCCCTTTGAACGGCGAGAGGTGAGCCGCGAGGAGGCCATCCTTTTTTTTGAGAAGTTGGGCGAGGTGTACAAACTTGAGCTGCTCAAGGAAATGGATGGAGATACGGTCAGCCTGTACACCCACGGCACGTTTGTGGATTTATGCCGGGGGCCGCACGTTCCGGATGCCTCCTGGATCAAGGTGTTCAAGCTGTTGCGGGTTGCCGGATCATATTGGCGCGGCGATGAAAAGCGGCCGATGCTCACCCGTATATACGGAACCGCCTTTGCCGACAAAAAAGAACTGAAGAGCTATCTTGACCGGCTTGAAGAGGCGCGTAAGCGTGATCATCGCAAGCTGGGCAAGCAGCTTGGTCTGTTTACCATTCAGGACCAGATCGGCCCCGGGTTGATTTTATGGCAACCGCGCGGGGCGTTGCTGCGTCGGCTGCTTGAGGATTACTGGAAGGACGAGCATTACAAAAACGGCTATCAGCTGTTGTATACGCCGCATATTGCCCGGCAGGATCTGTGGAAGACCTCGGGTCATCTTGATTTTTATGGCGAAAACATGTATTCCGCCATGGAGATCGACGAGGTGCTGTACCAGCTCAAGCCGATGAACTGCCCTTTTCATATTGGGGTATATAAGGCCGAGAAGCACAGTTATCGCGAATTTCCCATCCGCTGGTGTGAGCTGGGAACGGTGTACCGCTATGAGCGGACCGGGGCGCTGCATGGATTGATGCGGGTACGCGGCTTTACCCAGGATGATGCCCACATTTTCTGCCGTCCGGATCAACTCGAAGAGGAAATCTTCAACATTATTGACCTGAACCTGCACATCCTCAAGACCTTTGGTTTTGATCAGTATGATGTCTATTTGTCGACCCGTCCGGAAAAATATGTCGGTTCCGACGAGCACTGGCAGCTTTCGACCCAGGCCTTGAAGCATGCCCTGGAAAAGAAAGGACTGGACTACCAGGTGGACCCGGGGGAGGGCGTTTTCTACGGGCCGAAGATCGATATCAAGATCAAGGACCAGTTGGGCCGTTCCTGGCAGTGTTCCACCATTCAGGTGGACTTCAATCTGCCCGAACGGTTCCAGATGAGCTATACCGGCGTGGATGGTGCCGAGCACCAGCCGATCATGATCCACCGGGCTCTGATGGGCTCGCTGGAACGGTTCATCGGCGTGCTGATTGAGCATTATGCCGGTGCCTTTCCCCTGTGGCTTGCACCGGAACAAGCGCGGGTCATGAACATCACCGATGATCAGGCCGAGTACTGTGAGCAGGTGTATGCTAAGTTACGGGCTCTTGGGGTGCGGATTGAAAAAGACCTCCGCAATGAAAAGCTCAACTACAAAATAAGAGAAGCTCAATTGATGAAGGTGCCCTACATGCTCATTATCGGTGAGCGTGAAAAAGAAGAGGGAACCGTCACTGTCCGTAGAAAAGACGGGCAGAACTTGCCAGCCATGACCCCGGAGGCCTTCGTTGATCTCGTTATTGATGAATGCCGCCAGCGTGATGTCTGATTTATAGGAAATATAACTGGAGGAACGAACATTAAAAAACGAGGCGGCAGAAAACTTCCCCCCCAGCAGGATCTGAAAATTAAAGTCAATGAGGATATCAATTACAAAGAAATCCGACTCATTGATTCCGATGGGACACAGCGTGGCATTTTAAGCGTTAGAGATGCGTTAGAGATAGCTCATGAACAGGGGCTCGACCTAGTCGAAGTTTCCGATAAGGCTGATCCGCCGGTATGCCGGATCATGAATTTCGATAAGTTCCGCTATGAGTTAAAAAAGAAGCAGCAGGAAGCGAAAAAGAAACAGACCGTCATTGAAACCCGCGAGATTAAATTTCGGCCAAAGACCGAAGAGCATGATCTCAATTTCAAGATTCGGAAAATAAAAGAATTTCTTGCGGAGAAAAACAAGGTCAAGGTGACCATGCGTTTCCGTGGCCGTGAAATCATTTATGCCCAGACGATCGGCTTGGATGCCTTGAACAAGATCGCCGATACGCTGCGAGAAGACTGTGTGATAATTCAGGAACCGAAGATGGAAGGGCGGCAACTCGTGATGTTCGTTGGACCGAAGGCCTGAAGTTTAAAATTGTGATGGCTTCGTAATAAGTCAAATTCCGTGAAGCCACGTATTGTGGAAACAGTCCGTTGCGAAGAACGGAACGTCGGTCTCAAATTTTTTGAGAGAACGACAATTATTGATTTACAACCCCCATGTATTCCGGCTGGTTATGCGGCCGGCAGCGATGTAAGGAGCGTATACCATGCCGAAAATGAAAACCAACAGAGGCGCAGCCAAACGGTTCAGGGCAACCGGCGCCGGTCGGATTCGCCGTAACAAAGCGTATTCCTCACATATCCTGACCAAAAAATCAACCAAGCGGAAACGGAATTTACGGAAAGCTACCCTGATCGCCGAGGTTGATGTCAAAGCAGTACGGAGAATGCTCCCGTACGTGTAAAGGTATCGATTTCCGGCAGTTTGGCCCGGGATTGGTTGTCGCCGCTTGCCGCCCCCTGTTTGAGAGTGAGTGGTTTCAAGAGTTTAGTTTGAACGGAGAATGCAATGCCTCGTGTAACTCGCGGTTTTAAAGCACGCCGCAGAAGAAATAAAGTGTTGAGTTTGGCCAAAGGGTATCGTGGCGGCAAGCACCGCTTGTTCAGAACGGCTGCGGAAGCTGTTGATCGCGCACTGTGCTTCGCCTATCGTGACCGTCGGGTCAAAAAACGGGAATTCCGCGCCCTTTGGATTGGCCGCATCAACGCTGCCGCCAAACAGAATGGCGTGAACTACAGCCGCCTGATCAATGGTATGAGCAAGAATTCGATCGAACTTGATCGTAAAGTGCTCTCCAATTTGGCTATCGTCGATCCCAATGCCTTCACTGCGGTGGTGAAAGCTTCCGGACTGGCTTCCTGATTTTCACGGATTGTCCCATGGAAAATGAGCTGCTCAGGCTTAAGCAAGAAGCCGGCGAGGCTCTTGAGAAAATCAAGGATGCGGCAAGTCTTGAAGCCTTCCGGATTCAGTTCCTCGGGCGAAAAGGGGGACTGCTGACCGGTGTAATGCGGCAGCTGAAATCAGTTGCCGCCGAAGATCGTCCCCGCCTTGGCCAATTGGCCAATGACATCAAGCAAGCTGTTGAACAGCGCTTCGAGGAGATCAAGCTGCAACTGGGAGCAGGTTCCTCCACCAGTGCTGCCGGGGCGACCGACTACAGCCTGCCTGGCCGGTATCTCCCCTTTGGTAAGCTGCACCCCGTGACCCAGGTCATGGAGGAAATCTGCTCTATTTTTGAGGGGCTTGGTTTTGCAGTCGCCGAGGGACCCGATGTTGAAAGCGATTATTACAACTTCGAAGCGCTCAACATCCCCCCCCATCATCCGGCCCGTGACATGCACGACACCTTTTATGTCACGGATTCGATTCTGCTTCGCACGCACACATCCCCGATGCAAGCCAGAATCATGGAAAAACACGATCCTCCGTTACGCTATATCGCTCCCGGAAAGGTGTATCGTTGCGATTCCGACATTACCCATACGCCCATGTTTCATCAGGTTGAAGGGTTCCTGGTAGACAAGAACGTCTCCTTTGCCGATCTCAAAGGAGTGCTGACCGCCTTCACCCACAAAATGTTCGAGCGTGAGTTGGCGCTTCGTTTCCGTCCCAGCTTTTTTCCGTTCACAGAGCCAAGCGCCGAGGTGGACATTGCCTGTGTTATTTGCGGCGGCAGCGGGTGCAGGGTGTGTAAACGGACCGGATGGTTGGAAATTCTCGGATCAGGCTTGATCGATCCCGAAGTGCTGAAAATGGTCGGATACGATCCAGATGTCTATTCGGGCTTCGCCTTCGGTCTTGGGGTCGAGCGTATAGCCATGCTTAAGTATGGCATTGATGATATTCGTTTATATTACGAAAACGATCTCCGGTTTCTTTCCCAGTTTTAAATATCCGCGCCTCGCTGTGCCTTTTCCCATTGTTGCAGGTGACTGGTGAGATGACGGCCGAAAGAGGTAGACCACACCGGAACAGTTTATTTTCCGGTGTGGTTTTTTCGATTCAGGCCTCCCCCATATTGGATCGTCCGGCAAAAAAATTCACCCCGGTTTTCATTACGTCATTACGATAACGCTGTACCAGGATAGATCGTCATGAAATTCACACTCAGTTGGCTTAATCAATTTGTTACCACCCAAGGGCTGAATGCAGCCCAAATTGCCGATAAACTGACCATGCTCGGCCTGGAAGTTGACAGCGTTGAAGAATTGTTCAGCGATCTGGCTCCTATCACCACGGCACGGGTGACAGAAGTCAACAAACACCCGGATGCGGATAAACTGACCATCTGCACCGTCGATACCGGTGAAGAAAGCGTCCAGATTGTCTGCGGCGCTCCCAATGTGCGGGCCGGTATGGTGACCGCCCTTGCAAAACCCGGAACCAGGCTTCCCGATGGGACGAAGATCAAAAAATCCAAGGTCCGCGGGGTGGTTTCGGCCGGGATGCTCTGCTCTTCGCGAGAGTTGGGAATCAGCAATGATCATGGCGGGATCATGGATCTGGACGATAACCTCTCTGCCGGTGTGCCGTTGATCGATGCTCTTGCCATGCGCGATACCGTTATTGAGGTCGACCTGACCCCCAATCGACCGGACTGCGCCAGTGTCCGCGGCATTGCCCGGGAGGTGGCCAGCTTTGCCGGCGGGCCATTGCAGCCATTGGTCGCAACGGTCACTCCCTTGAGCGGAAACAATGCCGACTACCAGGTCCTCATCGCCGATGCCGAACTCTGTCCGCGCTATACGGCGAGGAAACTGACC
>JBFWIP010000011.1:32758-34773 GCA_050255935.1 Desulfobulbus sp.
GGAACCCTTGAGGTCCGTGTTCCCAGTTTCCGTGTCGATATCGAGCGGGAGATCGACCTGGTTGAGGAAGTGGCCCGTCTTGTGGGATACAATGAAATCCCAACTTCCCAGCCTTTCATCCGCATGGATTATCCCCAACGTGATGCCCTGCGTGCCCTGCGCCATGAAACCGCACGCCTGCTGACCGCCCAGGGGTTTTTCGAGGCAATCAACTACAGCTTTGTCAGTGAAACCCATCTGGACCTTTGCCGTGTGCCGAAAGCTGATGCCAGGAGGCAGTTCACCCGCCTGCTTAATCCTCTTTCCGAGGAACAGGCGGTGATGCGATCAATGCTTTTGCCCGGATTGCTTGAAAATATTCGGCGCAACATCAACTTTCAACAGAGCGATATCCGCCTTTTTGAAATCGGCAAGGTCTTTATCCAGAAACAGCAGGGGACATTACCCGTCGAGCGGCTTTATCTCTGTGCCGTCCTCAGTGGCCGGCGCTACCCACAGGCCGAATCACTGTACTTTTCCAATCAGAAAGGCGATTTTTTCGACATTAAAGGCGTTGCCGCCAACCTGCTGCAGCAATTGAGAGTGGATGCGGGGGAGGCTGACGCCATGTTTCAGTATCTGCCGGAAGCTATCCAGCCGTATTGCGATCCGCGACAGGCAGCCGTGCTTTGTCCGCAGCAGACAGTTATCGGTTCTTTGGGCGCAGTCCATCCTGACACCTTACAAGGATTTGACATCAAGCAACCGGTCTACTTTTTGGAAATTGATCTTGAGCAACTTCTGCACCTGGAGCCAACGCCCAAGCAATTTCATTCCCTCCCGAAATTTCCCTCGATGAAACGGGATATCAGCTTGGTTGTTCCTGATGAACTCCCCGCCGGTGAACTCCTGATGGCAATTCGGCGGCAATCGCAAAAATATCTTGAGTCAGCCGAGATCTTTGATGTATATCGTGGCAAACCTATTGAGGCCGGACACAAGAGTGTCGCTCTTGGTCTCACCTATCGCTCCGCCACAGCGACCCTGGATGATCAAATAGTCGACAAAGTCCACCAGAAAATTGTGAATTCATTAATGGCAGATTTTAATGCCCGTTATCGCGAAGGATCCGAAGTATGAAGAAGAAGAATGTAACTCGCAAAGAATTGGCCATATCCGTTAACGAAAAATTAGGTGTATCCCAGCGTAGCGCTGCGGAGATCGTTGATACAGTCTTTGCCACCATGAAAAATACCATGGTCGCCGGGGAATCGATTAAATTGGTCCAATTCGGGACGCTGACAGTACGCGACAAATCTCCGCGACGCGGTCGCAATCCCAGGACTGGTGAATCCATGACAATCACCAAGCGGCAGATGGTTTCCTTTCGCCCCAGCAAACGTTTACGTGAACGGCTCA
The DNA here is from genome assembly GCA_050255935.1 of Desulfobulbus sp. Taxonomy (GTDB): domain Bacteria; phylum Desulfobacterota; class Desulfobulbia; order Desulfobulbales; family Desulfobulbaceae; genus Desulfobulbus. The sequence goes on from JBFWIP010000011.1 coordinate 34,157, forward strand.
ATACCGTTGAATAACCCATGGAATTGAGGTCGAATCAAGGCGAACCAACTTGAAGAGAAGGAGCAGGCGGACAGGCAACTCTGATGGCTCCTGATTTTCCCCAACTCCCCGATAAGGTTTATTTCCGCATTGGAGAGGTCAGTGCGCTGGTGGGTGTCGAAACCCATGTGTTGCGATATTGGGAGTCTGAATTCGCGCTGATCAAGCCGCATCGTGGGAAATCAAAACAGCGGCTCTATCGTCGGAAAGATGTCCAGGCCTTGCTGCTTATTAAGGATCTGCTTCACCATCAAGGGTACACTATTTCCGGGGCCAGGAAATTCCTGAAGCAGACGTTACAGACGCATGAAGAGGAAATCTCATTGAGCCGGGATCGATCTCCTTCTTACTCCTCTGCTACGATTATGATGCAACAAATCAAGCATGAATTGAGGGGGATTCTACAGAAGCTAGGAGAAGGAAAGAATTCAAAGGGTTAAAAGGGGTTGACAGAGACTGCCCATCAGTGCTAAATACACTCCACATTTCTCGGAACGTAGCGCAGCCTGGTAGCGCACCTGAATGGGGTTCAGGGGGCCGGAGGTTCAAATCCTCTCGTTCCGACCAGTAATATCAAG
>JBFWIP010000012.1:0-29358 GCA_050255935.1 Desulfobulbus sp.
CCGTCGGACTGTCTAATGGTGGAGCTAAGCGGGATCGAACCGCTGACCTCTTGAATGCCATTCAAGCGCTCTCCCAGCTGAGCTATAGCCCCTTTCATTTTCTGGTGGAGGCATTTACCATGCCGCTTGGGACCTGTCAAGTTTTTCTCAATTCTTTTTCATCTCTTTACCATATCGATTGCCAAGGGGTGGTTCTGTTGGTAATGTGTCCTCTTTGCGTCGGTAAGGCGAACTGTTCAATCAGGCCCCAGTGCCGCCTCTTTTTCCAGCACACTCAACCTACTGTTTTTTTACCCCTATATAGGTGATTTCGGAATGTTTTCTCCGTTTAATTTTCTGTTTGGCTGGATGTCCAACGATCTGGCCATTGACCTTGGAACGGCCAATACGGTGTTGTATGTCAAAGGCAAGGGCATTGTCCTCCGTGAGCCCTCGGTGGTCGCGGTGCGAAAGGATTCCCGAGGGAGCCGGGTACTGGCCGTGGGGCGCGAGGCCAAGGAGATGCTCGGCCGCACGCCCGGCAATATCGTCGCCATCCGCCCGATGAAGGATGGCGTCATTGCCGACTTCGAGGTAACAGAGGCCATGCTGAGGTACTTTATCAATAAAGTCCATAACCGCCGTACGCTGGTTCATCCGCGAATCATCATTTCCGTTCCCTCCGGTATCACCCAGGTCGAAAAACGGGCGGTGCGGGATACGGCTGAATCCGCCGGTGCGCGCGAGGTCTACCTGATCGAAGAACCGATGGCGGCCGCCATAGGCGCCAACCTCCCCATCACTGAACCGACCGCCAATATGATTGTCGACATCGGGGGTGGCACGACCGAGGTGGCGGTCATTTCCCTGGCAGGTATCGTCTACGCCAAATCCGTTCGCGTGGCCGGCGACAAGATGGATGACTCCATCCTCCAGTACATCAAGCGCAAACACAATCTTGCCATCGGTGAACGTACCGCGGAGGAGATCAAGACCACCATCGGCAATGTCCTGCCGGAGGAACCCTACGAAACCATGGAGATCAAGGGACGCGACCTGGTGTCCGGGATTCCGAAAACCCTGACCATCACCTCCAAGGAGATTCAGTCCGCCATAGCCGAACAGGTTGACGTCATTGTCGATGCGGTCCGGGTTGCCCTGGAACAGACACCGCCGGAACTCTCGGCGGACATTGTCGATTCCGGGATTGTCCTGACCGGTGGCGGTGCGTTGTTGAAGAACCTCGACACCCGGCTGAAAGTCGAAACAGGGATGCCGATCATTGTAGCCGACGATCCGCTTTCCTCGGTTGTGCTCGGATCCGGCCAGGCACTCGACAACATTGAAATTCTGAGAGAAATCGCCATCGATTGAACATGGTGGCGACCAATCCCTCCCCCCATCGACCTTTTTCACCCGACAGTTGCGCCTGCGTTTTTCGCAGTGTTTTTCCATGAAAAAAAAGAGCACCAGAAAACGAACCAGCCGTTTCAGGCTTTTCCGTGTCATTGTTTTGGCCGGTGTTCTCCTGACATTGGCGCTGATATTCTTTGTCTCCACTCTGGGGAGCCAGCAATTTGGTTCTTTGCATAAACTGATCCTGGAAGCGGTGGGCCCCTTGCAGAAGGCTGTTGCCGTGACCAGTTCCACAGTGGGACGGTTCAAATCCGAGTACATCGATATTCTTCAGGACAGCCTCCGCCTGCGAGAGGAAAACAAGCGCCTGGTGCGGCTGTTGCAAGACAACGAGACGCTGCTCAACAAGAGCCGAGAGGCCATGGCCACCAACGCCAGCCTGCGCAAGCTCTTGGAATTTAAAAATACGCTGAGAGACCAAAGCAGCGTGGCCGCCACCATAATCGGGAAAGATCCATCGGCCATGTTTCGTTCGGTCATCATCGACCGGGGATCCAACAGCGGTATCACCAAGGGGGATCCGGTGGTCAACAGCAAAGGCGTTGTCGGCCAGGTCTTTGCGATCACCCCCAACTATGCCAAGGTCCTCTTGGCAATTGCACCCTCCAGCGCCATCGATGTCCTGCTGCAAAAATCACGGGTGCGCGGCATTCTTAAAGGTGACGGGACACTGACCTATAAACTCGAATATATTCTCAAAACCGCTGAGGTTGAGGAGGGTGACCATGTGGTCACCGCCGGCTATGGCGGTATCTTCCCCACCGGTTTACCCGTGGGGACGGTTTCCAAAATCATTAAAAAGCCCAGGGGCATGTTCCATGAAATCGAGGTCACTCCGTCAGTTGATTATCAGAAATTAGAGCACCTGCTTGTCCTCCACCAGCCCAACCTGATGGAAATCAAACAGTTGGAGCAACCTTGATCCGGAACGATCTGTACGAATCGCCGTTTTTTCCACGCACAATCCAGGGACTGTTTACCATTCAGGGGATTTGAGGGGTAATGGTTGTTGTTAATTTCATTTTGGTCGGCCTGTTGCTGGTCATCCTGCAGACAACGGTCTTTATGCCCAAATTGGTCTGGCTGCCGGCCCCGGATTTCTATTTTATCCTCGTGGCCTTCCTTGCCTATCGCCTGGAGCTGCTCCACAGCCTGATTATTCTTTTTCCCCTGGCCTGTTTTCTCGACGTCCTCTGCGGGACGGTCCTGGGCAGTTATGCCCTGATCTGTTTCGGCGGCTTTTTTTTCCTCAAAACCGTTGCCGGAAAACTGCCGATCCGGGAATCCCTCTACCAGATCCCCTTGATCGGCGTAGCCTACCTGGTCGTCCACTGGTTGCTCTACCTGCTGCTGGAGTTTCTGCAACCCGGGCAGTTGGTTGCCTGGTCCTGGTGGCAAATGGGAATGCGGGCCCTTTTAGTGGTGACCCTCGGCTACCCGCTCTTTTTTCTCTTTGAGAAGGTCCGTAAATTTTCCTTGAGCAACTATCTTCCCTGGAATCGTCTGCGCCTCCGCACGGATAATCGGCGAAGACGGCGAGCCTGACGGCTCTTCAAGAGAAATCCCTGCGAGGTCATTGATTGTGGCGAATTTGTTTGGAGCCGATAAAACACCCTTACGACGATCGAACCGGCGGCGTGCGGAACCCCTGCTCGATGCGGAACGCCGGCGCGATACCGGTGTGACCAAACTCACCCCGCGTGACGAGAGCGATCTGAGCGGTTACAAGAAAAAAGCGCTCTACAGCTGCGTGCTGGTCATTTTCTTCTTTTCGGTCATCATCACCCGCCTCTGGTTCCTGCAGATTCAACAGGGCGACAAATTCAATGATCTGGCCGACAACAACCGGGTCCGCTCAATTGAAATAGCGGCGCCCCGAGGAAATATTTATGACCGCAAGGGAAGGGAACTGGTGACCAACCGTCCCTCTTTCAATGTGGTCTGGATGCGGGAAGACAATCAAATCGACGACGAGTGGCTGAAAAATCTCACCCGGATACTTCGTCAGGATCCATCGATCCTGTTGGAAAAAATCCGGAAGATGGCCAACACCCCCGGCCATCTTCCGGTACGGCTTGCCGAGGACATCGACTGGGAAACCGTGGCCCGTATCGAAAACAACCGCATGTATCTTCCCGAAATCAAGATCGAGGTGGTTCCGCTCCGCATCTATCATTACGGCAACCTCGCCTCCCATCTCATCGGTTATATGGGGGAGATCAATCAGGAGGAACTCGACAAGGCCGCAACCGACCCGGAGAGCAAGGGTCGATACAAGGGCGGTGACCTGATGGGTAAAATGGGTCTGGAACGTTTGCGGGAGGTCGATCTGCGCGGCGAGAAGGGGCACCATAACGTGGAAGTCAACGCCCTTGGTTTTGAACAGCAAAACCTCAAGGGAGATGAACCGCTCCCCGGGAACGATCTCAAGCTCACGCTCGATATGGAGCTGCAAAAAATCGCCGAAGAGGAAATGGCGGCCAAAGACCGGGCCGGGGCAGTTGTGGCGATGGAAGCTACCACCGGACGGATTCTCGTTGCGGCCAGTGCACCGGAACTGAATCTGGAGGAGTTTGTCGGTGGCATTTCCCAAAAGGCGTGGCAGGAAATGCTCAACAACCCCCTGCACCCGCTGATCAACAAGCTGATCCAGGGCCAGTATCCGCCGGGGTCCACCTATAAACCGGTGACGGCCTTTGCCGGTCTGGCCGAAGGGGTGATCACCCCGGATACCAGCTTCTTCTGTCCGGGTTTCTACCGTTTCGGCAACCGGGTCTATCGTTGCTGGAAGCATTCCGGTCATGGGACGGTGAACTTGAAACGTGCCATTGCCGAATCCTGCGACGTTTATTTTTACCAGGTGGGGCAACGGCTCGGTGTCGATCGCCTGGCCCGCTATGCCAAGATGTTCGGGCTTGGCGCGAGAACCGGTGTGGAAATGGAACACGAGAAGCCGGGTATCGTTCCCTCCTCGGAATGGAAAAAGAAACGCTTTGGGGCCAAATGGCATGAAGGGGAGACGCTGTCCGTTGCCATCGGACAGGGTTATGACCTTGCCACGCCCCTGCAGATAGCCCTGATGACCACGGTGATTGCCAACGGCGGGACCCTGTACAAGCCCACCGTGGTCGAAGAGGTTATCGACCCGGATGGGAAACTGGTCAGTTCGTTCAAGCCGGAGATCCTCTCCCGTATCTCCGGCCAGGGACGCAACCTCAAACTGGTGCGGGAAGGGATGATCGAAGCGGTCAACAGCCGCCGGGGCACCGGGCGTGAAGCCCAGATCGATGCCCACGGCATCATCGTCGGCGGCAAGACAGGAACGGCCCAGGTCGTCCGCCTGGCTCAATACAAGCATCTCAAAGAGGATAACATCCCGTACGAATACCGTGACCATGCCTGGTTTACCTGTTTTGCCCCGGCAATCAATCCGGAAATTGTCGTCACCGTCCTTGTCGAGCATGGGCTGCACGGCGGTTCTGCTTCGGCTCCCATTGCCGCCAAGATCCTCAACAAGTACTTTGAGGACAAAATAAAGGAGCAGCAGGAAGAGGCCCAACCCCAACAAATCAACAATCAGCAGGGGTAACTTCTCCGCGGAATCCCGGGAAGAACATTTTCTGCTGAGCATTGCACTACCGTGACGTGGCCAGACCTGCCCTTTTGTGTTTTTTTACGAGGCTATCATGTTTCAATTCGACCGACGACTTCTCCAGCATTTTGACTGGGTCATGCTGTTGATGCTGGTCCTGGTGGGCGGCATGGCCCTGACCAACCTCTACAGTTCGACCTATCTCACCGACACCGGTGCCTCTTCGATCTTTTACAAGCAGGCGCTTTTCTTCTCGGTTGGCCTCGGCATGATCCTTATCCTGCTGCTCATTGACTATCACAGGATCACCAAGCTGGGTTATGCCCTTTATGTGGCGATTCTGCTTCTCCTGACCTATACCCTGTTTTTCGTCAAAGCCATCGCCGGTTCCCAACGGTGGATAGACCTGGGATTCTTCAATCTCCAACCTTCCGAGCCCACCAAGCTGGTCCTCATTCTCGTGCTCGCCTCCTGCTACGCCAGCAGCAACGTGCCCGGCGGCTATCGGTTACGGGACCTGATCAAACCGGTCATCCTCACCGCCCTGCCCTTTGTGCTCATCATGCTCCAGCCTGACCTGGGGACAGCCTTGATCTGTGCGATTATCTTCGTTTCCATGACCCTTTACGTCCGCCTGCGCTGGAGCACCCTGGGCATCCTCGGCGGCAGCGGTCTGCTCTGCATGTTCATCGGCTGGAAATTCCTGCTCAAGGAGTACCAACGCAAACGCATCGAGACCTTTCTCAACCCGGAAGCCGACCCGATGAACCACGGGTATCAGATCCTGCAATCCAAGATTGCGGTGGGGAGCGGCAAGGTGTTCGGCAAGGGATTCATGGAAGGGACCCAGGGGCATCTGCATTTTCTGCCGGAACGGCACACAGACTTTGCCTTCTCGGTCTGGGGGGAGGAATGGGGGTTTGCGGGATCGCTGTTTTTCCTCAGTTGCTATTTCTTCATGCTCGTCTGGGGGCTGAATGTGGCCATGTCGGCCAAGGACAAGTTCGGTTCCATCCTTGCTTTCGGCTGCACCATACTCATCTTCTGGCAGGCAGTGATCAACCTCTTCATGATCATGGGATTCCTGCCGGTGGTCGGCGTTCCCCTGCCCATGTTCAGTTACGGTGGGTCGTCCCTGTTGACCAACATGCTGGCGATCGGCATCATCATGAATGTACGCATGCGCAGCTTCACCTCCGACACACCGGGAAACGTATAGCCCGCAGCGTGGGGTCAGCCGGCCACGGCCCCGAGCACCAGCGACCGCAGGGCCTGAATAAATTGCGGGTCCGCATTCAGTGCTGCGGTGACGGCAAAGCGCATCCCCAAATCCTGGGCCATTGCACGATACTGGATGTCGATTTCGTACAGTGTCTCCACATGGTCGGAAACAAAGGAAATCGGCACGACCAGCATGTTGCGTTTGCCTTCACCGGCCAACGCCTGAATTACCTCCGGCAGCGCCGGCCCCAACCACTCCACGGGGCCGCTGCGGCTCTGGTAGCAAAGCCTGCCCTTGATGCCTGTCATTGCCTCGAGCGCATCGATGGTCCGTTGCAGGTGCTCCACATAGGGATCCCCCTCCCGGATAAATTGCACCGGCAAGCTGTGGGCACTGTAAACCACCTCCACCTCCGCACCGGCAAAGGCGTCCAGCCCCTCACGGATTCTTGAGGCGAGGCAGGCGATATACGCCTCCTGTTCCGGCCAGGCGTCAATGACATCCAGGGGCAGTCGCAGGTTGAGCCGGCCCATCTGCCGGCGCAGGTCCGTCAGGGAAGAACCGCTGGTGGCGATGGAATAATGGGGATAAAGCGGCAGGGCTATCAGCCGGGCGACCCCGGCGGCATGCACCTCCTGCAAGGCTTCGGCCGCAAAGGGATGCCAGTAGCGCATGCAGGGACGGACGACAAAGCGTCCCGCTGAACCCAGAGCCTGTTCCAGAGCCCGGGCCTGTTCTTCGGTTTTGGCCCGAATCGGTGAGCCGCCGCCAATCCGGCGGTAATTGGCCATGCTCTTCGGCGCCCGCCGATAGGCAATGAGGCGGGCAATGATTTTTTGCATGAACGGTGGCCCGAGACGGATGATCTGCCGATCGGAAAACAAATTCAACAGAAACGGCCGGACATCTTCAAGACGGTCGGGTCCACCGAGATTCAACAGTAAAACGCCAATTTTCTCGTGAGTATTCATGCCGTTACTCTACCCTTCCCGCCTCTTTTCCGTCAAGAAAATGTCGTCCCCCCTTGATTTCCCATTCAGGCAATGCCTATAATTGAATCATGATCAAGCGGTTTCCTTTTCCCAAAAGATTCTCAGTGTGTGATTTGCATACAACTTTCCCCAACAACCACCATCAACGGATCGTGCAGGGAGAATATCGATCCGTATGTACCTTCCAGGAAATCGCTGCCTGATTCTTAGGCCGCGGCATGGGGTCGCTGCCGCCGTTCACATCGGAGGATGTTTATGGAATTGAAAATCGAGGCTAAAAATCTTGACATACGAAAGAGCTGGCAGGAAAAAATTGAGGAAGAGCGAAACCGGCTCATCCGCCACTATGCGAATTTCGTCCTCCACTTACGCGTTACCATTGAAGCAACACCGGGCTATAGGGAAGGAGGGTATGAGGTCCGTCTGGTTGCTACGGTCCCCAACGATACGGTCGCGGTAAAACGCTGGGGCGAAAGCGTCCGCAGCCTGCTGACCGAATCCTTTGATGTCCTGGGGGCACAACTCAAGGAAATCGTCAAAAAGAAACAAAACCATAAAGCCGCCAAGGCTGCAGGAGCGGCTATTGACGGCGGCAAGGCGACCGGCATTGTCCGCAAACTCGTCCCCGACGAAGCCTACGGCTTTATCGTCACCGAAAATAAACTTGATGTATTCTTTCATGCAACCTCGCTCAAGGACGTGGCCATCAACGAACTCGCTGAAGGTGACGAGGTGTTTTTCGCCATGGAAGAAGGGGATAAAGGACCCCAGGCGACTTGGGTCCGGGTGGGCCAAGCCTGAGAGGAAAGCAAGCACTTGCTGAATCGGGCAACCCTCTGCCCTCCCCCCTTTCTTTGCTTACCCTGCCGGTTTCGGCAGGGTTTTTTCATTTTTTATGCCCACCCGTCTCTTCCGGCAGATCGCCGACAAAGCGATTGGCCGGAGCACTTCGCTATGCAACGAGCCGACATCACCAACATCTGAGTCGGCAAGACAAAAAAGGCGCTTGCCGCGGTTTTTGGCGACAAGGACAAATAGTGCTTGGTCAAGCTTGATGCTCCGTGTACAAAGACAGCTTGGAAGAACTCTGCAACCGCCGACACAGCCTCCCTCACCGGGGACGCGCCTCCTCATTCCCTGCAAAACAAAACGTTCTCGCCATGACCCACCAACCGGAACTCTATCTGATTGACGGCAGCGCCTATATCTATCGCGCCTACCACGCCATCAAACCGCTGTCCAATTCCCACGGTCTCCCCACCCACGCCGTGTTCGGATTCACTTCCATCCTCAGGCGGCTGCTCCGGGAGCGTACCCCCCAATATCTCGCCATTGCCTTTGACACCAGGGGCCCGGTGTTCCGACATCGGCTCTACGATCAGTACAAGGCCAACCGCCCCCCCATGCCCGAGGATCTGGCCACCCAGATTCCCTATATCCACAAGCTGGTCGACGCCTACCGGATTCCCAACCTGGCGGATGGCGATCAGGAAGCCGATGACCTGATTGCCGCGGTCACCAAAAAAATGGCCACCAAGGGATTCAAGGTGGTCATTGTTTCAGGGGATAAAGACCTTCTGCAACTGGTCGCCCCCAACGTCACCCTTTGGGATCCCATGAACAACCGCATCATGGACGAGGCGGCCGTGGAGGAAAAATACGGTTTGCCGCCGTCGCGGTTACTCGATTATTTTGCCCTCACCGGAGACAGCTCGGACAACATCCCCGGCGTTCCCGGAGTGGGCCCCAAGTCGGCTCAGAAGTTCATTGCCGAATACGGCACCCTCGAGGGGTTGTATGCGGTGGCAGATCAGTTGAAGCAAACCAAGATGGTGTGCCAGATCCAGAACAACCGGGAACAGGCCTTTTTATCCCGTGACCTGGTCCGGCTCAATGAGGCCGCCGAGGTCCCGGAGGATATCGACCACTACCGCTTCCAGGAACCGGACCGGGAAAAGCTGCGCGAACTGCTCCAGGAACTGGAATTCCATTCCATGCTCCAGGAGGAAACCACCGTCAGCCGTGTCGAGACCTCGCGTTTCCATCTGGTTCAGGATCAAGCGATGTTGAACCAACTGGCTGGGCGGTTGAAAACTGCATCCCATTTTGCCCTGGACACCGAAACCGACTCCCTGGAAACACTCAGCGCCAATCTTGTCGGAGTATCGATCTGCGTCGACGATGGCGAAGCCTGGTACCTGCCCTGCGGCCATAAAACACCGGAGGGGGCGTTGGTTCCGGGCCAGCTTGCCCTGAAGGAGATCATCACCACGCTCAGGCCGGTACTTGAACATCCAGGCAGCATCAAAATCGGGCACAACCTCAAATTCGATCTTGCGGTCCTGGCAGCGTCTCAAAACGGAGGCATGCATCCGGCAGGCCCTCTCTATGACACCATGATAGGGACCTGGCTCCTGGAACCTGATCGTCACTCCTACAAACTCGACGACCTCTGCCTTGCCCTGGGATTGAAAATGACCACCTTTGCCGAGGTAACCGGCAAAGATCCCGCGCCGGACGCCTTTTGCCGGGTCACCCTCGACGCGGCCACGGCCTACAGTTGTGAAGATGTGTTCGGCGCGATACGGCTCTATCAACAACAAAAACCTCTTCTTACCGAAGCCGGACTCGACACACTGATGAAGGATGTGGAGGGGCCGTTGATCCCGGTGCTGACCGCCATGGAGCAGGTCGGTATCCTGGTCGATGCCCGTCAACTGGAGCTGCTCTCCCGTGAGTTCGGTCAACGGCTGGAAGCATTCGAAGCCGCTATTTACGAAAGCGCCGGCACCGCCTTTAACATCAACTCGCCCAAACAGTTGGGGGAGATCCTCTTTGAACGGCTTCAACTGCCCAAGGGACGCAAAACCAAAACCGGCTGGTCAACGGATGTCAAAGTACTGGAGAACCTCAGCCAGACCCATGAACTGCCGGCCCTTATCCTCCAATACCGGAACCTGGCCAAGCTCAAATCAACCTATGTCGACAAGCTGGCGAGCCTTCGCAATCCGAAGACCGGTCGGGTCCACACCTCGTTCAACCAATGCGGCACCGCCACCGGACGTTTGAGTTCCAGCAATCCGAACCTGCAGAATATCCCCATCCGCACCGAGGAAGGACGCCGAATCCGCTCCGCCTTCATCGCCGCTGAAGGATGTTCCCTGCTGGCGGCGGATTATTCCCAGATTGACCTGCGGGTCCTGGCCCATTACAGCCAGGACCCGGCCCTTTTAACCGCCTTTCAAAACGGCCAGGACATTCATCGCCGTACGGCTGCGGAAATTTTTTTTGTGGCTCCCGAGTTGGTCACCTCCGATATGCGGAGGGTGGCCAAAACCATCAATTTCGGTATCATCTATGGCATGTCCAGCTTTGGTTTATCCAGCCAGCTGCACATCAGCCGCAAGGAGGCACAAACCTTCATCGACCGTTACTTCGCCCACTTTTCCGGAATAAAGGATTTCATGGGAAAGATTGTAGCCGCCGCCAAACAGGATGGTTTTGTCACCACCCTCCTGGGACGACGACGCCCGTTACCCGACATCAACAGCAGCAATCGTGTCCAGCGGGAATTTGCCGAACGGACCGCCATCAACACGCCGATCCAGGGCACGGCGGCCGATATCATAAAACTGGCCATGCTGCGCATCCATCGAGAGTTGATGCAATCGGGATTACGATCTCGTATGCTCCTGCAAATCCATGACGAACTCGTCCTGGAAGTACCCAACGATGAAATCGAGACCGTCTCGACACTGCTCAAGGAACATATGGAAGCCGCTCTTCCCCTGCGGGTGCCGCTGGTTATTCACCTCAGTTGCAGCCAAAGCCTGGAAAAGGCCGATTAGCCATGGAATCCAGCAAAGATAGCTCAATATCCTCAACAGCCCTCCCTTTCGTTTTCTCGGCATCCCTCTCACCCTGTAGGTAAAATTCGGAATATCAAGAATACATTTTCCGCTATGCCGGAAATACCCGCCGAATTACATCCAGCCACGGCACATATCGACATCCATTCCTGGTCCATGCCCATCCTCCAAGAGCCTTTTCGCCCAATTTGCCGGAATCTTCACTGACCTCTGCATGCTCAAAACTATATTCCCGAAAAATGAGGGGAGAGGAAGGAAGTGTTCCAATACTGCGCCGGATGACGATCCGGATACAAGACGTTTCAAGTTTTGAATATCCAAACATATTCACAAGTTGAAGCGACGCCATAGCCGGGGGAAAAGACAAGCAGAGTCGGATATTTTTCCCGCGCCCCCTCAGCATATGCCTGCGGCAAACTCTGTTCGTCTGCCTCGAACTTGAACGGAAATCCTCGGTTCCGGAGAGACACCGGCTTGAGGGCCCCTGGGCCCCTCTTTTTCAGGCTTGATATTTGCATAAACAAAAGCAATACGGCAGGAACAGGGAGGAATGATTATGAGCCCACGAGAAGCGATCCGAATCCTGATGTTGAGTCCCATTTATTTCCGTTTACGGCCCCTGCAACGCTGGCAGCTGGTCCGTGAGTACTGCAGGAAATTCGAAGCCTGTAAACACTGATTTTCACCCTTGCAAGGCTGGCATGACGACAGATCCACAGAGCCCGACGTTGGGCGGTAGAGAACGCCGCCAGCATAAGCGACATAAAATCCACCAGGATGCACTGGTCTTTATCGACAGGGAACCGGGCACCATCATTGATATGAGCGAGGGAGGATTGGCGGTTCATTTCGTGTCCATGAAGCAGGGCGTCACCTTGCCCAAACAACTCGATCTCTTCTACGCCCAAACCCAGATATACCTAACCGAAATCCCCGTGATGGTGGTCAATGAGATCGCCACTCCCCCTTATTCCATTTTCAGTACACTTGCCAGCAAGCGTCTTTGCCTGCAATTCGGGCCGCTCTCCAATGAACAGCAAGCTCACCTGCGAAAATTTCTCCAAACATGCAGTGTTGCCGATCAATGAAATCAGCCTGAATTTTTTTCTCTTTTTTTTGTGATTACCATCGAACTTCAGCTGAAGAATTAGATTTGTGAGATCCCTCACATTGTTCGGGATGACATCGATGTTGCGGCTCCATCAAGGGTGTGCTGCTCTATTCGGATGTCATCTCGACCAACGGGAGAGATCTCATCTTTCAAGCTGAGCTTTGGTGGTAATCATATTTTTTTAGACCCAACAAAAAAGCCGCACCAATCCGGTGCGGCTTTTTTGTGAGAGCAACAAGGACAGAAGGCTATTGGCGCTCGCAAAGGGGAACAAATTTACGCGACGGCGGGCCGATATAAATCTGCCGCGGCCGATAGATCTTGGTATCCCTGTCCTCCCGCATCTCCCGCCATTGGGCAATCCACCCCGGAAGGCGTCCCAGTGCAAACATCACCGTGAACATATTGGTGGGAATGCCAAGCGCCCGGTAAATGATGCCGGAATAAAAATCGATGTTGGGATAGAGATGACGGCTGACGAAATACTCGTCCGTAAGGACGATCTCTTCAAGATTGCGGGCGATCTTCAATAAGGGATCCTTCACGTTGAGCACGGAAAGAATACCGTCGCAGGCATCTTTAATAATTTTCCCACGTGGATCAAAGGTCCGATACACACGGTGGCCAAAACCGGAAAGCCGGAAAGGATCATTTTTGTCCTTGGCTTTGGCGATGTACTTCTTATAGTCATTGTTGTCCTGATGAATAGCCTCCAGCATCTGGATCACCGCCTCGTTGGCCCCGCCATGCAACGGCCCCCACAAGGCGTTGATGCCGGCGGAAATGGAGGCGTAGAGATTCCCGCCGGAACTCCCGACCAAGCGGACCGCAGAAGTGGAGCAGTTCTGTTCATGGTCCGCATGGAGAATCAACAGCTTGTTGAGGGCGGCGACAACCTCCGGCAGAACAATATAGGGCCGGACCGGGGTATTGAACATCATGTTCAGGAAATTACCGCAGTAGGAAAGGTCGTTACGCGGATAGACCAGGGGCTGACCGATTGATTTCTTGTAGGAAAATGCGGCGATGGTCCGGATCTTCGAAATCAAGCGGGTGGCGGTCAGGTCGATGTTTTCCAGGGGATCTGCACTCATCTCCGGATAGAAGTTGTGCAGACTGTTGACCATCACCGACAGAATCGACATCGGCGAGGCATTGGGCGGAAACTTATCAAAAAAATGGATCATGTCCTCATGGATCAGGGCCTGCTGCTCGAGCATGATCCGAAAGGACTCCAACTCCTCCCGGTTGGGCAGTTTGTTGTGAAGCAGCAGATATGCGACCTCGATAAACAGACATTTTTCCGCAAGATCCTCGATGGCGTAGCCGCGGTATCGTAAAATACCTTTTTGCCCGTCCAGATAGGTGATCGTACTGGTGCACGAGGCCGAGTTCTTATAACCGGTATCAAAGACAGTGTAGCCGGTATCCCGCAGCAGGTGGCGAATATCAATCGCTTTATCGCCCTCGACCCCTTCGATGATGGGCAGTTCATAAATCGTGCCGTCAAGGTTTAAGCGGGCGGCACGGGGTTGAACAGTTTCAGACATCAAAAATCCTCCTACAAATCATTGCCGAACTCCGAGACGTGGAGTGCAGGAACACAAATTCTCAGGCATGGAGATTCCCCTGCGAGGTAAAAAAAAACGATGCGTGGACCGAAACGGCCCGTTAGAGTATCGGTCAAGCAACCGCTTCCACCAAGGGACGAAGAAAAGGGCCAATAGAAGTGTTCGGGGTTCGGAAGTTACTACACAAGTGCCGTTCCCACAAAAAAACCGCAGAGACAGCGTTTCGCGCCCCCTAACCTAATGTTTTCATTAAGCACTTTCGCTTGCTTTTTATTTTTTTTTTGCGGGCTCATCGCACTTCTTTAGCGCATTTATTGTTGAAATTCAAGCAAGGCTCCGTGCATGGGCGCTACGGAGCCGGCAAAACAAATTTTCGACCAGGAACAGGCGCCCACGGGCACGTGATCGCCTTTTATCAAGGGCACAACTATGCAGAGCGAATTGGAAAAACAGAGAAAAGCCATTACCACCGCCATGGACTACGCCGTGCCGGAAAACGTTCGGTCCGAGGCCGATGATCTCATTGATATCTACCACGAAGACCGGATCGCCCTGACCCTCCTGCTCGAGTTTTACAGCTTCCTGCCCGAAGCCAGGGAAGATTGGATTCGAGAACTTCGTCTGGTGAACCGTCATCAGGGCATCTTTCTGCTTGCGGCCCGAACCGACCGCAATCGCTACCTCTATCTGGTCTCCAGCGAAGGCATTGAGTTTCAGGGGCGTCTGGATGATGGTTTCCTCGCCCAGGAACTGATCGATTTTTTCGGCTACGAGGACATCGAGGCCTTTGTAGCCTCCTGCTCGCCCTTCGAAGACCTACCGGTCTACGAACCATTGCAGGTTGACGCCGAAATCTGCC
Organism: Desulfobulbus sp.; assembly: GCA_050255935.1. Lineage (GTDB taxonomy): Bacteria > Desulfobacterota > Desulfobulbia > Desulfobulbales > Desulfobulbaceae > Desulfobulbus. The sequence goes on from JBFWIP010000012.1 coordinate 14,612, forward strand.
CGGCCTGCCATGCGGCGACCGGGGAGTATCACGAACTGGGCTGTCCGGTGGAAATCTGCCCGTGGTGCGGTGGTCAACTGATACACTGCGACTGCCGTTTTGAAAAAATGGGGCTCGACGCCATTACCTCCGAGGCGGAGTTGGCCGAATTCGAGATCCTTTTGGAAGAGCGCGGGCGCATTCCCTACTCCCCGGAACAGCGCCCGACTTTCGCCGATGAAGGACCCGGGATACTCTTTGACTGACCCCGCGATCCTGCAGCGGTTCGGCCGCCGCCGTACCGCTTACCGAGCGAGTCGTTGCCGCTCAAGGTACTTCAATAAATCCGAATCCGTACTGAGGACCAATGAAGTATTGCCGGAGAGGATATGCTTGTAGCTCTCCAAACTCTTGAGAAAGGCATAAAACTCCGGATAGCTGGAGTAGGCCTGCCCATAAATCTTTGCCGCCCCGGCATCGGCCTGGCCGCGAATCTCCGTGGCCTCTCGTTTTGCCGTGGAGGTAATTTCCTGTAATTCACGATCAACCCGCCCCAGGATCTCCGCCTTGCGGCCCTCACCGGTGGAACGTTTCTCCGCGGCGATACGTTTCCGTTCCGAAATCATGCGATCATAGACCTTCAACCGCACCGATTCGATGTAATTGACCCGCTTGAACATCACATCAAGCAGTTCAATGCCGTACTGCGGGGTGATCTTGGAAGCGGCCTCCAGTACCATCTGGCTGATCTTGTCCCGCCCAACCTTGGGAGGCACCACCATATCGCGGGATTGTACCGAGGCGGCCATATAATCCGGCGACCAATCCGAGCTGCGGATAATTTCAATCAGGTTGTTTTTGTTCACCAGGTCACGCACCGAACCGGCAATGATGTCGTTGAGCAGGGATGCAGCCCTGCGTTCGTTGCCAACGGCCTGGAGGAAGCGCAACGGATCGGAGATACGCCAGCGGGCGGTGTTGTCCATATAAATGAAGGTCTTGTCATTGGTGGGAATCTGGTTCGGATCCCCGTCCCAAATCAACACCCGCTTGTCGAAAAATTGCACCACCTGGATGAACGGGGTCTTGAACTTGAGGCCGGCTTCACGCACCGGTTGACCAACCGGCGCTCCGAACTGGGTGATCACGGCCTGCTTCCCCTCGGGCACAATAAAAAAACCATCCCAGACGGTCACACCGGCCGCCACCAGGAGCAACACTGCAAGTAATCTAAAAATCTTCGTCATCGGTCTTTGTTCCTTAAAATAAACGGATTGCTTTTTCCGTGATTCTCATCATTGTCCGGCCCCGGATGATGCCGGGGAACCGGATTTTCTGGTCAGATCAAACAACGGCAAAAGATTCTGCTGATTCTTGTCCATGATATAGATATGATCGACCTTGGGCAGGACCTCCTCCATGGCCTCAAGATACATCCGCTGCCGGGTGACGTCCTGGGCTCCGAGGTACTCCTTGACAATCGCCGTGAAGCGATTCGTCTCGCCAGTGGCCCGATTGATCCGTTCCGCCGCGTACCCGCGCGCCTCTTCAACGATCTGTTTGGCGCTGCCCCGGGCCTTGGGGATAACCTTGTTGTAGGTTTCCTCGGCCTCGTTCACCAGCCGCTTCATATCCTGGTCCGCCACATTGACCTCGTTGAAGGCCGGCTTCACCGGTTCGGGCGGGTTGATGTCGAGCAACTGCAGGGTGACGATACTGATGCCACACTGCAGCCGATCCATCTGCCCCTGCAGTTCATGCTTGGCATTGGCGGCAAGGATCTCCCGGTTGCTGAGCACATAATCAAAATCCATGTTCCCGACAATTCTCCGGGTGACGGTTTCCGAGGCGTCACGAACCGCCTGGGCAACATCCCGGACCTCGAAGAGGAACTTGACCGGATCGTTCACCTTGTACTGGACGATCCAGGCAACCTCGATCACGTCTTTGTCGCCCGTCAGCATCAGGGATTCCATATCATACCCCTTGCGATCAAAAGAGGCGCTGAACCCGGGGGTACGGGTCCGGAAACCAAACTCCTCCTTGCGCACGGTTTCGACATCAACCTTGGTCAGCTCCTCAAGATAGGGAATCTTGAAATGAAGGCCCGGGTGGGTGGTGCGGGTGTATTCCCCGAAACGAAGCACAACACCGACTTCCCCCGGCTTGATGGTGAAAAAACTGGAAAAGGCACCCTGAAGCAGCACGACCGCCACCGCAATAGCCAGCAGCTTACTGAAACCGACAAAAAAATTGGGTGAAGGTTCCGGTGGTTTTCCTGTTCCCCCCTGTCCGCCTTCCTCTTCCTTCCCGGCAAAGGAATCTCGTATTTTTTGCAAAAGGGTGGCGAGAAGATCCTCCGGGCCGGAGGGTTTCTTTTTCTGGCCCCAGGGGGGTTGTTCATTCATCGGCATGAAACATGCTCCCAAAAGGTGATATGTTTTGAGGGAAAAAGAGAAAAAAGAATATGGAGAAGAAACAACGGTTCTTCATCCAGGGTACAATGGCCCTTACTTTATGCATTTCGGCTCAAATCGTCAAACAGGATCGGAAAGATAGCATTGCATTTCCTGCGGAGGCGCCTCCACATCGCCCGTTTCGGCACCGGTGGCAGATTTAGCCCATGGCCCGCCACCAGGAGACGAGAACTGCTGTCATCGCGCAAAAGAACAACCCTCTTTGGACATTCGACGGCCAACACCAGGCAGCCACCCGCGTTCCCCCAACGAGCAGTCCGCCGCAGATCCCGGCCAAAAATCCGAAAAAATGCGCCCCCAAGTCGGTCCGCGCCCCTTCCGTTCCCAACAAAGCAAGTAAAGCAAGACCGGCCCCCAGAGGCAGGACAAGATCTTTCCAGAACGGTTTCCGTTGGCGGAACACCTGCATTCCGGCCAAGATGCCGACCACGGCAAAGACCGATGTCGAAAAGCCGACGGAAAGATGGGCAGACTGCCGTAAAACCACATTGCACCAGTTGCCGAGAGCACCGGTGCCTATAAGCAGGGCCCAGGTCAAGCCATGGCCTATCGACCTGCTGAGCAGGTGCACCAGCACGCCTCCCAAGCAACAGTTGCCGAGCAAATGGACCGCATCGGCATGCAGGGTCAAGCCGGTAACCAGCCGCCACCATTCTCCTCGGTTGACCGCCAGCGCATCGACCGCACCCCGAACAAACCAGGGGTTGTTCTGCGTCCAGGCTCCGGTAACGAGGAAAAACAGGGCCAATACCCCCATGACCAACACCGTAGGCGGCACTTGAGGATGCGGTTCGGGCAGCCTTTCCACCGGAGGCCAACCGATATTTTCCTGCTGGTAAAGATGGAGTTGTTCCAACGCTTCATCAGCACGGGACTCTGCCACCCACAGTGTCCCGGTCCGCTCTTCCAGATGGCTGTCGATCCCCACGGCCTCCAGGACCAGGGTCAGGGATTCCAATGCCGCGACATCACCGTGGGCAATCACACGCACGGCACCGGGAATTGCTCGCTCATCATCGGTCATGGGCACATAGGCGGGGCAGAGAAGTTTTGAACGTCCGGATTTTCTTGACAATCAAGGGAAAGTCCTTACCCTAAACAAAATTGTCGTTCCTATGGCCTGTTGCGGGAGCGACACAATTGTCTACAATGAGACGCTGGTAAAATTGCAGTACCGGGCAACCGTACCGGACCTGTACAACCGACAATGTAGCTATGGAAACCTGAAAATGCTTGCATTACTCAAACGTTGTGTTCCCTTTCTGGCCATCTTCCTGGCCCTGACCCTGATCGAAACCGCAATGGTACCGGATCATGCCGATGCACGTTCCAAATCCGGAGGGCGTCTATTCAGCAGCCCTTCAAGTCGTCAAGCTCCCCGAATGGCCCCCAGCCAACAGTACAGTCAGCGCCAGAACCAACCGGGAAGCTTTGGCCGCGGGTTGATGGGCGGCCTGCTTGGCGGCGCCCTTGGCGGGTTGTTGTTTGGCAGCCTCTTTGGCGCCGGTGGCAGTGGGATGGGGATACTTCCCCTCATTCTATTGGGTGCGGTCGGCTACTTCCTGTACAAACGCTTTGTCAATCGTCCTCCATCATCAGGGTCCCCCGGTTATCAGCCCCCCCCCTCTTCCATGTTCCAGGGCAATGATCGAGGGTCTTTCGGCGGTGGATCGGTGCCGCCTGTCCCACCGGTTCCGCCGGCCCCGGGCCCCATGGGCGTTGAGCAGGGGCTTATGGAGATACGTCGTACCGACCCCGGATTTGATGACAAATACTTCCTTGAAGTCGCCTCGGACGTCTTTTTCAAGGTGCAGGCCGGATGGATGCGCCGTGACCTCGACTCGTTCCACAACCTGCTCGGCGAGCAGTTGGCCGCCGAATATAAACGCCATTTTGAGGAGATGAAAGAACAGGGACGTATCAATAAACTAGAAAGCATTGCCATCCGCCGGGTTGAAATCACCGCTGCCGGCAGTGAAAACAGCGAAGATTTTGTCACGGTCCTGTTTACCGCCAATCTGCTGGACTACACGGTTGACGACAAAAGCGGGGCGCTGATTGAAGGCAGCATGACCGAACCGGTGAAATTCGCTGAAAAGTGGACCTGGGCACGGCCGATTCGATCCGAAGACTGGAAGCTCGAAGGGATTGAGGTGGTCGAAGGCTGATCTCTATTCCTCTATTGCCTATGGCCGCTTTCCTCCGGGGAAGCGGCTTTTTTTGCCAAAGTCCCAGCAAGCCCGCCTACGTGCTGGGGGTTGATTTCGGTCCGCTAATCGGCATCAGAAAATTAAACGCCAACTCACCACCCTTTTCACGCCTGAGAACCTCGTCGGCATGCTGTGGTCGGAGCGGTCAACTTTTCCCAAAAGCAGATCGGCCCCCTCATGTCCCAATGCCTGATCACCAGCTTTCGCCAACGGAAACAACGAGATCCCGCTTAGTGTTCCCGATCGCGAGCTACCGCTCGGGGCCGACCTCTTTTGAATGGAAAATTTTTTTGAGAAAAAAAAAGCCACGCAGGGTCAACGTCCTGCGTGGCTTGCCAGTACTGTTATTGATGCAGCCGATCAGAGTGCATTCAGCTTTTCGGTCAATACCGGAATAAACTGCTTGAGGTCGGCCACAACCAAGACGTTGGCGACCTCACCGATGGGAGCATCCTTATCGGTGTTGATGGCAACGATATAATCCGAGGTCTTCATTCCGGCCAGGTGCTGGATTGCTCCGGAAATACCGCAGGCGACATACAGTTTTGGTTTGACGGTGGTGCCGGTGGTACCGACCTGGCGGTTATGCTCAACCCAGCCGGCATCCACCACCGGACGGCTGGCACCGTACTCACCCTTCAGGGCCTTGGCCAGGGCCTGGACAATGGCCACGTTCTCGGGTTTGCCCACGCCGCGGCCCGCGCTGACGATCACTTCGGATTTGGTCAGGTCAACGCCCTCGACCTTGGCGGCCTCATAGCCTGTGCACTGCACCTTCCCGGTTGCGTCGGTCTCCACATTGACCACGGTCGGGGTGCCGGAAGGATCGTTTTCCATGCCAAAGGCTCCGGCTTGGAGGGTGAGGATGGTCGGAGTGGTGGAGGATTTGATTTTCCGCCGCAGTTTGGCATTGCAGACCGGCACGACAGGAAGCCCGTCCTCAACCGCGACAACCTCGGAAACCTGGGCCGCCTTCAGGGCCACTGCCAGCCGCGGGGCCAGATCCCATCCATACGAGGAGTGGTGAAACACTATCTGTTCCGGCTGTTCCTTGGCGATGACCTCGAGGAGCAGCTGCTTATGGACCGTTGGATTGTATTCGCCGTATTTGGCCACATCCGCCAGATACAGGGTTCCGTCGAACTGGGGCAGTTCATTCGGACTGCCCACCAAAAACATGGTGGCATCGGCCTGCAGCTGCTGGGCGAAGGCGATCAGTTGCGAATATTTGGTGCGAAGCTTTCCTTCCCGGAATTCCGCCACTAGTAATGTTTTCATGGTTTTCTCCTAGGCCAGAATGCTGGTTTTGTCTTTAAGCAGTTGGATCAGTTTATCGGCCAACTCGGGCACGTCGCCCTCCAGCACCAATCCGCCGCCTTTTTTCTCCGGGAAGTAACAGGAGGTAGTCTCCTGGCTGGCGGCAAGGCCTCCGGTCTCCGGCGCAATACTCAGCAGTTCTTTCTTTTTGGCCTTCATGATGTTGGGCAGGGTCGGATAACGCGGGGTATTGAGACCGAGCTGGCAGGTCAGAACCACCGGGGTCGAGGTGGTGACCAGGGCCTTACTGCCGCCTTCGAGCTCGCGTTTGACATTGATCGTCCCGTCATCATAGGCAAAGTCGACAATGGTGGTGACCGCGGCCATGCCCAGCATTTCCGCCACCATCACCCCGACCTGGGCGCTTCCGCGATCCTGGGACTGCATGCCGGTAAAGATGATGTCAAAGCCTTTGTCCTTGGCAAAGCCGGCGATCATGGCGGCGATTTCCATGGATTCACGTTTGTAGGAGTCGGGATCATTGACCTGGACCCCGCGATCGCACCCCATGGCCAAGGCTTTTTTCATGGTTTCCTTGACCTGGTCCGGGCCTATGCAGAGCACGGTCAGATCGGCATCCTTGACCTGCTCTTTCAGGCGGACGGCCTGCTCGACAGCATACTCGTCGTACTCGTTCATCCGCCAGGCAAGATCGGCACGGTCATACCAGGTGCCCTCGCCATTGATTTTGAATTTCGATTCCATATCCGGAACCTGTTTGATACAAATCAGTATTTTCATTGCTCCCCCTCCAGCAAAAAAGCGAAATGTGGGTTCTTAGTCATCTGTGTTTATCCGAGATCATGCCACATGTTCGACGAGAATCTCGGCAATATCCTTGGGCCGGAGCCTATCTTCGGCATCCGCCCCTTTTATCCCATCCTCAAACATGGTGAGACAGAAGGGACAGTTGGAGAGCAACTGGCCGGCACCGGTGTCCAGCGCCATTTGCACCCGTTTGACATTGATCCGTTCCCCGAGTTTCTCCTCGGCCATGATCCGGCCGCCACCGGCGCTGCAGCAGAAGGCCTGATCACGGTTCTTTCCCATCTCTCTGATCCGGCCACCGGCGGCCTTGATCAGGTCGCGCGGCGCATCGTAGATGTCGTTATGGCGGCCGAGATAACAGGAATCATGGTAGGTGCATTCAAAGGCCTCGTTGTTCAGCTGCAACCGTCCGCTTTGCACCAGATCATGGAGAAAGACCGCATGCGGCACCACTTCGATTTCAAAATCGAAATCCCGGTAATCCTTGGTCAGGGTGTTGAAGCAGTGCGGGCAGGTGGTCACGATCTTCCTGACCCCGTACCCCTTGATCAACTCGACCATTTCCATGGCCAGGGTCTGATAGAGGTACTCATTGCCCATCTTGCGCATCGGCTCGCCGCAGCACTTCTCCTCCTTACCGAGGATGCCGAGTTTGACCTCCGCCTTCTGGCAAAGCTGGACAAAACTCCTGGCCACGGCAATGTTGCGTTTGTCAAAGGAGGCGTAACAACCGACGAAATAGAGCACATCGACCTCAGGATCCTCGGCGAGCGGCTTGATGCCCAACTCCTCGGCCCACTCCCCCCTGGAGGCATAGCCCATGCCCAGCGGATTGCCGTTGACCTCGGTCTGTTCCATGGCGGACATCACCTCTTCGCCCGGGAATTCGCCCTCCATCAGCACCAGGTTCCGTCGCATTTCGATGATCTTGCCCACATGCTCAATATTGGCGGGGCAGATATCCTGGCAGGCACGGCAGGTGGTACAGGCCCAGATGGCATCACGGCCAATGGTATCGATCAGGTTGGCCTGGGGATCGTTAAAGGCGATCTCCCCGATCTGGTTGACCAGTTGCATCGGCGACAACGGCTTGCCGGTGTTGTAGGCCGGACACCGATCCTGGCAGCGCTTGCACAAGGTACAGGCATCGGCGTCGAAGATATCCTTCCAGTGCAGGTCGCCCAATTCGCTGGCCCCAAATTTCTCCACGCTCTCATCTTCGAGATTGACCGTGCTCAATTTGCCCGTGGGACCGCGATCAGCGAGAAAGGCATTGGCACTGGTGGTGACGATGTGACGGAATTTGGTGAACGGGATAAGGGCAATAAAACCAAGCGCCAAAAGCAGATGCAGCCACCACAGTCCGGCGTGCAGTGAACGCAGCCCTGATTCGCCCATCCCCTGAAGGAGGGTGGCAATGCCCATGCCCACCGGCGACCAGGCGGCCAGCGGCGTTCCCAACTCGGTGACGGCCATGCGTGCGCCTTCAATGACAAAGCCGGTAACCAGGATGGCCAGCAGCACACAGTGCATCAGGGCGTCGTCCCTCTTGGTGACCAATCCCTCGGGACGGACCACGTAGCGGCGAATCAACAGGCCGATGAGCATGAGGATGGCCACCAGACCCGAAAGATCCAACACAAGGGAAAAAAGCAGGTAAAAATTGCCCTTGAGAAACTTGATGCCAAACAACAGATCACTGAAATCGGCCTGGAGAACGATCAGGGCCGTGCCGATGAACAGTGCAAAAAAGCTCCAGAAAAACAGCGTGTGGGCGGTGCCGGCCCCCTCGACCCGGGAGACCTTGGTCTGCAGGAGCACATTGTTCAGCATTTCCTTCACCCGCTCGCCACGCTGGTCGGTGCGGTCAAGCGGTTGTCCTAAACGGTAGACCTGAATCCGCTTGCGGAATCCAGCCACCAAGACCGCCACAGCCACCAGAAACAACAGGTACATGGGCGCCAGCGTAGTGAACCCATGACCGACATTCCAATAAATTTCACGGGTAAACTCCATTCAGCTCCCCCTTGCTCTCTTTCAACACAGGTTGTCGTCCATGCTAGCACACAAGAAGAGAGGCAGCCTGCGCTGTTCCTCTCTTCTTGTGTAATTTCTACGAATTAGATACTACAACCGGATAACCGGCAGCAGTTATCGTGTCAGGGCGGCACCGATAACGATGCGCTGAACCTCGCTGGTGCCCTCATAGATCTCGGTGATCTTGGCATCGCGCATCATACGCTCGACCGGAAACTCCCGGGTGTACCCGTAACCACCATGCAGCTGCACGGATTGGGTGGTTACCCGCATCGCCGTTTCCGAGGCAAACAGTTTGGCCATGGCCGATTCCTGCGAATAGGACAAACCGGCACTGGCGCGATAGGCGGCATTGTAGATAAGCAGGCGGGCCGCCTCGACCTGGGTGGCCATATCGGCCAATTGAAAGGAAACGCCTTGGAAGGCGGCGATTGACTTGTTGAACTGCTCGCGCTCCTTGGTGTAGGCAATCGCGGCATCCAAGGCGCCCTGAGCGATGCCCAGCGCCTGGGAGGCGATACCGATGCGGCCGCCGTCCAGGGTTTTCATGGCGACTTTGAAACCCTGGCCTTCCTGGCCCAGCAGATTCTCCGCCGGAATACGGCAGTTCTCAAACACGAGTTCCATGGTGGGTGATGAGCGGATACCCATCTTTTTCTCTTTCTTGCCAAAGGAGAATCCCGGAGTCCCCTTCTCAACGATATAGGCGCTGATGCCGCGATGCTTTTCGGCGTTCTTGTCGCTGCGGGCAAGGACCACATAGGTTTCAGCCTCACCGCCGTTGGTGATGAAAATTTTTGAGCCGTTCAGGATCCATTCATTGCCGTCTTTGGTGGCGGTGGTTTTCGTCCCGCCGGCATCGGAACCCGCGGACGGTTCGGTCAGGCCGAAGCCGCCGATTTTCTCGCCGCTCGCCAGGGGTACCAGGAATTTCTGTTTCTGCTCTTCGGTACCAAACATGTAAATGGGGTTGGCACACAGGGAAAGATGAGCGGACAGGGTGACACCGGTGGAACCGCACACGCGGGAAAGCTCCTCGACGGCGATGGCATAGCTGATATAATCCGCCCCGGCTCCGCCGTACTCTTCCGGAAAGACAATCCCGGTCAAGCCAAGTTCGGCCAGCCGATCAAACATGAGGGCGCGGTCGAAACGCTCCTCTTCATCCCGCTCTGCCGCGGACGGCGCAACTTCTGTTTCCGCAAAACTCCGAACCATGTCACGGATAAGATTTTGCTCTTCTGTCAGCTCAAAATTCATGTGCAACTCCCCCAAAAATAGTAAAGGATCTTTTTCCTGCTCCAAAATGTTGCCGGTTCCGGCAAAAAACCAAAAATCGGGAAATTATGCATTACTAAAAAACTAATCACACAGGGACAAACCCTCATTTCCGCGTTTTTTTGCATGAACGACAATGTTGACCACGCCATGACGCGTTCCAATCAACTGCACACTTCCCGGCTCGCCACCCGCCCATGGCAGCAGGACCGGTCCCGTCTTGCCGGTGCTTCACGGGAAACGCACCGTTGTGGCCCCACTCTTTCAGCTACGACTGCTTCAGCTGAATCATCACCACCTTGCCGGTGGCCCGGGTGACGCCCTCGGCATTCACCTTCAGCTCGACGATAACTTTTCGCCCCTTGATTTCCACCACCCGGCCGCGTATTTCCAACTCGGTGTTGATCGGCGTCGGGCTCAGGTAGTCGACCTGCAGGGAAGCGGTGACAAACCGGGATATCGGCTTGTTCTCGGCCCTGGCCTTCGCCGCAGCCGCGGTTCCGGCCGCATGGCAATCGATCAGCGAGGCAATCAATCCTCCGTAGAGGAAACCGGGATAGCCGCCGGTATACTTGCTCTCCGGCGTATAACGGCAGACCGTTTCCTCGCCATCCCAGTAGCTTTTAAGATGGAATCCCTCGGGATTCAACCGCCCACAGCCGAAGCAGTGGGCGTAATCGTCGGGATACTGATCCTGAAAAGCCTTCCCATCCATACAACGTCCCGATTTGACCGAACTTATTCGTAGGTATAAAAGCCTCTACCGCTCTTGCGGCCCAGCCAGCCGGCCTCCACATACTGGCGCAGCAACGGGCAGGGGCGGTATTTCGAATCACAGAAGCCCTCGTACAGCGTGTTCATGATCGCCAGGCAGGTATCCAGACCGATCAGATCGGCCAGGGCCAACGGGCCCATGGGATGGTTCATGCCCAGCTTCATCACCGTGTCGATATCCTCCTTGGTCCCCACCCCGTGATAGAGGCTGTAAACGGCCTCGTTGATCATCGGCAGCAGGATCCGGTTGGCGATGAATCCCGGGAAATCGTTGGATTGCGCCGGTGTTTTCTCCATGCGCTTGGTCAGTTCCAGGGTGACATCCAGGGTTTCCTTGGAGGTGGCCAGACCGCAGATGACCTCGACCAGCTTCATCACCGGCACCGGGTTCATGAAATGCATGCCGATGACCTTGTCCGGCCGCTTGGTGTGCGAGGCAATCCGCCCGATCGGGATGGAAGAGGTGTTGGAGGCCAGGATGACGTGCGGTGCGCAGGTTTCTTCCAGGCTCTCAAAAATCTTGAACTTGATGACCTCGTTCTCCGAGGCGGCCTCGACCACGAAATCGGCGGCGGCCATATCCTTCAGGTCGGTACTGGTTTTGATCCGGGCCAGGATCTGATCCTTCACTTCCGCAGACAGCTTGCCCTTGTCGACACTGCGTTGCAGGTTCTTGGTGATCGTGGCCAGGCCGCGGTCGACAAACTCCTGCTTGATATCGTTCATGATAACGGAAAGACCGCTGGTTGCCGCCACCTGGGCGATGCCGTTGCCCATCTGGCCGGCACCGATTACTCCAAATGTCTTTACTTCCATTGCTGCACTCCCTGTCCAATACGCAAAAAGGTTGACCGATCAGGTCGATCGGCAGGATATCCGTCGTTATTGATTGCTGATGACCATGGCCATGCCCATACCGCCGCCGATGCACATACTGATCAACCCGGTGGCAAACTGCTGGCGCTGCATCTGATGGATGGCGGTCACCATCTGCCGGGCACCGGTGCAGCCCACCGGATGGCCCATGGAGATTCCGCTGCCGAGTTGATTGGGCTTTTCAATATCAATACCAAGTTCGAGCATGCAGCCGATAGCCTGGGAGGCAAAGGCCTCGTTCAACTCGATCATGTCCATGTCGTTGATGGTCTTGCCGCTCTGTTTCAGGGCCTTCTGAATCGCCGGCACCGGACCCAACCCCATGTAGGCGGGATCAAGGCCGCCGGAGGCGAACCCCTCGATCTTGGCCAGCGGCTTGAGCCCCATGGCCTTGGCCTTGTCCGCGCTCATCAGGAGGACTGAGGCGGCCCCGTCATTGATGCCCGAGGCATTTCCAGCGGTCACGGTTCCATCCTTGGCAAAGGCCGGTCTCAACTTGGCCATCTTCTCCATCGAGGTTTCCATGGGACGCTCGTCCTGCTCGAAGCTGACCATCTGTTTCCCCGCCTTGACCGTAATCGGCACGATCTCCTCTTTGAACAGGCCGGCACGAATGCCCTGCAGGGCGCGGGCATGACTCAGCGCCGCCAACCGGTCCTGGTCCTCGCGGCTGATATTGTACAGCCGGGCAATATTTTCAGCGGTCATCCCCATGTGATACCCGTAAAAAATTTCATAGAGACCGTCAAAGACCATCAGGTCATAGACCTCGCCCACACCGGTCAGTTCCATGCGATAGCCCCAGCGCGCCTTGGGCATGGCCATGGGCACCATGCTCATGTTCTCCTGCCCCCCGGCAAGGACCACCTCGGCCTGACCGGTCATGATCGACTGGGCACCGAGGGCAATGGCCTTCAAGCCCGATCCACAGACCTTGTTGATGGTGAACGCCGGGGTCTCCTTGGCGATACCGGCCTGGACCATGGACTGGCGGGCGGTATTCTGGCCCTGTCCAGCTTGGAGCACGTTGCCCATGATGACCTCGTCAATCGTGATCTCCGTGGCGCCGGCATCCCAGGTGTTGTATTTCTGCTCCAATTCAAGTGCGCCCTGATCCTTGAGCTTTTCCGGGCCAACCGCCATCATCTCCCTGCTCGCGACAGGGCGCAGGCCCACCTTGCGCAGGGTTTCATGCATGACGGTCGCGCCCAGAGTCACCACCGGTGTATTTTTCAGACTGCCGCCAAAGGACCCCACGGCGGTCCGACTGCCGCTTACAATCACAACTTCGTTCATAGCACTTGTGCTCCTTGTCGTAAGAAAGATTCCGCAATCAATCGTTCAATCCACCGGTGAAAACCGCCTTGCGCTTCTCCAAAAAAGCGCCGGTCCCTTCCTTGGCATCCGGACTGGCCAGGCAGAGGGCAAAGGCGTCGCGCTCAATGGCAAGCCCGGTTCTCAGGTCCGTATTCAGCCCCTGATTCACGGCCTGCTTGGCCGCACACAAAGAGGCTTTTCCCTTGGAGCCGATCAGTTTCGCGGTTTCGGTGGCGGCAACCAGCAATTCTTCCGGGGCGAAAATTTTGTTCACCAGCCCGATTTCCTTGGCCTCGGCAGCGGTAATGTGCTTGCCGGTGAAAATCATTTCCTTGGCCCTGTTGGCACCGATCAGGCGGGGCAGGCGCTGGGTGCCCCCGAAACCGGGGATAACGCCGAGGTTGGTTTCCGGCAGGCCGAAGATTGCCTTTTCCGAGGCATAAATGAAGTCGCAGGCAAGGGCCATCTCGCAGCCGCCGCCCAGGGCATAGCCGTTGACCGCGGCGATGACCGGAATGGATAATTCCTGAAGCTGGCTGATGGCGTCCTGTCCGGTTTGCGCAAATTTTTTGGCGCCAAGCGGCGACAGGGTATTGATTTCACTGATATCGGCACCGGCGATGAAAGCTTTTTCACCGGCACCGGTGAGCACGAGCACCCGGATGGATTCATCGACTTTTATGGTGCTGAGAGCGTGGGAAAGTTCCTCGAGCAACGAGGTATTCAAGGCATTGAGGGCTTTGGGGCGATTAAAGGTCAGAATTGCAATTCCATCGGTACAGGTGAGTTCAATCGATGAATAGACCACCATCTCCTCCTTTGTTCAGGGTAATAAGAAATTGCGCTCAAGCGATAACAAGCCTTGAGGTCTTCAAAAAAAAAGGGCAAAGGAACCGGCCAGGCCGATACTACACAACATCCCCTTACCCATGATACAAGCAGGCTTCCAACCGGCACGCCGCTCAAGACGACCCAACCTCTCAGAAAACGGACAAAATCGAGCTGACGTAAAGTGGGTAATATCTATTGCAAAAGCCGCGGGCTGTCAAACACTTTTTACGAGCATGCCAGAACGCTAACCCCCTGATCGAACTAAACACTTTTGATTTTTCCCCTGACGGCGGCGGACTAGCCCGCATTTCCCCTCAGTTCAGGCGGTGTCGGATTCAAAGTTTTGGGCAAGGAATCAGAGCAGGCCCCATTCCTTGCCCAAAGACCGCCGAAGAGAGCGCCGGACGGACTGCCCTCGAGTGAGCATTTTGTCGAAATTGCGCAAAATTCCCTCCCATTGCGAACATCTGTTTTTGTGGAATCCTGTCCAATTGGGACAAAATGGTCGTGAGTGACCATGAGCAAGGCAGCGGTTTACAGGGCGATGACCGCTTCGATCTCGATCGCCGCACCAAGCGGCAAGGCCGCCACTTGAAAAGCGCTGCGTGCGGGGAAAGGCTCCTTGAAATACTCAGCATAAACCGCGTTAACCCGCTGGAAGTTGTTGATGTCGGCAAGAAAAACGGTCACCTTCAACGCCTTGGAAAGATCGGTGCCTGCAGCTTCGGCAATGGCCCCCAAATTTTTCAGGACCAAATGGGCATGGGTTTCAATATCAGCCTCCGGGATTTTCCCGGTTCGTGGATCAATGGGGATGACACCGGAGGTGAACAGCAGGGAATCGGTGGCAATCGCCTGCGAATAGGGCCCGACAGCAGCGGGG
>JBFWIP010000012.1:29458-34692 GCA_050255935.1 Desulfobulbus sp.
ATGGGCATGGGTTTCAATATCAGCCTCCGGGATTTTCCCGGTTCGTGGATCAATGGGGATGACACCGGAGGTGAACAGCAGGGAATCGGTGGCAATCGCCTGCGAATAGGGCCCGACAGCAGCGGGGGCCTTTTCGGTGTGAACCGGAATTCTAATCATAGCACGCTCCTTGATCGGAAAAAAGTACGGGGGCGGATCCATCCATGGTTGCCGCAATATGCCCGACAAGGCATTTACAGACCCATCATATTGATCCGGCAAGAAAAAAGTCTTCACTGCAACAGGGAGAACGTCTCTTTTTCCTTGCTCTTGACCGGCTGAGGATTACAATTTCATACTATATAATGTTTAATTCCGCCCTTTGTCTTTCCCCCTGTGGGGGCACTCTTTTCTCTTGCGCCAGGAGCATATCATGAAAAACAGGCATTATACCGAGTTGGGGCTTGTCAACACCAAGGACATGTTCCGTCAGGCCATGGAGCAGCAATTCGCCGTCCCGGCCTATAACTTCAACAACATGGAGCAATTGCAGGCCATCGTCACCGGTTGCGCCAAATCGGCGTCACCGGTTATCCTCCAGGTTTCGGGCAGCGCCCGCAATTATATCGGCACCTCCTTTCTCCCCCACATGGCGGCCGCGGCGGTGGACTTGGCCCGTGAAACCGGCCTGGCGATTCCAATCGCCCTCCATCTCGACCACGGATCCAGCTTCGAATTGGCCAAGGACTGTATTGACTCCGGTTTTTCCTCGGTCATGATCGATGCCTCCCACCACTCCTTTGACGACAACGCCGCCCTCACCCGCCAGGTGGTGGAATATGCCCATGCCCATGAGGTCTCGGTTGAGGCCGAACTCGGCGTGCTCGCCGGCATAGAGGACGAGGTCAACGCCGAGCACTCTTCCTATACCAGGCCCGAGGAGGTCGAACGTTTTCTCGAGCAGACCGGTGTCGACAGCCTGGCGATTTCCATCGGCACCTCGCACGGCGCCTATAAATTCAAGCTGCAGCCGGGGCAGGAGCCGCCTCCGTTGCGATTTGACATCCTCGCGGAAGTAGAAAAACGGGTACCGGGATTCCCGATCGTCCTCCATGGCGCCTCTTCGGTCACTCAGGCGCATGTAGCCATGATCAATCAATTTGGCGGCAAGATGGAAAACACCGCCGGCATTCCCGAGGAGCAATTACGCCGAGCCGCGGCCTCGGCAGTCTGCAAGATCAATATCGACAGCGACGGCCGCTTGGCCATGACCGCGGTTATCCGGAAAATATTTGCCGAAAAACCGGGAGAGTTCGATCCCCGCAAATATCTCGGCCCGGCCCGCGAAGAGTTGATCAAAATGATCATGCACAAGAACAGCGCTGTTCTCGGCAGCGCCGGAAGAGTCGCGGCCTGACCGGTTCGGCTGCACCAAACCGTCGGCCACAGATCGAGCAAACCGGTTTCCTGCGGAGCGAGGCAGGAAAACGGGGTGGTGCTTTTGCCTGATTCACCGCTTCAGGGGAGAAAAAAAGTTGAATTCGAATGCAAGCTGTGGTCCAGTAAGGCAAGAATATTATTCCGTTTGAATACGGTCAAAGAGGTCTGGGCTTGGCAAAAGACAACAACAACTTGGTGTGGATTGATCTGGAAATGTCCGGGCTCAACCCTTTTGTCGACAGAATTCTGGAGATGGCGACGATTGTGACTGATTCGCAATTGGAAATTCTCGCAGAAGGCCCGATCATTGCCATCCATCAGCCCGAAGAGGTGCTGACTTCCATGGATGCCTGGAACAGCCAGCACCACAAGGAGTCAGGTTTGCTCGATAGGGTGCGGCAGAGCTGCCACACCTGCCGCCAGGCCGAGGTGGAAACCCTGAATTTCATCAGGAAATGGGTTGCACCGCGGACCTCGCCGATGTGCGGCAACTCGATCTGGCATGACCGCCATTTCCTCGCCCTGTACATGCCGGAACTCGAAGGGTATTTTCACTACCGCAACATCGATGTCAGCACGCTCAAGGAATTGGCCCGCCTCTGGGCCCCGAACCTGCCCCCGTATCCCAAGTCATGCAATCATCTGGCTTATGACGATATCATGGAATCAATCGCCGAACTCAAGCACTACAGCAGCTGTTTCATAAAAAAATAGCTCGCTCCAGTAAAAGCTGCCCCAGGGGGCATTGCTCCCCGGGGCAGATCCCTTGACCGGCAAAACTCAGTGCCGGTCTCCCACAGGTACATCCCAAATCTGCTCGGCGTATTCCTTGATGGTCCGGTCGCTGGAGAACTTGCCCATCCGTGCCACATTGAGGATTGAACGCCGGGTCCAGTTATCCTGATCACCGTAGGCTTCCTCCACCGACCGCTGGCATTGGAGATAGGATTCCAAATCGAGCAGGAGCAGATACGGGTCGTTCTCGCTGAGCAGGTCGTCCACCAGCGGTTGAAACAACTCCGTATCGCCGGAACTGAACGCCCCGCCGCGGATGGCATCGATGATATTGCGGACGTCGGCGTTATTTTCGCAAATCTGCCAGGGCTTGCGTGACTTGCACTTCTTCTCGTATTCCGCCTCCTCGGCGGTCATGCCGAAAATAAAAATATTTTCCTCTCCGACCTCTTCCCGAATCTCGATATTGGCGCCGTCCAGAGTCCCGATGGTGAGAGCCCCGTTCAGGGCAAATTTCATGTTCCCGGTGCCCGAGGCCTCGGTACCGGCGGTGGAGATCTGCTCGGAGAGATCGGCTGCCGGCATGATCCGCTCGGCCAGGGAGACGCAGTAATTGGGAATAAAAACCACCTTGAGCCGATCACCGATCCGCGGGTCGTTGTTCACCACGGCCCCCACCGAGTTGATCAGCTTGATGATCAGCTTGGCCTTGTGGTAGGAGGGTGCGGCCTTGCCGGCGAAGATGATCGTCCGTGGAATCGCCGGTTTTTCGGGTTGGGTGAGCAGTCGTTGATACAGATGAATCACGTGGAGCACATTGAGGAGCTGACGTTTGTATTCATGAATCCGCTTGACCTGGATATCAAACAGGGTGTCTGGATTGACCTTGATGCCGCAGGCCAAGTCGATGAAGCGGGCCAACCGTTTCTTGTTGACCAGTTTGGCCTGCCGCCAACGCTCCAGGAAATCAGGATCCGTGATCAACGGTTCCAGATCCCGCAGTTTTTCCAGATCCACCACCCAGTCATAGCCGATCTGATCACCGATAAGTTCGGCCAGGCCCGGATTGCATTTGAGCAGCCAGCGCCTGGGAGTGATGCCGTTGGTTTTGGAGTTGAAACGTTGCGGATACATCTCGTGAAAGTTGCGGAACAGGTAATTCTTCAACAACTCGGTGTGAAGGGCCGCCACGCCGTTGATCGAATGGCTGCCGACGATGGCCAGGTTGGCCATGCGCACCCGCCGCACCGGTCCTTCGTCGATCAACGACATCTCCTGCAGTTTGCGCACATTCCCCGGATAGCAGATGGCCACCTCCTCGAGAAAGCGGCGATTGATCTCGTAGATGATCTCCAGGTGCCGCGGCAGGACCCGGCCAAACATATCCACCGGCCAGGTTTCCAGGGCTTCGGGCATGAGGGTGTGGTTGGTATAGGCAAAGGTTTTGACGCAGATATCCCAGGACTGCTCCCAGCCCAACCCCTCGATATCCAACAGCAACCGCATCAGTTCCGGGATGGCGATCGCCGGATGGGTATCGTTGAGCTGTACCGCGACCTGGTTGGGAAAATCATGAAAGGTCTCGTTTTCCTTGCGATAACGTCGAAGAATGTCCTGGAAGGTGGCGGCAACGAAAAAATACTGCTGCTTGAGCCGCAGTTCCTGGCCTTCGCTGATATCGTCGCTGGGATAAAGCACCTTGGAGATGGTTTCCGACTTCACCTTGCTCTCCACCGCGCTGATATAGTCGCCGGCATTGAAGGAGCGCAGATCCAACTCACGGGAGGCCTTGGCCCGCCACAAGCGCATGTTGATCACATGGTCGTTTTGGAAACCCGGCACCAGCATGTCGCAGGCCATGGCCATCACGATCTGGGTATCGGTCCAGTGGGCGCGGTAATGGCCGTTCTTGTCGGTGGTGGCGGTCACATGCCCGTAAAACTGGACCGGGTACATAAACGAGGTGCGCTCGAACATCCAGGGGGAACCGAGCCGCAGCCAGGAATCCGGGGTTTCGACCTGGTATCCGTCCACGATCTTTTGATGAAACAGGCCGAAATCGTAACGAATGCCGTAACCATAGGCCGGGATTTTCATGGTGGCGATGGAATCCATGAAGCAGGAGGCCAGCCGTCCGAGGCCGCCGTTGCCCAAGGCAGCGTCTTCTTCGCACTCGCGCAGGAGTTCCAGATCATATCCCAGCTGCTCCAGGGCCTGGGTGACCTCGTCCAGTAATCCCATGTTGAGAATGGCGTTACCCAGGGAGCGCCCCACCAGAAATTCGAGCGAGAGGTAGTAGACCCGCTTCATCTTCCCGGCATAAAAGGTTTTCTGGGTCTTGATCCATTTTTCCATGAGCACGTCGCGCAGGGCGTAGGAAAGGGCCCGGTAGACGTCGGGATCACCGGCCCGCTCAGGATCGCGTCCCTGAAAGCTCACCAGGTGATGTTGAATGCACTTCTTGAAGTCCTCCACCCCAGTCCCCTGAAAGATGGATGAATAGGCATGATTGGTGGTCGAGGTTCCCTTCTGTTTGTTCATATAACCTCCATGGGACAACATGTCTGAGTGAATAGAAGTCAGAGGTATTGTACCGCAAAATCAATGGACTTCAATCTGTATTTCCTGGGAAAAACAAGGCGTTCCCAAAAGCCCTCGGTCCCCGGAGAAGCCCTTGGCGAAACAAGGGAAAAACAGGAGCGAATCGACAGGCGGGCTCAGCGTTCGACCGGCACCAGGGCGCGCCTGTCCTCCCCATCCCCACCACCGGCCCGATCTTCGGCGATTTCGAGAAACTGGTCGCGGAGCAGGTCCTGCAAGGCCACCGAGGCCTCCTCGATTTCGCCCTCATGCCCTTTTTGGATCGTCCGGAAAAAGCGTTCGCACACCGCGCGCTCCTCCCGGCTCCAGCGGCTGGTAAACCCCGCTTTCCCCCCCGACTGCTGCAACAGGCCGGGCATCTGTTCGTAGTCGCGGCGGCCATGGGCCCAGTTGATCACATGGGAATAAAACAGCAAGCCGCGATCAAGCAGGATATAGAGCAGTTGGATATTGTTCACCGGGCCGACCTGCAACTGCTC
>JBFWIP010000013.1:0-32509 GCA_050255935.1 Desulfobulbus sp.
ACTACCTCGAACGCCATCCCACCTATTATGCCGCCGCCAGAACCCTCTTCGAAAAGATCGAAGGCGGCGATATTTCAGCGGTCATTTCCTCGCTGGTCTTCGCCGAACTCCTGGTTCCGGCCTATCGCGCCGGGCAGCCGCAACTGGCCGAAAACGTCACGCACATTCTCAGCCATTATCCCAACCTGAGGGTGATCCCGCTATCGTCGGAGATCGCCGCCGCCGCCGCGCAACTGCGCGCCACGCACCAACTGCGCACCCCCGATGCCATTCATCTCGCCACGGCCCGACATGCCGGCGCACGGGGTTTCATCACCAACGACAAAGAGCTGAAAAAAGCCGCCGGCAACGATTGCGAAATTCTGCTCTTCGCTGACCGATAACCACCCCACGAGCAAATTCGACAAACCTGATCTGTCCACGGAAAGCACGGAAATCACGGACAAAATCTTGAAAGCTTTTTTGACGGGATAAGAGCGGATAAAATCGGATTTTAAAATCCAAAACCCAAAGATTTATCCGGTTCTATCCGCAGTTATCCGCCTTTATCCTGTCCAAAACCAAGCCGTTGACCTTTCGGTTTTCTTCCGTGTTTTCCGTGTTTTCCGTGGACCAAAAGATGCAATCGACTTTGGCCGGGCTCAGGTCTACGTCACGCCAGCAGTTCCGCCTGCCCCGCCAGGGGGGTGTTTTCCAGCAGGGCGACCAGTTTGCCGTCCGCCGTCAACATACGGGTATCGTAAACACCGGCCAAC
Source organism: Desulfobulbus sp. (assembly GCA_050255935.1). Taxonomy (GTDB): domain Bacteria; phylum Desulfobacterota; class Desulfobulbia; order Desulfobulbales; family Desulfobulbaceae; genus Desulfobulbus. The sequence goes on from JBFWIP010000013.1 coordinate 756, forward strand.
GCCACGTACAGGGCATCATAAACCGTGACTCCACACGCCAGGGCAATATCCAGGGCCAACGGCAGGAGAGTCCGCCCTGCTTCGATGCGCAGCGGCAAAGACCCAATGGCCGCGCCAATCTCCCGAGCTTCGGCTTCGGTCAACTCGCCCCGGCGCACCTTCTTCCACAGGATGTTGCCCGTCTCCGGATAGATCAGATCCGGCGCCAGCAACTCCACGGCCCCCTCCTCCACCCGGGCGACCCACGTCCCCGCCTGCTCTGAACCGGCTTCGGGGATATAGGCCTTGATCAGCACACTGGCATCGACTACCCGGATCATCGACCACGGTCTTCCCGCAACAAGTCGACGCTATCGGAAAAATTCCCGCCCCTGGCCAGCAAACGCTCCCGAATGGCTGCGGCACGGTGGGCGACATCTCGCCCCAGACGGGCGCTGCTGATGAGAATATCGCTGACTTCCTGCTGCAAGGGGCGATTGTGGCGCCGGGCCCGTTGCTTGAGTTCCTCCACGACCTCGTCGGGAAGATTGCGAACCAGAATGTTAGGCATGACGACCTCCAACATGATAGCAATATGATAGCACGCAGCCGTTAAAGATAAATACCTGAGGGTTTTTCAGCTGCGAACAAAACCGGGGAAAATCTTAATCTGTCCACGGAAGGCACGGAAATCACGGACAAAATCTTGAAAAGCTTTTTGACGGGATAAGAGCGGATAAGGTCTGATGTTAAAATCAAAACCCTGGATTTATCCTGCCTTTATCCGCAGTTATCCGCCTTGATCCTGTCCAGAACCCAGCCGTTGACCTTTCGGTTTTCTTCCGTGTCTTCCGTGTTTTCCGTGGACAAAGGCCTTTAAAATCTTTTTTTGACGGGATAAGAGCGGATAAGGTCTGATGTTAAAATCAAAACCCTGGATTTATCCTGCCTTTATCCGCGGTTATCCGCCTTGATCCTGTCCAGAACCCAGCCGTTGACCTTTCGGTTTTCTTCCGTGTCTTCCGTGTTTTCCGTGGACAGGAATAGATCGGTTCTCTGACTACCGAACCAACCGTTGCAGCAGAAGATCTTCAACATTCCGGCGGGCATCGAGCAGCGCCAGGATATAGACGCTCCCCTCCGTGATGCGAAAAACGATCCGCCAGGGGTCGACAATCAGTTCGCGATACTGACCGATGCCCTGCGCTTGCAACTCCGGAACGATTCGGCCGCGCTCGGGATGATCCTTGAGGGCATCGACTTGCCGGCGGATCTTTTTGAGGATGTGCAATGCATTGCCCGGACTGTCCAGGGCGATATAGTCGATGACGCCGACCAGATCCCGTTCCGCCGTATGGGTCCAGACCACCCGAAAACTCGGGATCATCGGCGTTGCAGCTCCTTTTCCAGGCGCTCGAAGAGGTCGTCATGGGCGGTATGTTTCCCCTCCCGCACGTCCGCTTCCCCCTGGGAAACAAGTTTCAGCAGACCGATGACGTTGCGCATCTCCTCGTAACTGCGAGCATCCTGCAAGACCGCCCGGGCTTCCCCGTTTTGAGTGATGATCACCGGCCGCTGGGTTTCATTGACCTGTTTGAGCAGCTCGGCGGTCTTTGCTTTCAGATAGGTTACGGGCTTGATGTCGTTGGTAATATGCATGGGCACCTCCAGTCTTTTTAGCGTACCTAATTCAGCGCCAAAACAGAAGCGGAGAAATGATTGCGGAACGGACATCGCCCCTCACCCCTTCAAATCCCGGTGAAGAGAAAATCGAGGGCGGCGACAACGGTACGGACGTAAAGGCATTAGAATCTTTTTTCTGTCCACGGAAGGCACGGAAATCACGGACAAAATCTTTAAAAGCTTTCTTGACGGGATAAGGGCGGATAAAATCTGATGTTAAAACCACAAGCCCATAGATTTATCCGGTTCTATCCGCAGTTATCCGCTTTTATCCTGTCTAAAACCAAGCCGTTGACTTTCGGTTTTCTTCCGTGCTTTCCGTGTTTTCCGTGGACCAAAAGTCTTTAAAATCTTTTCCTGTCCACGGAAGGCACGGAAATCACGGACAAAATCTTGAAAATCTTTCTTGACGGGATAGGGGCGGATAAAATGTGATGTTAAAACCCAAACCCTCAATGATTCATCCTGCCTTTATCCGCAGTTATCCTGTCCAAAACCCAGCCTTTGACTTTCGGATTTCTTTCCATGCTTTCCGTGGACCTAAAAGATTCGCCCGGCGACTCACTTGAGGGCTTGCGGTAGCGCAAAAAGATCGCAGCCACCTTCGCCGTCCACCAATTCAAAGGGGCCGAGGTCGGGAGCCTCCTTGCGGGGGGCGTTCAGAAAATCGAAGCGGACATGTTCGTTGGGCAGCCCCTTGCCGGCGAGGGGGCGGGCATCGACCAGCTTCAAACGGCCTTCGCCGGGATTTTCAAAGAGGTCGGTAAAGGATTTTCCCCACAAGCCTCCGGCAAGGGTCAGGTTGTTCTCCATCAGCGCGAAGCCGCCGTCACGCTCGCGGATCTTGCCGTCGAGCAGGTTGTTCTTGACCACCGCCGTCGACTCGTCGAAACGCACGTCGATTCCCGAGGTTTTAAAGAGCAGATTATTCAGCACCTGGGTATTGCGCGACTTGTTGAGATAGATGCCGACGTCGCTGGTATAGAGGATGACGTTGTTGCGCATGATGCCGTCGGTATGCTCAACGGTGTTGTCCTTTTGCCGCGACGCCCCCTTGCTCGTCCCCCCGCCGCCGAAGGAAAGTCCCAGGCGCACCCCCCCGGCATGGGCATATTCCCCCACTACCAGGTTGTTCTCGAAGACCCCGCGCGAGGCGTTCCCCTTGATGAAGGCCGCCGTGCTGATGCGGTCGCCGCCCCCCTTGGCGTAGTCGGCGAAAAAGTTTTCGCGGATGGTCCAGTCGTCGACTCCCACCGCGTCGATCGGCACCACCGGCGAGCTGGTATCGCGAACGGTTGAATTATAAAAGCTGTTCCCTTCGATCAGCGCCCCGTCGGGGAAGTTCCGCCCCCCCTCGCGGCTGTCGAGCCCGTTGCCCTTGATCATGGCGTTGAACTCGTGCACCCGGCTGTTTCTCAGCACGAAGCCCCGACCGCGCCCGACCACATGAAAGGCATGTTCGCAAGAGCCGTGATTTTTACAAACGCCCTCGATCTCCAGATTCTCAAAGACCCAGAACGGAGCGTCGACCACAAACCCCTCCAGACTGTTCAATTCGAGGCGCACCTGGCCCAAAACCTCGGCCCGCACCTGAATGGGCCATTCCGCCGTTCCGGCGCGCTGGATCCCGATGCCGCGCGTATCGAAGCGGTAGCTTCCCGGCGCCAGGGTGATCACGTCCCCCGGCTCGGCGCCGCTAATCGCCTGCATCAGCTCCCGCGCAGTCGACACCGGAACCGCGCGCAGGCCTTGCGGGCGCACATGGGCCGCGACCTCCTTGGGCCCAAGCCAGAGACCGGGCACCGCCCGGCCGTCCGGAGAATAATAAAACGGCGGCAAGGCCCGCCCCTTGCTCGCCCCCGGTCCCGCCCAAGCGGGATCGTCGTAAGGGGGTAACCGCACCCCGGACGGCTTGAGCGGATCGGGAGCGACCATGCCGGCCAGCAGCGGGGAGGCGTCGAGACCGGTCTTTTCCAGCACCTTCATGGCCAGAACACGGGGGGGCAACTGGTAGGATTTAAGCAGCAGAACCGCCGCGACCAGCCCGCCGACCAGACAGAGCAGACCGAAAAGCGCCAACAGATTACGCAGCAGATGAAAGCTTTTTCCGACAAAGGTCATGGCGTCGTCCGTTCCTTTCCGGTCGGGGGCGAAGGCGCCGGCAGTGCGGCTCAACTCGACTTGGCGCGGATCGCCGTCCACAGCTTGCGGCACAATGACGTCGCGCCGTTCAGCCGAGCGGGAATATCGCCCAGGTAAAAGGCGACGCTTCCCGGCAGATCGTCCCGGGCCAGGACTTCGTCCCGACAGGTCGCCAGGCACTTCACCGTCGACCAGAGACGGCGGGGCGTCGATTCCTCGGGGTAGTCGAGAGCGGTCAGACGCCCACGCAGAGCGAAATAAGCGCTTTTCCCCAGGGCTTTGAGACTCGACACGGTCATTGACCGGACCGTCGCCGGCACCGGGATGTCATACCCTTGCGCCCGCAGGGCATAGAGCGGTTCGGGATAACCGCAGACCAGCACCTTGGCGGTGGTGCCGCCGAAGCGGTGGTTGATTTCGAGGAAATGGTTCTCCCCCGTCGCCCCATCCGCTAGAAACTCGAAATGATAGTGCCCGACCAGATCCATCGCCTCGGTAAAGGCGGCGCAACGGGCCTTGAAGTCATCGCTCAGCGCCGTCGGCCGCAGGGTCAGGGTCACCCCCTGGAACTTGCGCTCCACCAGAAAACCCGCCATCCCCAGGGTCTCGCCGTCGGCGGTGCGGGTGCCGTGGACCACGAGATTGGGCAGATTCTTAAAGGGTTGGCCGATCACCGGCCCGCGAAATTCCATGGAAGCAAGAAAACCGCGCAGCTCGACCACCGAAGCAACATTCTGCACCTTAAACGTCGGCTCGACCACGCCGGGGGCGGACGGCCGCAGGCAGAGAGGGAAATGGTCGGACGGAATTTCCTCGGTAAAATCGCAAGTCGAAAAAAGATAGGTCGGCAACACGTTCAGCCCCACTTGCCGCGCCGCTTCGATCTGCGCCGCTTTGTCCAGCACCCGGCGCAGCATATCGGCGGGGGGCAGCCACAAGGGGATGCTCGCGGGCAGATTCGGCCGCTGCTCGTTGAGCCATTGGGCGATATTCTCGTCGATGCAGGTCAGCCCCGAGGCGTCGAAGTCGCCGAGAAAGCGGACGATATTTTCCCGCCCCCGCTCGGTATAGAGATCGTCGCGGGAGAGGCAAACCGATCCGGCCAGATACTTCGAGGCGGGACGCGGCTCGCCCGGCCCCTGCACAGCGATCAGACCGGGCGCCAGCCCCGCCCGCCCCCAGCTACGGATGCAGGCAAGAGTCGGCGGCCCGAAGGCCCCGAGGATAACCGGACGCAATGGCTTCATGGAGGAATCATCCTGCGAGTTCGCGGTAAAGGTTATGGTAGCGGGCCAACATCGCCGTCAGGCCGTATTCGTCTTCGATCAACTTCCGGGCCTCGTGACCCATCGCCGCCAACGAATCCGGTTCGGCCATGACCCGGGCCAGCGCCGCCGCCAGGGCCTCTCCGTCACCAACGGGGACCAGCAACCCCTGACGCCCATCCCGAACCAGCCGGACATTCCCCCCCACCGCCGTAGCGATGAGCGGCAGGCCGCAGGCCATGGCCTCGAGAACGGCATAGCTCAGACCCTCGGTATCGCTGTTGAGGACAAAGGCATCGAAACAGGGCAAAAGCTCGGCGACATCCGCCCGCCGCCCGAGAAAAAGAACCCGCTCGGCGATCCCCAGGGTTTCGGCCAAGGCGCACAACTCCCCGGCCAGCCCACCATCGCCGACCAACACCAGATGCGCGTCAGCGGCAGGGCCCGTGACGGCTTGGGCGAAGGCGCGCAGCAGACCGCGATGGTTCTTCACCGGCCGCAGCGCCGCGACGCAGCCGAACAGCAGCCCCTCTTCCGGCAGGCCCTTCTCCCGGCGCAAAGCCCGCCGAGCCTCGGCGGAAGCAATCGGAGCGAAGCGTTCGGTGTCGATGCCGTTGGCGATCACCGCCACCGCCGCGCGCGGGATGCCGGTCAGGGTGGCCAGCAGCTCGGCGGCCTCGGCGGCCACCGCCGTCACCCGGTCCGAAAGGCGAAAGGCCCCGCGCAAGAGCAGCTTGCGCGGCAGCGAGAATTGTATCAGCCCCTGCTCGACGCCATGAAAGGTCTCGACGCAACGACATCCGGCCAGTTTGGCCGCCAGGGCGGCGTCCGGCCAGGGAGAGAGATTGTTCACATGGACGATATCGACCCGTTCCCGGCGGAAAAGCTCGGCCAGGGGGCGAAAGGCCATGTAGCTGCGCCCGCGGATGCCCAGGGCGTGGCAGGGGAGTTCCAACCGCAATTCGTCAAGCAGCGAACGATCCGCGCCGAGAATCGCGAGGGAATGGCGCATCTCCTCCCCGGACAACCCCTGAACCAGGCGCGCCACCCCCATCTCGGCGCCGCCCATGCCGAAATTTCCGAGAACGTGCATGATGTGAATGGGTCGTGATGACAAGGCAAAATCCTCATGGTTGGGGATGACGGGCGCGCATCGGTGCCGTTTCACCGTTTCCGCCATGTAGGGGCGCAGCATGCTGCGCCCTGGTGCAATGACGTACCCCGCGACAACCGGGCCCAAATCGCCGCCGTTTCACCGTTGCCGCCACGTCGGGGCGACCCCGTGGGTCGCCCTACCCGGTGGGTCGCCCTACCCGGTGGGTCGCCCTACCCGGTGGGTCGCCCTACCCGGTGGGTCGCCCTGGGTTTTCCCCGACCAACCGGGTTGGGCGCAGCATGCTGCGCCCCTACGTCAAAATCGGATTTCCCCGACGACCTTACAACCGGTCCAACAACTGCCCACCGAAACGGGCCAGGCTCAAATGGGGCGGCATGGGCGGGAAGGTGTCGCAGCGGTCGCGAGCCATTTCCGCCAGGTCGTTCCGGGTCAACCCGTCCAGGGTCCGCACCGAGAAATCCCCGGCGTTTTCCCCCAGAAACCGGCACAGCTTCTCGAAGCGGCGGATCACCTCCCGGCGCGGACGCGCCCGGCGATATTGCACGTCATAGGCTTTGAGGAAACTGAAGGAGTGCAGGATCACCGTCACATTGCGCGGCCCCGGGCCCTGCCTGGCGGCGTCGAGCACCCGGCGCATCTCCTCGAAGCTGACGCCGTTGATATCCAGGGGCATGAGACGGCGAGCACGCAGCCCGGCGCGCTCGATGAAATTGGTCACCGGCAGCTCGAAAATCCCCTCCCGCTCGGCCAGATCGTTCAGCCCCCAGTCCGGCAGCCGGCAGGGACCGCCGAGGCAAGCCCGGTTATAAGAGCTGTCGAGCAAGAAGCCGTTGGCGGCCAAGGCCTTGAGGGTCGCTTCGTCGGCGCCGAAACAGCCGGCGCGGAAAGCGGTCGGCGACGGCGCGCCACAGTCGATGAGCATTTCCTTGGCTTCGGCCAGCATTTCCGTCTGCCGCGCCAGAGGATAGTCGGCGCAGAGGTCGGAATAGGTCAGATCCTGGGGGCGGGCCAGGGTGAAATTGAGGTAGTTGGGATGCAGATGCAGCTGCACGTCATGCCCGCGCCGCAGGATGCTTTCGACCACCCGGCGGGTTTCATCGGCGCCGAAGAAATGGCGATTGAAGACCTCGACGAAAAAGACCAGCTTCAGACCAAAGCGCTCGGCGATCTCCATTTGCAGGGGGATACCGTAGTCCTTGCCGCCGATCCGCCCAAAGATGCGCTTGTCGTTGCCGACGGGCTTCAGCGCCGGATCGGCGAACGCCCCGCCGATGCTGTGCTCGGTGTCGATGGTGAGGAAGACGTTGGTGGTTGCCATGTTTGTTTTCCGTAGGGGCGCACCGACGTGCGCCCAGGGTTTTCTCCGACCGACCGGGTTCGGGCGCACGTCGGTGCGCCCCTACATCAAAATCCCATGCCCATCGCCAATTCGGGTCGCCCCGACGACGTTAATCGTCGTCACAACCGTGCCGGATGGTTGGCGTCCAATTCCCATTTCACCGGGTTGTCGGCGAGATATTGCCGGATCGCGTGCAAATCCCGTTCGTCGCGGATGACGTGTTCGTAATAATTCCGTTGCCACACCGGCCCCCCCGGGTTATCACGCATTGCGTTGATGCGTTTGGTGACGGCGGATTTGAACCCGGCGATAATCGAACCCAACGAGCCCGGTTCCCGCCGTAGGGGCGCACCGACGTGCGCCCTTCACCATATTCGTACCCCGCCGAAACGGGCGCACATCGGTGCGCCCCTACCGGGCAACAACCTCCGTCAACAACGGTTCCAGAATTTCGCGCACCCGGACGGCGGTGTATTTTTCACATGCCTTGCGGCCGTTGGCGATCAGGCGTTGGGCGAGGAAGGGCGGTTCATCATTTCTCGTAAATGGTGGTGAACTTCTTTCGCCACCATTTCCCACGGTCGGCTCTGGGCGTAGCGGATGATCTCCGCGCGATCCCAATCCGTGGAAAAAGCCTGACTCAGCGCATCCCGCAGGGCTTGACGGTCGCCAAAGGGAGTCAGCAGACCGTTTTCGCCGTTCCGCACGATCTCCCCATTGCCGCAAACGTCGGTGGTCACCACCGGCAGCCCGCAGGCCATGGCCTCGAAAAAAACATTCGGCCAACCTTCGAACTGGGTCGGTAACACGAAAATATCGGCCGCGCTAAGATAACGGTTGACCTCGCTGTGGGGAATTTCGCCGGAAAAGCGCACACGTTCCGTCAGCCCCGCCCTGGCGATCATGCCTTCGAGGCGATCCCGGTTGTTCCCCTCGACGCTTCCCCCACCGACAATCACATACACCAGATCCGGCACCTGCCGTAACAGTTCGGGCAGTACTTCCAACACCCGATGATGCCCTTTACGGTCGACCAGTCCGCCGACCGAAACCAGAACCGGCGCCCCCTCCGGCAAGCCCAAGAACCGCCGCGAATCGAGTTTGTCCAAAATCTGGAATTTGCCGAGGTCGACACCGTTGGGAATCACTCGGATTTTCTTCTCGTCAAGGCCGGGGGTGTTCTGCAAGGCAAGATCGGCCAGATAGCGACACACGGAAAAAACCCGGTCGGCTTCACACAACGCCCACTTGAGCAGTGGCCCCCGAGCGCGAAAATATATCAGGCGATTGATCGTACCCCGCAGGGTGATGGAGACCGGGACTTTGAAGACCTTGCCCAGCAACACCGCCGCGAACCCGTCGGGATAGGAAAAATGCGCGTCGATCAGCTCGAAGGCGAATTCCCGGCGTAGCCTGGCCACCAGCCAAAGGGAAGAGAGGAACAGAAAAAAACCGTCCAACCATTTGCAAACACCGGGGATCAGAAAAAACCGGGGATGATAAACCGTCACCCCATCCTGAATCTCCACCACGGGCGGACGAGCCTTGTATTTCTCTTTCAGCAATCCGGCGAAAGGGAACCACGGCACCGGCGCGACCACCCGCATGTCGCACAACCGGGCTACGCGTGCCATGCGCTCGCGCACGAAAACCCCCAGATTAGGTTGGCAGGAATTCGGATATACCGTTGTGAAAACAAGAACTTTCAAAAGGGAATCCCGTGAACATTATTAAAGAAAGTCTTCCAACCCCATGCTTTTTGCTGACTGCTTAAGGTCAAAATTCATCTCCAGTTCTTCTGCTTTACTGGCGCCTTTTTTATATTGCCTGGCACCAATTTCCGAAAAATGGCCGGAAACTAAATCCTTTAATTTTAATGGATAAACCTTCCCGCCATAGCGTCGTTTCCAATACATGATGCCCACGCCTTGATCGTAATAGTATTTCTTTCGCCGGTGCCTTTCGGCTTCACTGGGGCAATTTGGATGCGCCCAAAACTGTCGCCACCAACCGCAACCCTTATCGAAAAGATCGCGACTGGCGCCCCGGGTTGTGCAACCGAGCAATTCCCAATAGCGATGGGTGCGATATTTCAGGAGATTGCGACGGCCCCCGTAATCGAGAACGGCTGTCATTTCACCGTCTTTAAGCGTTTCAAATCGGGCGACAATCTCTTGCAGTTTAGGCAGCGGCACAAGCAGATCGGCGTGCCAGAAAGCAAGCCTGTCGCACCACAAAAAGGCGAATTCCAAAGGAACATGAGGCCAAAGGGCCTGCAAATTAAGCCCCTCATTGAAATCGATGGCAATGGCACCAGGAACCAGAGGGGGGACAGATTTCCCACAATTAGGATCCCATCCAACAACGGGAGTCCATCCAACCTCACGAATTAGGCGTTGCTGGAGTAGACACCAAGCATCATTCATATTCCAACAAAGCCATGGTTTCTCCACTCCCTCAACCTTCTGTCGCCACGTCTGGGCAGCGTTTACAATCAAACCAAGTGGAAGATCAAACTTTTCCCAATTCCCGGTGCCGGCCATCCCGGAAGATCGCACGATGTCCCAAGCTTTTTTCTCTGCCATAACCCCGAATCCCACCCGATAAGAAAGGAATACTATTTCGCCTTACCCCAACGCCCAAGATCTGGGCTCTTCAACCCAAGTAGGCGCAACACTCTATTTTTCCACCGAATTCCATGCCAAAAGCAGATCTTTGACCGAAGAGAGATTAACGGAATAAAGCCATTTTTTTTAAACAAACACCCCAGTCCGTGTTCGGCCGACCATTTCAATAGCGTCCAATTTGCATTTGAGCATTTCATAAACTCTTCGACACCGGTGAGAACGCCTTGCCGCTCTTCAGGAACCTTGGCTTCAGCGGGCATGGCTTCAGGATCATAAAAAAGATCTTTCCGACCATAAGGTGGGCCGATGTCATGCAGCAAAACAATGCCCTCGTGAGCAAGAAGGCCCTTCTCTTCGATATACCTGAGTTCATTGAAAACAGTGTAAAAATTATGATCGCCATCAAGAAGGATGGCGTCATAAGTTTCCGATAGACCGGGGAAAACTTCGAGAGACTTCCCCTTTACCACCCTTACCCTTTCGTTATCTTTGAATTTATGCACCAGATCATAATCAAAACAGGGGTCAACCACCGTCACCCTGGAAAGTGGCAGGCTCGCGAGGATTTTTTCTGTGTTGTGCCCAAGACTAGCACCGACTTCAAGAATCCGGTACTCTTTGCGACTGAGCAAAAGAGGCATAACAGCCCAGTCCCAGAAATATTGCATAAAGGCCTCCTTGATAAAGAACTTACATTGAACACCTAGCGACAAAAAATATTACGAAATTTTCTAAGATGATTGAAAATTGATTGCGGCAAAATAGCCGTTAACAACAACTGGTATTTATTGTCTTTTTCATCGGATTTAAATGGATAACAAACAATTGCAATTAAACAGTTCTCGAATATTTTGAACTTCGACAGATTGAGATTATTATAGCCTCTGGCGGTATCAAGATAACAATAAGAATAAGCTTTATTTAGAATAGATTTTTGGTAAAGTTTATTTTCAATGAAAAATGGAAGATTCTTCGAGATAACTTTTTTCCTATAATCTTTCATCAATTCAATCTTATGGCTCATATTATAGCCATGTTCATATAATACATATAATGGCTCAGACAATGAACTTATTTTAAAATACCGCGCTATCCTTAACCACATGTCCCAGTCTTCACAATAACGAAGGCTAGTGTCAAAAAGACCGGCCTCCATGAAACATTCTTTCCGGATCAAAGCCCCGGACCCGCCGGAAAAAACGTTTCTGACAAGAAGATTTTCAAGAAAATCGTCGTGACCACCATAGTCAGCAGGAAGGTACTCTCTTTCGATACCCTTCACAGTATCCTTCAAGAGATAGCCGCAAGAAACCATCCCAATATCAGGATTTGCATTCAAAAACTCAACCTGTTTTTGGATTTTTTCAGGCAACCATTCATCATCGGCATCGAGAATAGCGATATATTCGCCATTCGAAGCATTTATCCCCGTATTTCGAGTAGCAGGAAGGCCCTTATTGGCCTCATGACGGATATATCTTAGATTGTTAAAACTCTCGACAAGCGGCCTAACGATCTCTTGAGTATCATCAGAAGAACCGTCATCAACAATAATAATCTCTAAGTTGGCATACGTCTGATTGACTACAGAATCAAAGGCTTGCTTTAAAAACTTCCCATAATTATACGATGGGATAACAACACTCACCAACTTATCCATTGAATCCCCTTATAAAGAAGACAATTGATTTAATAATTTATTTTTCTATTTACAACAAATTTAAATAAACTTAAAATTGTGATCTTTATCGTCTTAAAACTGAAAGGCCAAGCGATGATTGATTTTCCTGAATAACATAAAGAGTTTTTAAAATTCTTCTGCTTGTATAAAAAATATGCCTTTTCAAAAAAACAGGCTCCAATTTTTTTCTTAACAAAGAAGTAATCTTTACCAAATTCTAAAAAATCGTTTTTTATGAAATTTGAAATTGAATTATTATAATCAATCTCATCATCTATGGCCCTAAGTGTATTTTTTGTCAATGAGCTCCTGTGGTGAAGGTAGCGAGCCACAGGTCTGTTCACATACCCGACCTGGCTACACAGAATGAGCCTTTGCCAATAATCGTTATCTTCGCCAATACAATAACGAGTATTAAACAGGCCTCTTTTATTGACAATGTCTTTTGAAATCATTACCGCACCAGTCCAAATGGGGCGCGGTGTCGCACGCAAATAATAATGATGAAAATTTTTGTTCAATAAAAAAAGATCGCCGTCTTGCTTCTCGATATATTTGGCAGCGATTTTAGGGAAACCAAGTGCCGATAAAACGGGGACACTATTTTCTTCACTAGACCTTTCAGTGCTATCTAAATAATAATCACCAAAAACGACATCCAAGTGTTCGAATCTCTCAAAGACATCTAGCCTACTACGAAGACTATCCGGCAACATCACATCGTCGGCATCAAGAAACGTGATGTATTTACCGCGGGCAAGATTCAAACCCAGATTTCTCGCCGAAGCCACACCACCATTTTCCTTAAAAATATAGCGGGCAATACCCTGTTTTGAGAGTGGTTCTACAACTTCTTTGATGTTGTCAGTTGAACCATCATCCACAATGATGATTTCTACGGGTTCAGATCCAGGGAACTGAACAGAAGCGATGGCCTCGGGCAGAGTATGGGCAGCATTAAAACATGGGATAATTACCGTTGCCAATGGTTGTCTAGACATTTTCACCCCTCGCAATTTTTCTATATCTAGCAATTGCCCCTCGCAACATATGGAACCTCATCCCAGCCTCAACCCTACTCGCGCTCTTTAATGCCATCTTAAAAAAATAATCAAGACCACACTCAAAAAGGCGGCGGTACAGATAACGAGGAACTCCAAAAATTTCAGAACCGCATAGTTCACCTCCATTATCAACGACAACAGAACCTAGGCCAGCCCGATAGGCGCGCATCTTTAACCAATTGAAACTCATTTGTTCTGGGCGGATTTGGTGGTAAACAAGAGCCTCTGGCAAATAAATAGGCTGGTGTCCAGCTGCGACAAGGCGAAGCACAAATTCAGTTTCGCTCCCCATGATGTAATTAGATTTTTGACTTGGGCCAATTGAGCTATCAAAACGCCACCCCTCATCAAACAACCGTCTTCGCACTGCCATATTGGCACCAAAAAGTTTTTTCGGATCATATTCCCCTTCAGGTGAATCCCAATTTGCAATAGCATAAGCCCCAATTAAATATGGGTTATTTAGATCATGAGGCTCGTACCCCGCAGGCCATTCCGGCAAGACTCTGCCACCAAAAACCGAGGCATTGGCCCAGCGCTGTACGCCTTCCCACAATTGACCTAGCCAGTTCTGTGTAGCAATGATGTCGTCGTCCGTGAAAACAAACAACTCTCCATAAGCATTTGAAATAGCGGAGTTAAGAGCGTTATTTTTCCCGGGAGCTAATTCCACAAGATAGTGTATGGGCAGCTTTCCTCCCCAACTGTTAACAACTTGCTCAGTAGCAGCATCACCGGCATTATCTACAACCCATAAATCCCATTTCAGGTCATGACATTCCATACAACTGAAACTTGCAAGTGTACGTTGCAGAATTTCAGGCCTTTTGTAAGTTGCTAATATTATAGAAATATCCATTGTCTCAACATTCTATGGGTTGTTTTGAAATTAAAAAATATCATCGATTGAAACTTAATTTATTTTTTATTTTCCTCAATAGGTTATTGAATTCCAACTTTCTCATTATCCTCTCCGTTGTTTTTCTTTTGAGAAACTTGTCTTGCCAACGAATTTGATCCCATATAAAGCCTCTAATATCTTCTATGTTATTATCTTCATATTTCGATTCGATACCAAAATAAGGCACTTGATTTTGAAGATCCTGCCTTGCTTTCGTAAATGCAGTCCATTGCTTGCGCCTTATCTCGACCCCCTGCCCAGTAAAAACGCCTTCGGGAGCAATCTCACCCAAGTGCAAATAGCCTGCTTGTTGCGCGGCTTCCAGCAAAGCCAAAGCACTTGCTGTGCGTGCAATCAATACGGAAAAGCCTTCTTTACCTTCTTTGACACCCCATGCATCACCCACGGCGATATCACTCAAAACGTTCATTTTGTCAAAGCAAAGACGACAGCGAGGCGGAGTAAAAAGGTCTTTAATAGCCACTCTTTCTCGAGACGGCAATTGCACTTGCTTACCTGTATTTGTGTGAATGCAAATATCTCCAGGAAATTCACCTTCTGTTTTATCTTTATAACGAAAATTTATTACGTTTTTTTTTGAAAATTTTGCTTTCTTAACCAGATAGTCCATTGCGCTAAAAGCTAAAATTCGATCGCAAAATAACCCTATGGTGCATTCTATGCCAGATCCCCAATGGGCATTAAATTTCTGGACATTGCGAAGACTATGAAGGTGGCACGGGAGACCAACAATTGCCGACTTCTTTCCGTCTTTCCCAATATCCCGCGGAATTGCCGTGTTCAGTGCAACCGGGCAATATTTGGACCCCTGGCTTGAAAGTAATTCTTTCTTATTATGCGCCCAAAATGGTTGGGGGCGTAGCGTACCGTCATCGGGCATACGATTGACAAGTGCTTGGTCAATGCGGCCCGATTCAAGCATAAATGACAGCAATGCAGTCACAACGCCGCCACTTTGCCCTCTTAATCGGATTTCTGGATCGGAGGCATAACCGCAATAAGCCGCAAGCACCTCTCCCTTGAAGGGATCGATGTTGTCCGGCAACAATCCCGGGGCTAGTTGTGCCCCGCCGCAGGCACGCACACACAGGCCGCATGCGATGCAGGCAGCATCGTCAACCTGGGCAAAGAGAAGGCCACCGGGAGTCTCTGCCATGCTGACAGCCATTTTAGGGCAGATCGCTACGCAGGTTCCACAACTGGTGCAGAGGCCGGCGGTGACTACACTTTCTATGCTATTCGTCTTCATGCTCACTTAATCGCCCTACCAAGTCTGTCGCCGACATCATCAAAGAGCGTATCAACCTGGGTTTGCAAGTGCGGAACCGATTGAAGAATGTGCGCTCTTTTTTCGTCTTTCGTTTGCCAGGCCTCGTCAACCAAGGCGATAACGGAGGCATTATCCAACTTGTCGTGATCAACGACAAATCTCTCCAGCCCAAAAGGCTTGAGCAGTTCTTGATATTTGTGCGACCAGCCAAGCGCAACAGAGGGCACCCCTTGGCTGAGGGCGAAAACCAAGCTATGAAATCTCGAGGCGACTAACAGATCCAGCTGGCCAAGAACGGATTTTACCGCTTCAGCAGTAAAGTAGTCGCGCACGGCGCGACAGTGTTCAGTCTTTTGAATTTGGGAAGCAACGATGCTGCACAGAAAACGATCATCCGGCCCACCGGTACCCGGGACCTTGATTTCGTTAGGCATCAAAAGAACATCTACACCAAATTTCGTAATGCAATAATCAACCAGTTCAGCAAGGAGTTTGACATAGTGGTTGCATGCTCCGGTTCCGGGTGAACGTTCATAAACCCGCATATTGGGCACTACACCAATAACAGGTCGGCCCACGCCCAACCCAAGACCAGCAAGAACACTGCGCCCCACCGCGGCGGGATCGCCTGAAAAGCGAAAAGCAATATCTTGTACTTGACAAACCTCGCTAACGGGAATGCCTTGCAGTTTGGCTAGGTATTTCGATGATTCATCATCGCGCGAGACGATCATTGGACCAGCGCTGCAGAGTTTTTTAGCCCAGTGCGATACATCAACTTCTTCAAAAGGCCCCCATGCCTGCGGTAAAAAAATGTAAGGCTTCTTTTTAACCTGACAATATTCGAGCCAGGGCCAGGCGCATTTAAAACCGCCGACGCCCCAACTGTCGCTGTATGAGAAACCGCTCACATCAAGAACCGCATCGACAGTGCCGATGGCATTGATTTCATAGGCCGCTTTGGTATGTACTTTCACCGCCCTGGCAAAATCTGGATTCTTCTTTGAAAGAAGAAATTCGGGAACTTTGGGAGCGAACGGGATTGTGCGCAACATCTGCATGCGCTGACTTGGCGCATAGAATAAAGGGACAATCCCTGACCGGTAGGCGAAAGGGGCTTCCTGCGGTGATACAGTGGCGTGAAAAATCGCGTTGGTTATTCGTTTACTGATTTCACGCTGCACCACCCGCAACATTGCTTCTGCGCCTTTATTTTCAAAACCGGCACCTCGAATCAAAATTTTCATTTATTCCCCCGGCAAAAATTATTTTTTAGAAAAAATCAAACGGCCATAAGAATAATATTCTCGGATATCCTTTGTTCCGCCACCGATAGCAATCAAAGCCAAGATGTAGCTCCCAAAGCTAGCAATAAAACAGAAGAACAGAGCAGAAAAATCGGGAAGGTCTTTGAAGGTATTTAAAAAGAGGTAGCCCGCCCCCCCCATAATTAAGCTAGCCAAAAGAGGCTTATACACCCCAATGAAAAAATCCTGAACGCGCACAGGTGTTTCTTTGAAGACGTAATATAACGAAGGGTAAAGAAGAAGATAATTAGCTATCGTATAAGAGATGGCTACGCCCTCAGGCCCCCAAGGCACTCCAATCACAAAGGCGAGACAAGTGGAAACTGCGTTTGCCCCCCCCCAATAAAGGTATTTTCTGCTTTTCCCAGTCGACAAAAGGACAAGACCCCGTGTACTCCCAACCGTTTGAATGAGGCCAGCCAAAGCCAAAATCTTGAATACATCGCTTGCCCCCAACCATTGTTGACCTAGAACTAAGCTTATAATTCTATCAGCACAAACAAACATGAAGGCGATAAGTGGCATTGATGCAACGGCAAGAATGGATAAAAGCTTCAAATAATAATTACGATACCTTTCCGGCTCATTCTGAAGACGACTTAACGACGGCATTGCAACCCTATTCATAGGATCTCTTAGATTAGTAATCGGCATCATGAGCAATTGGTAGGCCTTGCTATAAAGACCAAGAGGCCCGCTCCCGTGGAAACGCCCAATCAAAATATTATCTAGGTTCCGCGAAAAATAGTTAATAATATTGAAACCCACAATATCCGACCCAAACTTGACCATAGCCTTGACCTCGGCACTCTTCCGAGGCATTCCCGGCATCCACCCCGAAGAAAGCCAGGTTCCGATAACGCTGGTCACCGACGTCACGACACTGTTAATCACCAGCGCCCAATATCCCAGCCCGTATTTCGCGGCGACAATCGCCGAAGCGATGCCGATCAGGGTCGAAAGCACCTGAATCTTGGCCAGGGCATAAAACTTCATCTGGCGATTGAGCAACGCCGAATGCTGCACGGTCATGCCGTTGATCAAGAAATTGCTCGACAGTGCCAGCATCATCCAGGTCAGTTCCGGAGTCTTATAAAACCACGCCACCAACGGCGAAAGAGAGGCGATGACCACCGTCACCAGGGCGCCGATGGCGGTATTGATCCAGAACAAGGTGCTGACCTGCTCGTGGGTGATTTCCGCCCGCTGAACCGTCGCCGTCGACAACCCGAGATTGCTCAGGATCGAAGCGAGCCCGGTAATCGACACCACCATCGCCATCATCCCGTAATCCTGCGGCGTCAGAATCCGCGCCAGAATCATGGTCGAGGCAAGCTGGATGACGAACATCATCCCCTGGGAGGTCAGGGTCACGGCCCCGCTTTTCAACGACCGTTTTTTCAGGTCGTTATTCAGATGCCTGGTATCAAAGAGCTTGGAATAATCCTTGGCCATTACCTTGTAAGTTCCCCCTCGAACAACCCCGCAATCTCCCGCTGCCCGGCAACCACTCCATCATCCACCAGACCCCGCTCCCGCATCTGCCCATCCACCACCCGCTC
Source organism: Desulfobulbus sp. (assembly GCA_050255935.1). GTDB lineage: Bacteria > Desulfobacterota > Desulfobulbia > Desulfobulbales > Desulfobulbaceae > Desulfobulbus. The sequence continues at coordinate 18,714 of JBFWIP010000013.1, forward strand.
GAGCAGTACCGGGAACATCAGCAGCCAGTAAAATTCCTCGATATAGGTTTCGGTAATGAACATCCCCGCCGCCAGGAAAATCACCAGCGCCACCGTCTGGGCATAGGCGTACAAGAGAAGATCGTGCGACAAGTCGTTGACCTCTGCCCGCTTTTTCTGTTCGCGCAACATTCTGAACGCATTCCAGATCATCGCGCCAATCAGCATCAACCCCGGCACGCCCAGTTCGGCCAGGGCGCGCAGATAGGTGTTATGGGTGTCCTTGCCGGGGATATCGGGCTGATAGTCGCCGACATAGCGATGAAAATTCCCTTGGCCGATCCCCAGGGGATGATCGGCAGCCATGGCGACCGCAGCCTTCCAGGCCAGGATACGACCGGCTGCGGAATCGTCTTGCGCGTCAATGTTGGTGATATCGGGATTGATGCGCCCCATGCGGTTGATAAACCCTTCGTCCACCAGGAAAAAGCCGCCGATCAAGCCGAGGGCCACCAACATGACAATCTTGGAACGCCAGATCTTGGGAGCGAAATAAATAGCCGTGACCGTACCCAGAACAAGCGCGATAAAAACCCCTCGGGATCGGCACAGGACAATTCCGTTGACAATCAGAACCGCCGCCAATACCAGAAAAAGCTTCTGTTTATTCGTCCCCTTCATAAAAAGAATGCCGAGAAAGGGGAGCACCATGGCGAAATGGGCCCCGAGGAAATTGCCCTCGGCAAAATCCGAGCCGCCGACACCGCTATCTAGTCGGCCATAAGCCGCCGTGGATGCCCCCAAGGCATCGAATCCGACATAGGTCGTTGTCCATACCAGCGTCCAGACAAACATTTCATAGTGCTTTCGGCTGTCGACAATGCGGATCAACATCCAGAGAAAGACGAAGACCTTGAAGAGCTTGATCGCGAAATTCTCGCCGTCGTAACCGGGCAGCCCGATATAGCTGGAGAGAAAAATCCAGCCGATAAGCGTCAGAAATAAAGTCTCTTGTCCGTACAGTTTGCCCGGGAAAGTGATTTTTTTGGACTGAAGCGCCATGCCCAGCATCAGGGCAAGCGCCATGAAGAAACTGTAGCGTAGCCCCATTTGGGCCAGATCGACACCCCACCACTGGCCGGCGGGGGCGACGACATAGGTTATGACGTACCCGATCACCCCCAACATCGGATGATAGAAAATACTCCCCAACAGGCAGAGCATAAAAATCGCCAGGAAAAGTAAAGTGGTTAAGGCCATGCGGGGCTCTTTTCCTGATTCAGGTTCAAACCGGCACACTGGCGCAACGTCCCAAGGGGCACGGCAACCCCCTGCGAAGAAAACGGCAGGCAGAATATGCGCTCGGCCAGCATCTCACTGCGGAAAAACTCGCCCTGGGGTTCGTGCCCCATTTCGCGCAGCAGCCGCGACAAGGGCCGGTATGTCGGCTGGACCTCTATCCCTTTACGCAGGAGTGCGGCGAAGAGCGGCGGATAGACGCCCGTGGGCTGGTCATCGGCCAGACGGATCGCAAAACGGGGGAAACCGTCACAGGCACCCCGGCCGGGGACATCAAACATGGGGAGATCGGCCAAGGCCTCGGCGTATCGCTGGGCCAGGATAGCGGACTGTTCGCGCAAGGAAGCCATCCCGGCCAGCTGCGCGACGGCAAGGCGGGCATTGAGCGCCTTGATAGGGCTGACATGCCGGTTGGGAACGATAGGGCCGCCACCGGCGACTTCAGTGCGTTGCTGTCTGAGCCGGTGATGCAGAAACACCCGGTAGGTAACTTTGCGCCAGACAACCTTGAACCAGGTTTTCAACACCGCTGCCCGCCTCATATCCCGGGAGGGGACACCTGCGATGGCCTGACGGGCACGCGCGTAAAGCTGTTCGTCGTCGGTCAACAAGGCGCCGCCGCCCAGGGCATTGAGCGGCTTGAACAGACCGAAGCTGAAAATACCGGCGTCGCCGCCACGCCCGGCCCATCCCCAATCGCCTCGCCGTCCAATAGCCTGGGCGGCATCGTCGATGACCGCCGCGCCCTTGGCGCGTGCAATTTCCACCAGTTGCGACAGATCGGCCAATCCTCCGAAAAGGTGAGGAACAATCAGCACCCGATCACCAGGGCGCATGACCCGGGTCACGCTAGCCGGATCGATCTGCAAATTGTCGCCAACATCGGCGAGAACCGGCTGCAAACCGAGTTCGACCACTGGCAGCAGGACACTGAAGCAACAGAAACTCGGCAATACCACCCGCTCTCCCGGTTGCAACCCCAGACCGAGTAACGCGAGCTTGATTGCCTCGCGCCCGGAGCCAACGGTAATGGCGAATTTGGCGCCGAACACGCGGCGAATCTCATTCTCGAGTTCCTCGACACTCACCTCAGCGCCGAAGCCGTCACGCGCACCGAGCAACCAGGCCGCCAACAGGCGCTTGGTTCGTCCATCCCATTCGGGCACACCCATAGGTGAACGCAGAACAAGGCGCGGGCCAAGAGCGCGAAGGTGAAAGGCGGCATCGAGTTGGGCGATGTCGAAGGTTGTGCGGCTATTGGGCATTAGGCATTTCCGGCTTGGCTCATTTACGTTTTTTGGGGGCCATGGTTTCAAAGGGACAAAGAACAAAACCGGCCTTACGCAAGGCGTTGGTTCCGCTACGAACGGCGACGGACTTTCTGTAACCGATGTATTGTAAGTATTGCACCACACGGGCGCTATCCTCTTCCGAGGGTCAGGGGCAGTAGGCCACCATCCAGGTATCCTTGGGAAATCTTATGTTCACCGCCGAACCGCTCGCGTTGGGCGGAACAGCGGTATAGGGCAGATACATCGACCCACAGACAATCTTGTCAGTTTTGTATCCGGCGTAGATAAACACCATCTTCTCACCGGCCACCAACAATTCCTGAATCTGCTCTGCAGTCATGCGCTGGACGTTGGGGTAGGCATCCCATTCTTTCCAGTCGGGTGCAGCCACCCCGGCCAGCGCCGTACCGGCCATCAATCCCAGACCGACAATCATCATCGTCAAGATTTTCGTCATTTCAGCTCCTTTCAAAGTTAAACACCCAGGCAAAGCCCCCTCACCCACGCCCTTCCCTTCATGCCCCCTCGAACAAATCCTTGTTTCCCCTGGGCTTAAAATCTTCTTTCAGTCCCCGGAAAGCACAAAAAGCACGGACAAAATCTTGAAAATCATATTTTTGACGGGATAAGAGCGGATAAAATCTGATGTTAAAACCACAAGACCAAATATTTATCCGGTTCTATCCGCAGTTATCCGCCTTTATCCTGTCCAAAACCAAAGTCTTTTAAGATTTTTTGACGGGATAAGAGCGGATAAAGTCTGATGTTAAAATCCAGACCCCAAATGATTTATCCGGTTCTATCCGCAGTTATCCGCCTTTATCCTGTCCAAAACCAATCTTTTAAAATCTTTTTGACGGGATAAGAGCGGATAAAATCGGATGTTAAAACCGAAAACCAAAAGAATTATCAGGTTCTATCCGCAGTTATCCGCCTTTATCCTGTCTAAAAACATGTTTATAAATGGTTCAGATCCAACACCCGTCGTTTTATTTCAACCTTGGCCTCGCCGAAATTGATCAATAACCCAACAGGAATCTTAGTTGCCGCAAGATAATTGACCAATTGAACTTCATGTGCAGGGTTCAAGGTACGCACGGCTTTCAATTCAACGATGACACATCCAGCGACGACGATATCGGCAATAAAGCTGCCTACTTGCCGGTCGGCATAATAGACCGCTATCGGAGTTTGAAACTCGGCCTGCAAACCGATAATTTCCAATTCAATGGCAAGACATTTTTCGTAGACACTCTCAAGAAAACCGGCCCCCATGTTGTTGTACACACGATAGGCACAGCCAATGATCTTTTCCGTTAACTCGGAATAATTCATAACAAACCATTTTTTTGACGGGATAAGGGCGGATAAAGGCTGATGTTAAAATCTTAAATCCGTAGACTTATCCGGTTCTATCCGCAGTTATCCGCCTTTATCCTGTCCAAAATCGCCCTTCAGCTTTTCTTCAGCACTTTCTCGACCAAGCCTTTGATCCGTTTGACGTTCCCCGGTTCGAAGGGGGAAAGGCTGTGGCGGCGGCGCATGTGGCAGGTGAAGGTGTCGAACTCCACGAACCAGGGATACTGGGCCGAGCGCCCCTGGCCGGTGAGCAACTTCACCGCCTCGGCGACGATGAGGCAGCCGACCTGATTAGTGACGAAGTTCAGCGACGGCGCCGTGGCGTGGACGAATTTTTGGTCGAACTCCCTGACCTCTTCCACCGACATTTCGGTGAGGGGTTTCATGGCCTGCATCTTGTGCTTGTTCCAGTACTTTTCGATAACGCTCTCGCAGGGAGAATTACGGTAGTCGAAGGCCTGCACCCGCCCGCCGGTGACGGTGGCATAGCCGTTGACCAGCGGCACCTTGAGGTCACGGGCCGCCAGATAGAGCAGCTTGGCCGAAGGCCGGTCGGCGTTCTGGATGACCATGCCGGCCCCTTCGACAAAGGGCTTGGCGTTGTCGTTGGTGACCATGTCGACAACGGTCATCTCGATTTCGGCGTAGGGGTTGATCTCGCGGATGCGCTCGGCCGAAACTTCGACCTTGGTCCGCCCCAGGGTTTTCGCGGTGGCGAAGAGCTGGCGGTTGAGGTTGCTCTCCTCGTAACGGTCCATGTCGAGCAGGCGGAATTTTTTCACCCCCCAGCGCGCGAGCAGCTCGGCGGTAATCGCTCCGACCCCGCCGAGTCCGGCGATGGCAAAGGTGGTGTTACGTACCGTATCGAGCGCGGCCCGCTCCATGAATAGACCGGTACGGGTGAGCATTCCATCGATGTATTCCTGTTCGGTCACGAAACCTCCAAAATCTTGAAAATCTTTTTTTTGACGGGATAAGGGCGGATAAAATCGGATGTTAAAATCATAACCCCAAGAATTTATCTGGTTCTATCCGTAGTTATCCGCCTTTATCCTGTCTAAAACCCAGCCTTTAATCTTTCGGTTTTCTTTCCGTGTTTTCCGTGGACAAAAGCCTACAAGCCCCGCGCGACGCGGGCACGGGCGTAGATGTCGCGGTAGACGGCGGTGGTCTTTTCCCAGGTGTGGTGGCTGGACACCCAGTCGCGCCCCTGGCGCTCCAGGGTTTCGCGCAGTTCGCCATCTTTGAGCAGGCGCTTCAGCTCACCGGCCAAGGCCGCTTCGTCGCCGGCCTTGAAGAGCAGGCCGGTTTGGCCGTGGCGGATCAGTTCTTTGTGGCCGCCGACGTCGGAGGCGACCAGGGCCTTGCCCATGGCCATCGCCTCCAGCGGTTTCAGGGGCGTGACCAGTTCGGTGAGGCGCATGGAGTTGCGGGGATAGGCGAGGACATCGATCATGGCGTAGACCCCGGGCACCCGTTCGTGGGGGATGCGGCCGGGCATGATCACGCGCTTGCCGAGTTCGAGCCCGGCGATGAGTTGCGCCAGCTCCCCTTCCATCTCGCCGCCGCCGACGAGCAGCAGCACGGCATCCTTATCTTCCTTGGCGATGCGGGCAAAGGCCTTGACCAACAGGTCGAGCCCTTCGTAGCGGTAGAAGGAGCCGATGAAACCGATCACCTTCTTCCCGGCCAGTTGCCACTCCCTCTGATAATCGCCATCCACCGGGCAAGATTGGAAATTTTCGACATCGACACCGTTGAAAACCGGGGTGATCTTTTGCGCGGGGATGTTCCGGCGCACCAGATCCTGCTTAAGTCCGTCGCAGAGAATCGCCACCTGATCGGCGCGGGTGCAGACCATGGTTTCGATGGTCTGGGTCAGTTTGTATTTCCACGAGCCTTCGGCGTAGGTGCCGTGATCGACGGCGGCATCCTCCCAGAAGGCGCGGATTTCATAGACGACCGGCAGCCCGAGCTTGCTCCCGGCCCAGAGGGCGGGGATGGCGTTCAGCACCGGCGAATGGGCATGGATGATGGCGGGCTGCTCAACCTTGGCCACCTCCAGAATCCGCCGGGAGAGAACGTGCATCAGCCAGGCTTCGCCGGCGAAGGGCACCGGAAACTGGCGGACGGCTCCGCTGCGGTAGTAGGTGAAACCGTTGATCTCCTCCCGCCGGGGCGCCTGGCCTTTGAGATCGGCCTCGTGCTTGGGCGAGGTGACGATCACCGGCTCAAACCCCATCCCCCGTTGGGCGCGAAAGAGGCTCTGGCTGCGGAAAGTGTAACCGCTGTGCAGCGGCAGGCTGTGGTCGAGAACATGGAGAATTTTCATGGATGAATTTACCCCGTAGGGGCGACCCATGGGTCGCCCTGTTTGGCCGTCGTTTATCGTAAGGGCGCAGCTGCGCCCCTACACCGTCATCAACAATTTTTCCAATTTTTCCATGTTCGTCGCCCAGTCATAACGTTCCGTCACAAAGCGCCGGGCGTTCCGGCCGAGGGATTGCCGCTGACTGGGATCGCGGAGCAGGGCGGCGACGGCGGCGGCGAAATCCCTGGGGGAGTCGGCGAGGCGCAGATGCGTACCATCCTCAGCCTGAATCCCGGCGTTGGCTTTGGCCGTGGCGACCGCCGCCTTGCCCATGGCCAGGGCTTCGAGCACCTTGTTCTGTACCCCCCGGGCCAGCCGCAGGGGAATCACGCAGACGTCGGCGTCCCGATAGTAGGGACGCACGTCGTCGACAAAGCCGGTAACGGCGACTCCATCCAGTTTCGCCAGGGCGAGGACCGCCGGGGTCGGCTTGCCGCCGACGATGGTGAAACGCAGCGTGGGGAAATCCTTTTTCAGCAGCGGCCAGATTTCGCGGCAAAACCAGAGGACGCCGTCGACATTGGCGTGATAGTCCATGGCGCCGGTGAAGACGAGGTTCGGCGTATCGACCGGCAGTACCCGCGCGCGCTCCCGCTCGGGGGAAAAATAGTCGTAATCAACCCCGTTGGGGATGACCGCGATATCCCGGGCCTCAGGACAGATCCCGCGGAAGAGAAGAGCTTCGGCTTCGGAGATCAACACCGAATGGTCGAATGCCCGGTAAATCCCCCGTTCGTAGTCGGCCAGTCGCCGGTTTTCCAGGCGGTAGAGCCAAGTCAGGGGGATGCGGGATTCGGCGGCGTACTGCAGCCACTTGTCCGAATCGACGTCGCAGAAATCCATGACCCTCCTGGGACTTTTTTTCTGAGGGGCGGCGCGGAAGAGGTATTCGGCCATAGTCGAGGAGAAACAGAGGACGGCGTCGTAATCCCCTTCTTGCAGCAGGCGGTCGCAGCACTGTTGCATGTCGCGCTGATGAAAGTAGCCCGCCGAAAGGCTGTTGCCTTTGGCCAGGGAGAGCAGCCCGCGCACCTTGGCCCGGGTCGGATCGAGGGGGAAGACCTCGACCCGACGGCAGATCTTCTCCAACTCGGCGCGATACTTCAGATCCCCGGGGTCGTCGGCCAGGCAGAGCAGATCGAGCTCATGCCGCGCCGCGAGATAACGCACCTCGTTGAAGGAGCGAATCTTGTCCCCCTTGTTGGGGGGATAGGGAATACGGTGGCAGAGATAGAGAATCTTCACGGGCAAACCTTTTTTATGTCCACGGAAGACACGGAAATCACGGACAAAAGCTTGAAAATCTTTTTTTTGACGGGATAAGGGCGGATAAAATCGGATGTTAAAACCACAAGCCCAAAGATTTATCCTGCTTTTATCCGCAGTTATCCGCCTTTATCCTGTCTAAAAACAAAGCCTTTAAAATCTTTTTTTGACGGGATAAGGGCGGATAAAGGCTGATGTTAAAACCACAAGCCCAAAGATTTATCCGGTTCTATCCGCAGTTATCCGCCTTTATCCTGTCCAAAAACCAAGTCTTTAAAATCTTCTTTGACAGGATAAGAGCGGATAAAATCGGATGTTAAAATCTAAAATCCAAAGATTCATCCTGCCTTTATCCGCAGTTATCCGCCTTTATCCTGTCTAAAACCCAGGTTTTGACCTTTCGGTTTTCCTTCCGTGCCTTCCGTGTTTTCCGTGGATAAAAGGCCTTAAACGTTTTTGGAGCTGTCGTCACGTATCTTCCGAAGCACCCAAAACCCCAACACTCCCAGCACCGCGCCACCCCCGTCGAGCAGTACATCAAGGAGCGATGCGTAACGACCGGGAACGAAATACTGGTGCAGTTCGTCGAGCGCCCCGTAGCCGAGGGTGATGATGAAACTCAGGACGACAGCGGCCTTGCCGGTCTTCCCGTTCAGCGCGAAGCCTCGCAGCCAGAGGTACTGGAGCAGGGCGAAGACGGGAAGGTGCAGCAGGTTCTGCCAGGTCGGGTCGAGTTCGGTGAGCACCCGAAACATGCCCTCCTCCACCCGGCCGGGGATGGCGGAGAGGACGAAGATCAGCCCCATCAGCAGCAGGGGCGGCGCGAAGGCCCGCGCCACGCTCGATTTCATGCCAGATATCTGGCCAGCGGCGGCCCGACGAGTTTGGTCAGGGCGAGCGGCATTTTCCGCCAGAGTTCGATCTTCCGCTGATATTTCGGATTGGCCGGGCTGAGATTGGGCATCTCGTCGACGCTGAGCAACCGGTACTGATACGCCAGGGGCGTCGGCTCGAACCCCCAGTGCTTCTTGAAGCTGAAAGAACCGGTGTCGATTTTGCTGCGCCCGTAGTCGAAGACCTTGCAGCCCCGCTCGCAGGCGCGCTTCATCAGCTCCCAGTATTTGAAGTCGTTGGGGCAAAGTCGGCGGTATTCCCAGAGGGAGCCGGCGTAGTAAGGCATGACCCGGTCCTTGAAATAGAAGGTCAGCACGCAAGCCACCGGGACGCCCGTTCGTTCGCGCACCACCATGACTTCAACGTCGTCGCCGAAGACCTCGAGAAACGCTCGGAAAAACCCTTTGGCGAAGATCGGGGTGCCCAGCTGATGGTAGCTTTGGGCCATGACCTCGTAGAAGGCGTCGAATTGATCGTGGCCGAAGGCGGCGGTCAGCCCCTCGTCGATCCCTTTGCGCACGGCGGCGCGGGATTTGCGGGGGATGGCGGCGAGATTGGCTTCGACCTCGGGCAGGATCGCCTTGCTGAAGTTGACGTAGAGATCCTTGGTCGGCAGGCCGTCCAGGGGCTGCCTGTTCTTCAGCTCGACATAGGCGCAATTCCGCTCCCGGCCGATTTCCGCCGCCTTCTCCAGAAGTTTTACGGCCGTTTCGGGGGTGTCGGCCAGCGGTCCGCCGAGCTCGGCGAAGGGGGCGGAAACCAGATAGTGCCCGAAGAAGCGACTATTAATCTCCCCCAGGGGCAACAGGCCGACCACGCCCCCCCTCTCTTCGGCAATCAGCGCATGACTTGGATGGCCGAATGCCCGATCAATCGCCTGCCGCCACCGGTCAAGATGAAAGAGGCTGCCGTCGGGGTGATTCAGAACGTAAGCGTCCCAGATATGGCGGTCGGCGTCCGTGGCGAGCCGAATGTTCATCAATACAACCTCGTAAATCCTTTAGAAAATTCTATTTTTGACGGGATAAGAGCGGATAAGATCGGATGTTAAAAGCCAAATCTCAAATGATTTATCCGGTTTTATCCGCAGTTATCCGCCTTTATCCTGTCTAAAAACCAAATTTTAAAGATTCAATCCCGCACGGATCGTCCCGAACTGGAAATCCCCGAGCAAGCGCCTGAACCGCTCTTCAGTCTTGTCCAGGTTGAGATAATGGCGGAAATTGCTCTTCCAGCCCGCCCCTTGAAAACGCGGCTGGGCGGGGTCGAACTCCCAGGGATGCAGGTAGAAGACGAAGGGTCTTCCCTCGACCTCGTTGATGCGTTTGAGTCCCCAGCGCGTGGCGGCGTAGGGGAGGAGGCGGAAGTAGCCGCCACCGGCGATGGGGAGATTTTTCCCGGCCAGGTGCAAGGTGCTGATCGGCAACTCCAGGATCGCGGCTTCCCCCGCCACCGGTTCGCCGGGCCGCCACTGGCCGTCGGCATCCTTTACCGCGTAACCGGCGAAGCGCGGCCAGTCGGCCATGCCGTAAAAATCGTGGCGCATGGGGAAGATGCTGGAATCGTAGCGGTAGCCCGCTTCCAGCAGTTCGTCGAAGGCCCAGGGGGTTTGACGCGAGATGGAATAGCTCGGCGCCCGATAGCCGAGGACCGCAGATCCGCCGATCTCTTCGAGCCGCCCCTTGGCGCGGCAAATGTCGTCACGAAACTCGGCGCGGGAGAGGGTGCCGACCCGACGATGGCCGTGACCGTGGCTGGCGATCTCGTGACCAGCGGCGGCGATGCGCCGGACCAGTTCCGGGCAACGCTCGGCCACCCAGCCGAGGACGAAAAAGGTGGCCTTGACCCCGGCCCCGTCGAGCAACGCAAGAATCCGCTCGGCATTGGCGACAACGCGCAGGTCACATCCGTCCCAGGAATCCGGCGGCGACACCTTCTCGAAAGCGGAGACCTGAAAATAATCCTCGACGTCGATACTGAGGAAGTTGGTAATCATGATAGCGGCAATCACCCTGGTAGGGGCGCACCGAGTGCGCCCAATATGCATCAACATCCAACGATCAAGTCGGGCGGACTTGGTCCGTCCCTACGGAAAAACCATGAAAGCCCGGGCTGTGCGTGTGGCGTCATTTTGCCATTGATGCCACGTAGGGGCGCAGCATGCTGCGCCCCTACCTTCTCCCAAACCAGCGACGTTTCGGCAACGGGCCGGGGACCGAGGGCGCCTTGGGAGCCGGGGGCGGCTCGACGGGGAGAGGTTTTGCGGCCAGGGGTGCAGGCTGAGCCGCGGAGGGTGCCAGTTGCGCCTGGAGCGCGAGCCGACCAATCGCGCCCTGCAGTTCGTCGAGCTGGCGCAGAATCCGTTCGAGCCCGGCGTCATGCCGTTCGGCATCTTCATGCTGGCGGTCGGCAAGGCGCTCGAGAAGCTCTTCGTGAACGGCGAGGCGCCGGGCGATCCAGCCTTCTTCCTCGTGCATGGCATCGAGTGAGGCCAGACGCTGCTCAAAGCGATAGAGACGGTCGGAGATGCCTTCATCGGCCGCGCCGCCCCCCCCTGCCAACGCCTGATGCAGGCGTGCCGCTTCCACCTGACGATCCCAGGAGACGTCGCCGATCACCTCTTCGAGCATCTCCAGGGAGATGTCGTGGGTTTCCTCGACAAAGGCGGCGAGCAGCACGAAATCGCAGAAGACGTTGATCAGCCGGGGGATGCCGGCGCTGTAGCCGTAGAGGGTGTCGAAGGTGCCTTCCTGCCAGCGCAGGGCGTTGCGATTGCCGGCCATGGCCAGGCGATGGTAGACGTAGGCCTCGGTCTCCTCGCGGGTCAGAGGTTCGAGATGGCAGTGGACGCTGATGCGTTGGCGCAACTGGCGCAGTTCCGGGCGGGTGATGAGCTTCTGCAGTTCGGGCTGCCCGACCAGAACGATCTGCACCAGTTTAAAGTTGTCCGCTTCGAGATTGGAGAGCAGACGGATCTCTTCGAGCACCGCCGGGGAGAGATTCTGCGCCTCGTCGATGATGATCACCGGGCGCTTCCGTTGGGCATGCTGGGCCACGAGGTGATCGTTGAGATCGCGCAGCAGGCTGACCTTATCCTTGTCCTTGCCGCCGACCTCCAGACCGAAATCCTCGTTGATCATGGACAGCATCTGCCGGGCGGTGGCCCGGGTGTTGTAGACCATGGCAAGAACCATGTCCGCGTCAAGGTTATTGATCAGGTCGCGGATAATGGTCGTCTTGCCGGAACCGACCTCGCCGGTGAGCAGGATGAAGCCGGCGCGCTCCTGCAGGCCGTACTTGAGGTAGCTGATGGCCTTCTTGTGCGAGCGGCTGTTGAACAGGAAGCGCGGGTTGGGCACCAGTTCAAAGGGTTTGACGGTCAAGCCGAAATAAGATTCGTACATAAGAATCCAGGCTGAAGGCTGAAGGCTGAAGGCTGAAGGCTGAAGGTGAGAGACTGAAGACCGAAGATCGAAGACTGAAGCTGAAAGATTCCCTTCGGCCTTCAGTCTTCAGTCTTCAGTCTTACATTCAGCCTTACCACCTTAACGACACTTGCGCGAAGATGATGTTGTTGTCGTAATCTTCTGAGGGGATATCCGAATCGTTGTGGTTGTAGGTGTAGCCGAGGGAAAGCCGGCCCAGACGCAGCTGATGGTAGAATTCGAGGCGGCCGCCGTAGCGCTGGTACTCTTCCAGATCCCCTTCTTCGTAATCGGTGTAGCTGAGCAGCCAGGTCACTCCCTGTTTGTTGGTGATGGGGATATCTCCGTTCAGCGTACCCCCCAAGCCGTCATCCCGACGGTCGATTTCCAGATAATCGTCCCGGGTCTGAAAAACCGTGAGTCGAACGCTGGTGCGGTCGGCATAGGCCAGATAGGCGGAAGACATTTTCCGCTCGCGGGCGCCGTCCTCGACGCTGGCGGAAATGTCTTCCCGGTAGGCGGCGCCGGCGGTAAAAGTGGTGGAGATCTGGTAGTCGGCCTGCCCGCCGAAGAGGGTAGAATCGTAATCGTCGCGGTATTCGTATTCAAGCCAGGCGCGGCCAACGTCGCCGCGCAGGGAGAGTTGGTCGTTCACCTGCCAGAGCAGGCCGACCCCGGCATCGGTACGGTCGTATTCCTCTTCGCCGGTGTCGTCTAGCAGGGAGCGGCTTGCATCCTTGGGACGGAACTGGGTGAAGGAACCGGTGAGATCGGCGCTGATCCGGGAGGTAAGCTGCTGGGTCAGAATCGCCGAATAGCGGTGGGTTTCAGCGTCGTCCCCTTCCTCTTCCCGATACCAGACATTCTGATAAAGATAGTCTAAGCGCGCCCGCAGGGTGCGCAGGGGCTGAAGTAGCAGGTAGGGATTGATCTCCAGGCGGTTGCTGTCGGTCAGGTTGACGAGATTGCTGTCGACCCCGCCCTTGTCCCCCTCGTCAATGGGCACCCGTTCGTAGGTGTCGGTAACGCGCAGAAAGAGGGCATCGCGATAGAGGCTGAAGGTAGAGTCGAGGCGCGCTCCCTGGCTTGGCCGAAGCTCGTCCTCATCACTGTTCTTCCAGTATTTCTCGTATTCGAGACCGAGATCGAGGGTCAAATCGACAACCCGGGTGCTCCAGAGGATATCCAGGGAGGGACGGACAAAGGTGATAAAATCCCCCTCCTTGTCCCGTTCCAGAAAGATATTGTCGTTATACTCCTGACGCAGGGAGAAGGACGGAGTCGCCCGGAATTCGGCCCAGCTAGTACCGGGAACAAAGAGTCCGGCCAGCAGCAGGACTACGGCCGATTTTGAAATATTCATCATCACACCTCTTCGACATTTAATCGGGTTACCGCCTATTTGTACCCGTAATACCCGTAGTAGCCGTATTTTCCGCCGCTGTGCACCTGGCTGACACCGTTGCAGACCACCCCGAGCAGGTTGTGGTTCTTGAGCAGACCGAGGGCCTTGACCGCCTTGTCGGTGGAGGTATAGCCCTCGCGTACCACGAAGAGAACGCCGCCGACGGCGCCGGCGATGAACTGGGGCTCGGCGAAGGGCAAGAGCGGCGTGGTGTCGACGATGACGTAACGGTCGGGATAGCGGTTCTTGATTTCGAGCAGCAGGTTCTGCATGCGGTTAGAGGAGAAGAGTTCCACCGGATTGGGAACCGTGCGCCCGGCGGGGAGAATGGAAAGCTTACCGATGCCGGTCTTGACCAGCACGTCGCCGACATCGATGCCGTCGAGGACGCAATCGGTGAGGCCGACGGGGGACTCCATCTCCATGTATTTCATGATGGTCGGGCGACGGATGTCCGCCTCCACCAGCAGCACCGTGTGATCGAATTCCTGGGCCAGGGTGATGGC
>JBFWIP010000014.1:0-5264 GCA_050255935.1 Desulfobulbus sp.
GCCTTGGTGGCCACCAGGGTCTGGAAGTTGATGATGTTGAGCAGCATGGTCTCGACCAGTTGGGTTTCGGCCAGGGTGCCGCTGACCGAAAGCAGCGGTTCGTTGGCAAAAACCACCGTCCCCTCGGGTGGGGCGATCACCGTGCCGCGAAAGCGAAAGTCCCTGAGAAATTCGAGGAATCCGGGCTTGAACAGACGCAGCCCGCGCAGGTAATCGATCTCTTTTTCGCTGAAACGCAGTCCCTCCAGGTTGTCCAGCGCCTGCTGCAGCCCGGCAAAGACGGCATAGCCGCCTTCAAAGGGATTGTGGCGGAAATAGAGATCAAAGGCGGCCTGTTTGTCGGTCATCCCTTCCTCGAGATAACCGGCGAGCATGGTCAGTTCGTAGAGATCGGTGAGCAGCGGTGAGCAGGACATGGAACACTCCCAAAAGGCATGCGTTGAGGGGGGAGCGGGCCACTGTGCATGGACGGCGGTCCGTTTTTCTGCGAGATCAATCAGTTATTCTGTTTCAGATAGTGCAAAACCTGTCGCCGTGCAAGCCCTTTTCCGGGATCGGCCTTGTGTCGACAGTGGTTCAAAAATGTAGGGCATTGGGGGCGCAGGCACAAAAATGAAGATACGGGGTGGTGGGAATGGGGCTGCGCACCCGCCTCTCCGTTGCCGGGTTGTTTGTTTTTGTTCGTGGAAAAGGGGGGATAACCGGGCGTTCCTCGCGGCACCTTCACCTGGAATGCCCTTTGCTTCCCTGGAGGTGAACAGGCAAGGAGGCAAGCGCATGACAACCAATGACCAGACAATCATTATTCACGATACCACCCTCCGCGACGGCGAACAGACCGCTGGCGTGGCTTTTACCCTGGACGAGCGGCTCAATATCGCCCGCATGCTTGACCAGGCCGGTGTGCCCGAGTTGGAGATCGGCATCCCGGCCATGGGTGGGCAGGAGCAGGAAGAGATCCGGGCCATTGCCGCATTGGGGCTGCAGGCACGATTGGTGGTCTGGTGCCGGATGCACGAACATGATCTGGCGGCTGCCCGGGGATTGGGGGTGCGGACCCTGAATCTGTCGATCCCGGTTTCGGATCAGCAGATTGCCCGCAAAATCAAGCGGGACCGGGACTGGGTGCTGGCTCGGATTGCCCTCATGACCGCCCGGGCCCTGGATTTGGGGTATGACGTCTGCATCGGCGGCGAAGACAGTTCCAGGGCGCAGCCCGATTTCTTGGTGCAGGTGGTCGAGGCCGCCGAACGGGCCGGTGCCCGC
The DNA here is from genome assembly GCA_050255935.1 of Desulfobulbus sp. GTDB lineage: Bacteria > Desulfobacterota > Desulfobulbia > Desulfobulbales > Desulfobulbaceae > Desulfobulbus. Next base: position 1,267 of record JBFWIP010000014.1, read on the forward strand.
CGTTTCCGGTTTGCCGATACCCTCGGCGTGCTCGATCCCTTTGCCACCAAGGCCATCTTTGAACGGCTGCGGGGTGCCTGCGGGCTCGAACTCGAAATGCACGCCCACAACGATCTCGGCCTAGCCACGGCCAATACCCTGGCGGCAATTCTCGGCGGGGCCACCCATGTCAACACCACGGTCAATGGATTGGGCGAACGGACCGGCAACGCCCCCCTGGAGGAGGTGGTGATGTCGCTGCACCAGCTCTATCAGCGCCCAACCGGTATCCGGCCACAGTCGCTTGCCGCCGTTTCCCGGGCAGTGGCCGAGGCCTCGCGCCGTCCGATCCCGGTTAACAAGCCCATTGTCGGTTCGGGCATCTTTACCCATGAATCCGGCATTCACGTCAGCGGATTGCTCCGCGACCCCGCCAATTACCAGAGCCTTGATCCCCGGGAGTTGGGACGGAGCCATCAACTGGTGCTGGGCAAGCATTCTGGCACCGATGCCGTTTGCTGGGGGTACCGGCGGATCGGAGTCGATATCGACGAAGCCCGGGCGCAAACAGTGCTGCCGCACCTGCGCCGGCATGCCGCCCGGACCAAGCGCCAGCCGACCAATGAAGAACTGCTCTGTTTCTTGAAGGAAGAAACAGGGGATCAAACCTGCGCCCATTGACGGGTTGTCACCCTTCCGCATTTTCCGCGAGCATTTTGTTGCAATTGCAACAAAATGCTCACCTGCGGCCGCACCGCTCCAGTCATGAAGGTCAGCGGATAAAATTCATGTAGATTTTCTTTTCCTGCTCCGGTGGGGTAATGGCGCCCTTGCCGTGTTCGACCAATCGCAGCAGCCAAGCCATGTTTTTCCCCAGGGTGCGCATGATTTGTGCGCCTTCCTCATCCTTGACCGCCTCGCCCGGACGGGTACCGTGGACGACGTTCCAGTAGTTGGCGGTGGGAACCAGCATTTCGGAATAGCAGATGAAGTTGTTGAGTTGATTGAAGGTCGGCAACCCGCCGGAACGGCGCACCGCCACCACCGCCGCCCCGACCTTGTGGCGCAGCATGGAGCCGTTGACGCCGGCAACATAGAAGGCCCGGTCCATAAAGGACTTCATGGTGCCGCCGATGGCCGAGAAATGGACCGGTGAACCGAAGATCAACCCATCGGCTCCCTTCATGAGTTGCAGCCATTCGTTGACCGGGTCATCGCTCTGGATACATTGTTCGTTGCGTTTCTTGACGCACTGGCCGCAGGCCAGGCAACCACGAACCGCCTTGTTGCCGACATGGACGATTTCGGTTTCTATTCCCTGTTGTTCCAATTCCTCGGTCACCATCTTGATGGCGTGATAGGTGTTGCCGTTCTTGTTCGGGCTGCCGTTGAAAGCCACTACTTTCATTGATTTTCTCCTCTGTGAAGGGTGGGTTGTGGAACAAGGCCTTGGCGAATGGTTCCATTGCGCCTATAATGGGGCATAGGATAAAAACCGTCAATAACGCACTTATTGGTGCCGTAGTATATTTTATGCAACAAAGTACCCTGCAAGAAACCTTGATGGTTTCGAGGGAAAACAACACGTTGGAATCCCTGCGCCATCAATAGCCACGGCTTGTGCATGACCAAGCGCCAGCGCCATCCTCAAGGATTTGACGGGAACGACAACCAAGAGGGGACAATGACACAGACAGCACCGATGAAACAAGCGAATGCGGATCCGTTGGTCTACCGCGAAAAGGTCTACAACTGCGGAATCGATGTCACCCTGGCGGTGGTGGGCGGCAAGTGGAAGGCCTCGATCCTCTGGCAGCTGGCGCAACGGACCATGCGGTTTTCCGAGCTGCAGCGCCAGTTCGCCGATACCACCCGCAAGATGCTGACCCAGCAGTTGCGTGAACTCGAGGCCGACGGCCTGGTGCATCGCGAGGTCTACCCCCAGGTCCCCCCCAAGGTGGAGTATTCGCTCACCACCAAGGGGCAGAGTATTTTTCCCATCCTCCAGCAGATGTGTGACTGGGGCAAGCACTATCTCCAGGATTGATCCTGGTTTTCCCGATCCTTTTTTGGAGGCGTACTGAAGCGTATGGACAACCTCGGCCCCCTCTCCCGGCCCGGTCCCTTCCAGGGCCTGACCCCCGAACGTATCCTTGCATTGGTGGAATCGGCTCTCGGCGTTTCCTGCTCCAATCTCTGCCGCTCCTATAACAGCTATATCAATCGCGTCTATGAGCTTGCCGATACCGGGGGGCGGGGCCTGGTGGTCAAGTTTTACCGACCGGGCCGATGGTCGGCGCGGGCCCTGCAGGACGAGCATGATTTCCTCCTGGAACTGGCGGATGAAGAGATCCCGGTTTTGGCGCCGTTGCCTTTTGCCGACGGCCAGACCCTGGGCCAAAGCGGTGATCTGTATTTTGCCGTGTTCCCCAAAAAAGGCGGGCGCCTGATCGACGAGTTCGACGATGCGTTATGGCTGTCCCTCGGGCGGCTTTTGGGTCGGATACATATGGTGGGGGCGCGGAAAATGCCTCGCGAGCGCATTCGCCTGCATCCGGCGGAGAGCACCACCTCCCAGGTGGATTTCATCTGCCGTTCCGGGCTGCTTCCGGCAGATCTCGTTCCCGCTTACACCCGGTTGACCGGCCGGCTGATCGATGTCATCACCCCCATGTTCGCGCACACCGAGATGATCCGCATCCACGGCGATTGCCACAGCGGCAATTTGATCCATCGACCGGGTGAATCACTTTTTGTGCTTGATTTTGACGACATGGCCGTCGGCCCGCCGGTACAGGATGTATGGATGCTTTTACCCGGGCCGCCGGAAGAATCGGCGGTGGAACTTGATCTTTTCCTCGAGGGCTACGAGACCTTCCGCCCCTTTGACCGGAGCAGCCTGCGCCTGATTGAACCGTTACGGGCGATGCGTTTTATCCATTACTGCGCCTGGTGCGCTCACCAGGTGATGGAAGACGGGGAAACGGCCGTGATCCCGGATTTTGCCTCCCGTGCCTACTGGCAGAAGGAATTGGCGGATCTCGAGGACCAGGTGCAACGGATTGAGCAGCCCCCCGAAGCCGAGGATTTTTCCAGGGAAATATTCTGAATTCCTTTTTTTTGCGGAAAAAATAGTCGCAAATCTCTCAACCGGGATGTATATTCTCCTGCCAATCAGGCTCTCTTGTTCATTGTCGATCAGGGGAGCCTTTTCGTTTGTGTCCAACACAACTGTTGGGAAATATGGAGAAAAAATTGCTCGAGGCGAGGAGACTCCGATGAAGAAAATTGCCGCATTGTTCGTATGCGCCGCAGCCGCCGCAGCCCTGGCAGGGTGCGGTGCCAAAACCATACCGCCCAGTTACACCTCTGCCGATCCCGATCTGATGCGGATCGGTGGTGACGCTCCGGGAGACAAGGAACCGCAGATCCTCAACTTGGGATCCTACTGCCTGCAGGTACGGGACGAATGGAAGACGGACGGCAAGACCCCGGACGGTCAGACCATCTGGACCAAGGACAGCTTGAGAAAGGTTGTGCCCTGCCGGTGAGTAGAGCGCCTTTACACATTTTTACATTGAAACCGATCCCCCAGTTGACCGGTCGTGGTCTGTTGTCGGCGGTTACGTCGACACGAAGATGATCCCCCGGTTGAACCGGGTTCACTTGAGTGTGGAGGAGGTTGACCCATGATCAAGCAAACAGTTTTGGCGCTTGTATGCAGTCTGCTCGTGGTGCCCATGGCGCCGGCGGTCGGAGAGTGCCATCACCATCACGGCGGGGACGCCTTGGTTTGGGGACTGACCGGCTTGCTGGTCGGTTCCACCCTGGCCGCGGTCAGTTCCCGGCCATCGCCCGAGGTGGTCTACACCGCACCGCCACCGCCTGCGTATCCGCCACCGGCCTACTACGGTTACGAGGAACGGGTCCCGGAAGCGACCTGCCGCTGGGAGCGCTATGTTTATGACGGTTATGGTCATGTCATGGTGGACGGTTACGGCCGGCCGGTCAAGGAGTAT
>JBFWIP010000014.1:5364-21431 GCA_050255935.1 Desulfobulbus sp.
TGCACGATGGCCAGGGTCTTGGCGTGATCGATGCCGAACATCGCGGTCAGCTCGTGGCCGATCATGTGGGTGCTCCAGTCCTGGGGCACGCCGGCGCCGATCAGGCCGTTGAGGGCATTGGTGGCGCACCACATCAGGTTGGCCCGGGCATCGTAATCGGTGGGATGGTCAAGGGTGGTCTTGCCGACTTCAATCAGGGTGCGGAGGATGCCTTCGGCGGTCCGGTCCTGGAAGCGGCCTTCCGCCGGCAGGGTGATGTATTGCTCCACGGTGTGGATGAAGGTGTCGACAATGCCGTTGGCCACCTGGGTCGGGGGCAGGGTGAAGGTCAGGGTCGGGTCGAGAATGGAGAATTGCGGGAACACCAGGGGATGGGAAAAGACGTATTTCCCCGACTGGTGGCTGATCACCCCGCCCGAGTTCATCTCCGATCCGGTGGCGGGCAGGGTGACCACCGTGCCCAGGGGCAGGGCCTTGCTCAGGCGGACCGGCTTGCTGCGCGAGAAGAGGATATCCTCGCCGTTGCCCTCGTATGGGGCCGCCAGGGCGATGAACTTGGTGCCGTCCATTACCGAACCGCCACCCACGGCGAGGAGAAAGTCGATCCCCTCCCGGCGGATCGCTTCCACCGCACGCATCAGGGTGGAAAAACGGGGGTTGGGCTCGATGCCGCCGAATTCGCTCACCGGCCGGTCGCCCAGGGCCCGGCGGACCTTGTCCAGAGTGCCGTGTTTTTCGGCGCTGCCGCCGCCATAGAGGACGAGGACCCTGGCCGTGGCCGGGACCAGTCGTTCGAGGCGGGCGATCCGGTTCTTGCCAAAGACGATGCGGGTTGGGTTATGGTATTCAAAATTCAACAAAGCAGTTCTCCTTGAAGTTGATGGCGAGAGCCGGAATTTTCCCGTACAGGGTACCCTCAGATCAGGTGGCACATGCCGGTGCGAATTTCCTCAAGCAGTTCGATGAACGGTTGGTTCTGTCCCTGCTTGGCCGCATCATGGATGAACTGGGCCTTTCCCGCCCAGTCATTGAGCCCGCATTGGAGCAGCGTCCCCTTGAGGGTGTGGCTCGTCTTGATCAGGGTGTCGAGGTCGCCATCGGTGGATGCGGCTTCGGCCTTGGCCAGGTTGTCGACGAGGCTGGCCTGAACCGCCGCGAGAATACGCTTGATTTGTTCGTCATTGAGCATGGTGGACTGTCGCAGGTACTCCATCACCTCTTGCGAGGTGGGGGGAGGCACTGTTTTGGCTTGCGGTGTGGTCTGGTTCATGGGGATACTCTCCGGGGAATCAAGGGCCGCCGGTTGCCGGACGGGCTGCCGGAAATGCAGCACTTCCAGTAATTGGCCAGGTTGAAAAGGCTTGGTTATGTAGGTGTCCATCCCTGATTTCAGGCACATTTCACGGTCGCCACCCATGGCATGGGCGGTCATGGCGATGATAATCATGTGACGGCCACGGAGACGGTGAGCGAGTTCCGGGGGGATTGTGTCGGGCAGTTCGATGTCAAGAGGTTTTCCCTGCTCCAGGCGACGGATGAGACCGGTAGCCGTGAGGCCGTCCATGACCGGCATCTGCACGTCCATGAGCAGGATATCGAAGTCGTCCCGGGCCAGTGCCTGGAGCGCCTCCAAACCGTTGGTGGCGGTGGCCACGCTGTGTTCCTCCTCCAGGAGCATCATGGCCACGTCACGGTTGACCGCGTTGTCGTCGACCACCAGAATACGCAGCTTTCCCGGCTGGCTCAACGAAATTTCGTCGAGAGGTTTCGTTTCAGGGAGGTCCGCGGCACGGCCGACCTTCAGCGGGACGACAACGTGGAAGATGCTGCCGCTGTTCAGGGTGCTTTCGGCCCAGATCCGGCCATGCATCAGGGCGACCAGCTGGCGGCAGATCGAAAGCCCCAATCCGGTACCGCCGAAACGCCGGGCATAGGTGCTGTCGACCTGTTCAAAGGAATTGAAGATTTGCGAGAGCTTGCCCTCCGGGATGCCGATACCGGTGTCGCTGACGCGGAAGTGAACCCGGGGTTCGTCCGGTGCCGATGCATCCTCAAGGGTGAGTTGGAGGCTGACCGAGCCCTTATCGGTAAATTTGATTGCATTTCCGACCAGATTCAGGAGGATCTGCCGCAGGCGCATGTCGTCGCCCACCAGATACTCCGGCAGGTCCGGGGAAAGGGAATGGAGCAGTTGCAGACCCTTTTCCTCGGCGGGCATGGTGAGGGTCGTCAAGATCCCCTCGGCCAGGTGAAGCGGAGCGAACGTGACCGAATTCAACTGGAGTTGCCCGGCTTCCATCTTGGAAAAATCAAGGATATCGTTGAGCAGGCCCAGCAGGCTTTCCGCCGAGTGCTGCACGGTTTCGAGAAAACGCCGCTGTTTTTCGCCGTCCCGGGTCTGCATGGCCAGGTGGGTCATGCCGATGATGGCGTTCATCGGGGTGCGGATTTCATGGCTCATGTTGGCCAGGAACTGCGACTTGGCCCTGTTGGCGCTTTCCGCCTCCCGGGCCAGCAGTCCCGCCCGGATAAGGGCTTCTCCCAACCGGCGGTTGGCGCTGCGCACATTTTCCTCTGCCTTTTTCCGTTCACGGATATCGACAAAGCATTCCAGCATTTTGGCCCGGCCCTTGATGGCAATGGTCCGCACCGTCTTCAACACCGGGATCTCGGTGCCGTCGGCACGGAGGATAATCCGGTCGGAATTGTCGACCGTCTGGCCGAGGTCGGAGATCGGGCAGGACGCTTCGTTGCCCGGGCAGAGGAATTTGTGGCAGGGGTGACCGACAATGGCTTCGCGGTCAGCGCCGATCAGGGCCGCGGCAAAAGGATTGACCTCCTCGATCACATGGGTTTTGCTGTCGATAATGGCCAGGCCGATGGGGAGGCTTTCGATCAGGGTCCGTTGAATGCGCTCGTTTTCACGAAGATCCGCCTCCATCCGCATCCGTCCGGTGATGTCCTCCTTGATGGCGATAAAGTGGGTGATGATGCCGATCTCATTGCGGATCGGTGAGACGGAGATCGATTCCCAAAACAGAGTGCCGTCCTTGCGTTTATTCTGCAATTCGCCCTTCCATTCAAAACCTGCGGCAATGGTTTCCCAGAGATTGGTGTAGATGGCCTCCGGCATGACCCCGGACTTGAGGATACGCGGATTTTTGCCTATGGCCTCGCGGACGCTGTAACCGGTTATCTGGGTGAACTTCTGATTGACGTATTCAATCGTTCCCTTGGCGTCGGTAATGATCACGCTGGCCGGACTCTGCTCGACGGCGGTGGACAGACGGCGGCCGAGCGCCTCGCTTCTGCGGAGAGCCGCCTCGGTTTTTTTGCGGTCGGTGATGTCGTGGAAGGCGATCACCGCGCCCACCAACCTGTCTTCCTGCAATATGGGGCGGCTGCTGACCTCCATCACCAAAAGCGATCCGTTCTTGCAGAGAAAGTGTTCCTCGCCGTTAAATTCCTCTCCATGGCTGGTTTGGGAAAAAAAGGCGCATTCTTCCTTGGGACAAAAACCGTTGTCGGCATGGCGATGAAAGAGGTCGTGGGCGATTTGCCCGATCAGTTCTTTTTCCTCGTAACCCAACATGTGGCAGGCCGCCGGATTGATCCATTCGACAATGCCATTGATATCCTGCACATAGACCCCTTCTGCCAAGGCGTTGTTCATGGCGCCGAGTTTGCGCTGTTCCTCGGCCAGGGCCATGGTCCGTTGGTTGAGTCGCCAGATCAGGGCGATGATCAGGAACAAGGCCACCAGGGAATAGAGCAGGAGGATAATGAATTCCTGGTGGATTTGCCCCCAAAGAGGATCCCTGGCGTAGGCCACCAGGTAACCGGCCAAACGATGATCCAGATCCTTGAGCGGCAGCAGGGTGACGGTGTAGGGGATACCCTCACGTTTCACGGTAATGCTCAACAGTTGCCCTGCCTGCATGGCGTTCTGTACCTCCGGCATGCCGTTGAGCATGCCGTTGAGCATTTTGGCGGTCTTGGAGAGAGGCGCCGGGCTGTTGGGCAGGGTGGCATCGGCATCCTCAACCACGTATTGGTCGTTGAGGTTGGAAGGACTGTACAGCCAGCGCTGTTCGGGAAAGAGAAATTGGTCGACTAACGTTTTGTTGAGTACATAGCCGTATTCCTTGCCCTGATCCAGCTCCTTCAGGGCATCGAGAATGGCTTTGAAGGTAACGCTGACCTCGACACTGCCCAGATGGCGGCCGTCGGCATTCAATGGAAAGACATAGCGGAAACCGGAACGGATTTTTCCCAGTTCCATACCCTGGACCACCCGGTTTTCCTTGTTGCTGAGACGGACGCTGGGTCTGGAGGCAAACAGGGCGTCGCCGTAACGGTCGGGTTGGTGAAAGCGGAGATAACTGGTCCCGTCAGCCAGATGAAACTGCAAATGCAACAGATTCTGCCGTTTCATCGATTCATAGGCCCCATAGAGGTGCCGATACAATTTGCCCCGGGCCAGGTCGCGCGCCGTTCCGGAGGTATCGACTCCCCGACGGAACAACTCCAAGGTGGTCGGGGTGTCGAGGGCGTTGTCGAAAAAACTCTCCATGGCCAGCCGGTAGGACTGGATCGCGGCACGATAGGCGGTGTCGAGGATGGCCTGTTGTTCCGAGTAATGACTCTTTTCCTGCTGTATTTGGTTCCGGTACAGCAGCAAAACCACACAACAGGAACAAAACAGGGCGATAATGATAAACAAAGGACGGCTCGGCCCTTTGGGGATCGACAGACGCTGCATTTATTCCCTGTTGTCCGTGGGGATTTCGAGTTGTCCCTTATAGGTGCGGACGGCCTGGTAATCCGCGTCGGCCGCCGTCACCGCACCATATCGGATCGATCCGCCCCAGCGGGTAAGCATGGCCTTGTCGGCTCCTGCCGGATCAAGCTGAACCATGGCCTGGCGAATGGCCTCCCGTGTTTCCCGGGAAAGGGTTTCCTGATTGGCGATCAAGCCGAATCCGGGAAAAGGCGGGGTCTCGGCAAGGATTTTGAGCCCCATGTGGGCATAGCGCCGGCCAATGGCCGTCTTCAGGCCTCCGGCATCGAATTCCCCGCGGATGACCGCCAGGGCCACGGCGTCGTGTTTGTTCAGGTAACGGTAGCGGTTGTTGGCCAGTGAACCGCCCCGTTCCTGGAGCAGTCCGTTGACCGAAAGATACCCGCAGGTGGAAAGCGGCTGGGTCAGGGCAATGCGGTGATCCCTCAGGCCCTGCAGGTTGATGGGGCTATCGGCGAGGGCGACAATGGCACAGGTGTATTTCGGGTTGCCCGAAGCCTCCCGGAAGTGAACCAGCGGTTCGGCATGCGGATCTTTGGCCCGAAGTTCGACATAGGGCAGGGGGCCGAGATAGGCCAGATCGATCTTGCCGGTCTGGAATTTTTCCACAATGGTCTGGTAGCTTTCGGAAAAATCAAACACGAACGGCCGGCCGAGTTGTTGCTCCAGATACTGCATCATGGGGCGAAACCGGAGGGTGATGGCCTCGCGGTTTTCCATGGGCAGGGGGGCAAAACGGATGGGGGTGCCCTGGGCAAAGGCGTATCCCCGGCCCAGACCGGAGAGGATTCCAAGCGCGAAGCACCCGATGAGGAAAATCGAGATTCTTGAAAGGCGGCGGTGGCTCATGGCTGTTTCCTTCAGCGTATGGGAAAGAAGCGTTTCGGCAGTTCCCGCAGGCGTTTGTTGCCATTGTTGTGGAAAGTCACGGGAACGATGTTTCTCGTTTCGTCATCCATTGTATCGAGATGGAAAGGAAATGAAGCGTGTTGTCCTGCCGAGGCCCGGCCCGGGCCCCTCATCATGAACGGGAACTTTTGGAATATGAAAAGAAATCGTTTTTTAATGGCTCATATCAGCTTTTTCAGGCCGTTGGTGAGAAAATATCCGGAAAAGCCAAGCAAAGCAATGCTGCAGCATCCGATCAATGCCCGGTAGAGCCCGGGGGTGAACCATGCCCGGCCCCGTGCCACACCGAAGGAGATCAGGGTATACCAGGCGAGATCTGCAAGCAGGTGCCCGCAGAGAAAAGCCCCGATGCCCGCCGGGCCGATGCGGGCCGAATGGAGGATATATCCCATTCCGATCGAGACCCACCAGATGAGCCAATAGGGATTGCACAGGCTGAGGACAATTCCGGCCAGCACCAGATTCCGACCGGTTCCCTCCGTTCCCGCACGCGGCAATTCGATGGACGGCAAGGCGCGGAGCATAGAGATTCCCATCCACAACAACACGCTCCCTCCCGCGAGGGCAACGGTGATAACAACCTGATCGCTCTGAAGAAAAGCGGCACATCCCGAAAACAGCGCTGCGACCAGGGCAATTTCCAGCAGGGCATGCCCGGAAATCATCAACGGTCCCACGACCGCACCCCGCCGGGAACTTTCACTGATGGTCACCGTCATCAGCGGTCCTGGCATCATGGCCCCGGAGAGGGTTATAATAAAGGAAGAGGCAAAAAGAGTCAGAAGTATCATGCGTGAGTGCCCCTCCGGCAACGGTCTTTTCGCCCGGGAAGGCGAAGACGGTTTTCATTGCCTGTATTCAATATCCTGCCGGGTTTGGCTTGAGATGTTGTTGCCGGCGGAAGGGGTGTTGGACAGGGATCCCAGGAGAATCAGAACCACGCCGCCGGCAATCACCGCCAGGTTGGCGGCCATCGACAGACCGTGCAGTTTACGGAATTGGGCTCTGAAGGGATCATCCTTGGGCGTGGTTTCAAAGGAGGCGATCTGCTCCTTGATCGCCGCTGCCTTGGGTTCGATCACATAGGCCTGGGTGGCTGTGAGCAGCAGCATGGCCAGCAGTAGAAGGACCATGGCCAGGTTGAACCGTCCCCGTCCGGCCAGGCGGCAGAGCAGGGCGATTGCGCCACAGGCCAGTCCCCAACGGAAATAGCTGGGAAAGAGCAGGCCGACGATCATGCCTGCCTGATCACGGGAACAGGCGGCGAAGAGTTTGGGGGTGAGAATGAAGGTGAACAGGGCCGCGCCACCCAGCCAGCAACTGATGGCCAGGGTGGAGAGAAAAGTGAGTAGGTGCTGCATGGGGCTCCTTAACGGCTTTTGGTCTCGGGAAAATGATTTTTTTGATGAAACAGTTGGTTGCGAAGCCGGGAAGTCTTTTTTCTGTTTGCTGAAACCTATGGAAAACGGTTAGCTTTTTTTATCCCTGAACCTCTCCACGGACATAACCTAGCCTACCATGCGCAGAGGAATTAAGGTATTTTTTATGGACAGATATCAGCCATTCCTGCAAAAAGCCCTGAGAATGACATTTCAAGTCTCGTCATTGGCTGTTGCGGCGGGGCGGATTTTTTCGTTTTCAGTTTTTTCCAAGCCACCCATGTGCGAGGTCTCCATATGCTGAGAAGGAATTGTCTGCGTGGAATTGTCGTTGTGCTGTTGCTGGTCCTTGCGGTGCCTGCCTCCGGGGTTGCCGGCAGGCGGGGATACGGGTATGGCCCGCCCTATCCACCACCGCCCGGGTATGACGGGTCGCGTCATTTTTCCCGCCATGATCGTCATTTTTCCCATCACGATCATCGGGACGCCTGGGTGCCCCTCGCCATTTTCGGTGGAATCCTGGGGATTATCGCCCTATCCCAGATGGAACCGGCTTATTCGCCACCAAGGCCGCCACAACGGATTTGTCGTGATACCTACAACTATTACGACGAATACGGACACTACCTCTATTCCCGTTACGTTGATCGGCCCTGCCGCGACTGAGACACCGACAGGGAGGGCTTTCGACTCTTGGCGGGACACTTTTTTTGTTATTTTTTGTAAAGACGACCGGTCTTGTAATATATTAAAAAGAGAACGTATTGTTTTAATAACAAAAAAGTGTTCGCAGGTGCTGCCTGTAGTATCGGAGTGAGACACCGACCATACCATGCCTCTGAGGCGGATGGGCCTTGGACACAATCACGGAGGGAAAGATATGCCGGACCAACGCACAGAGAGTGTGGGGGGCACCGCTGAATCCGGCCGTCTGCTGAAGGAATTGCAGTCGCAGCGTCAGGAACTTGAGCGGCAGAACGAAGAATTGCGCCTGGCACGTGCCGAGGTTGAGGCCGGTCTGGAAAAATATTATCAACTTTATGATTTTGCCCCGGTGGGCTACTGCACCGTCGACCAAAAAGGTGAAGTCCTGGAAAGCAACCTTGCCGGAGCCCTGTTGCTGGGGGTTGATCGAACCCGGTTGCTGTACCAATTGATCGAGCGGTTTGTTGCCCCGGATTCGCGTCCGGGGCTGGAACGTTTTTTCACCCGGATTTTTTCCGAGGAACAGAAGGCCACCGGCGAGATCCTCATTCCGGACGGGGAAGGAGGATCTCGGCACCTTTACCTGGAAGGGGCGGTTTTTGAGAACGACCTTGGCAGGCGGCAATGCCGGATCGCGATGATGGACGTGACCGAGTCACGGAGGAACTCGACCGAACTTGAGCATTATCGCTATCATCTGGAAGAACTGGTTCAGCAGCGCACCAGTGAACTGGAAACGGCCAATTTGCGCCTCAGGGAGCAGGCGGAGAACCTGGCGTCCATCTACCAGGCTCTGCAGAGCATCGGTTTAATCGTCTGCACCCTGGATGGGGACGACGCCCGAATCGGCATTTTCAGCGCCGGTGCGGAAACACTCTTCGGGTACCACCGGGATGAGGTCCTGGGAAAATCCCTGTCCCTGATCTGCCCCGATGACGGTCCTCCCCTGCTGCTTTCGCAGATGGGGCGATGGCGCAAGGGGGAGGCCATGCAGTCCATCAACATGGTTTTGGTCCGCAAGTCGGGCGACCGGTTCCCGGCGGTGGTCTCCATCCATCCCTTCTGCAGGATCGACGACGAATTCACCAAGCTGGTTGGCGGCTTCCGCGACATTTCCGAACTGATCCTGATTCAGGAACAGTTGCAGGACATGAACAACGAGTTGGAGCGGCGGGTGGCGTCTCGGACCACGGAACTGCATGAATCAAACGTTGCCTTGACGGTGCTGTTGAAGAAACGGGAGGAGGATCGCAAGATTCTTGCCGACCAGGTGGTTTCCAATTGCTCCCATCTGGTTGAACCGGTGCTGAACCGTTTGCGCAAAACCAATCTCACCGACGAGCAGCGCACCCTGGTGGAGATCCTTGCCGCCAATGTCAGCGAGGTGACCTCTCCCTTTGCCAGCAATTTTTCCTCCAAGCTCAACCGGCTGACACCGGCCGAAATCCAGGTGGCCAACCTGGTGAAACTGGGCAAACGGACCAAGGAGATTGCCGAAATCATGCATCTTTCTCCGGGGACCATCAGCATTCACCGGAAAAACATCCGCAGGAAACTGGAGTTGACACACCAGAAAACCAACCTGCAAACCATGCTCTCCAATAACAGTTGAAGCCCGTCGGGGCAGGAAACACAGAACATTTCAGGAGGCATCCATGCACGAGGCTCTTTTTTATCAACCAGCTGAATCGAATACGGTCGTGTGCCACCTCTGCAACCATCGTTGCCGGATTCATCCGGGCAAACGGGGGCGGTGCGGGGTGCGGGAAAACAGGGAAGGGCGGCTTTACAGCCTGGTCTATGGGCGATTGGTGGCGGAGAATATCGATCCGATCGAGAAAAAGCCGATGTTCCATCTGCTCCCGGGCAGCCGCTCCTACTCCATCTCCACGGTGGGCTGCAATTTCCAGTGCAAGCATTGCCAGAACTACCAGATCTCCCAATACCCCTTGCTGCACCACGGAGAGATTTCCGGCGTTGGCCGCAGTCCGGCCACGGTGGTCGATCAGGCCGGGCAGGCGGGGTGTGCCAGTATCAGTTACACCTATGTCGAACCGACCATCTTTTACGAATTCGCCTACGACTGCTGCTGTCTGGCCAAGGAGCGGGGAATCGAGAATGTCTTTGTGAGCAACGGTTTCATGACCTCCGAGGTGACGCGCCACCTCGCCCCGGTCCTGGATGGGATCAACATTGATCTCAAGGCGTTTCAGAGTGATTTTTACCAGAAAATCTGCAAGGCCCGTCTTGAACCGGTTCTGGAGAATATCCGTCTCTTTCACGAACTCGGCGTCTTGGTCGAGGTGACCACCCTGGTGATTCCGGGGCTCAACGACAGCGAGGACGAACTGCGTTCGATCGCCCGTTTCCTCCGCTCGATTTCAGTGAACATCCCCTGGCATGTGAGCGGGTTTTACCCCACCTATCAGATGCTTGACCGGCCGAGTACACCGCCCGCCACCCTGCTCATGGCGCGGGAGATCGGCCTCAAGGAAGGGCTTCACTTCGTCTACACCGGCAATGTGGTCGCCTCGGGCGGCGAGGACACCCATTGCCCCGGCTGCAACAGCCTGCTCATTCACCGTCAGGGATTCAGCAGCCAGGTCGTGGGTCTGGAAAACGGCCGGTGCAGTCAGTGTGGGGTTCCGGTGGCCGGCGTCTGGTCCTGAAGGCAAAGTCCATTTTTGGGGACGGGAACGTCTACCCTTTGACCCCACGCAGTATCCCCGCTCCATTGGCCAGGGAAATCGGCAACCGTTGTACCTCGCCCAGGCCGGCCCGGTCGAGCATGGCCGACAGGTCCCCTTGGGAGTAGGCCTGGCCTGCCCTTGTTCCCAGAAGCATGTTGAGGGAAAACAGGGCCGGCTGGAGAGGGCCGGTCCGGTCATCGTCGAGAATGAATTCCTGAATCAGCACCTGGCCGCCCTCGGTCAGTGCCGCAGCCGCCTTGTCGATCACCGCCTGGCAGGTAGCCGGCGCCAGGCCGTGGAGCAGGTGGGAAATCCAGACCACATCAAATCCCGAGCCAATGGGGTCCTCGACCACATCGCCGCCAAGAAAACGGATTCGATCGCCAAGCCCAAAGCGGGCAATGTTTTTTTCGGCAAAGGGCCGGGTGGTGGGCAGGTCCACCACCACTGCGTGCAACTGCGGGTGCTGGCGGCAGAAATGGATCGAATAGGTACCTGGACCGCCCGCCAGGTCAAGCAGGCGGTTTTTTCCGGCCAAATCCAGTTGCCCGGCCAGCTTCGGTGCCAGTTGGCTGGCCAGGTTGTCCATCCCCATGAGAAAGCTTTCCCGTTCATTGCCGTCGCCTGCATGGGAGGAGCTTTTGCGCACCGGGGCGCCGTCCTGTACCGCCTGGTCAAGTTTGCTCCACCCTTCGACCAGAAAATGGTGGTGCATGACGATGTGGCCCATGTACTCCGGCGAATGTTTGGACAGATAGGTGGCGCTCACTTCGGTACAGCGAAAGTGTTGTCCCTCCTTGTGCAGCAGTTCCAGGGCGCAGAGGGCGTTGAGCAGCGTTTCCAATCCCCGGGGATCGGCATGGATCAGACGTGCCAGTGCCTCCGCCGTCATCGGTTCTTGACTGAGCGGCGAAAAGAGATCCATCTTGACCCCTGCATGCAGGGTGCAGGTGCGCCAGTAATAGCTGGAGATATGCAGCAATTCAGATAGATGCATCGATGCCTCCACAGGTTGATATTGGATTGGGCTTGATGGATGGGAAAGGCCATGCCGATGGCCTGGTTCGATGACCAGCCTCACTGAACTCTGTATCGGAAAAACAATGGGGTGCCAAGCGCGAAGCGCTCTTTTCAGGGAATTTTACGGGAAGGGCACTCGTTGTTTTATTCAATGGCACCCCAAAATGTTCCCGCCCAAATCCGAGACACTTCACCCCGCCGTTTTCACCATTTCCTGCGGGAACGGCAGATTTCACCTTCGCCGTTCGCCTGGAATTGTAATCCTCAAGCGGTCGTCTGCTCGCAAACCTTTGGTCTCAAGGGTTGACTTACACGTTAACTTGTTGTATTTAAATATATATTGTATTTTTTCCCTCTAATGGTTCCGTTTCGGTATTTTGGGACCATCGAAGTCTCGACCATAAAGCACTGTTGGTCAGATCAACAAATCCCTTATTTATCGACAACCACGTATCCCTAAGAGAACCTGCCGGTTTTTTCTTGTTATTTTGGAAAAACTGCAAAGCAAAGAGGAGTTGATGAAAGAGCATGCCAAGGATCTATACGTTGTCTTATTAAGCATTCATGGATTGATTCGCGGAAAGAACCTGGAACTCGGCCGGGATGCCGATACCGGCGGCCAGACACTCTATGTCGTCGAACTGGCCCAGGCCTTGGCCAAACAGAAAGGCATTGCCAAGGTGGATCTGATTACCCAACGGATCGTCGATGAAAACGTTTCCCCGGATTATGCCGAATCCCTGGAAATCCTGAGCGACAATTTGCGGATTGTCCGGATCGAAACCGGGGCTGAACAGTATTTGCCCAAGGAACAACTGTGGGATTATCTCGATTCCTTTGCCGATAACCTCGCCGGCTTTTTCCGTGACAACAATGCCTTTCCCGACATTCTCCACAGTCATTATGCCGATGCCGGCTATGTGGGCTCGCGCCTGGCCAACCAATTCGGGATTCCCCTTATCCACACCGGTCACTCCCTGGGGCGGGTCAAGCGGAGCCGCCTGCTGGCAAGCGGCCTGAACGCCGAAGAGATCGAGACCCGGTTCAACATGAGCCGCCGGATCGAAGCGGAAGAGCAAACCCTTTCCGTGGCCGAACGCGTGATCACAAGCACCCATCAGGAGATCGCCGAACAATACGAACTCTATGATTACTATCAGCCTGATCAGATGTGTGTTGTCCCCCCGGGAACCAATCTGAACCACTTCAGGCCACCAACCGGGAAGGAAGCACAAAACCCTCTGTTCAACTCGCTCACATCCCACCTGAAACATCCCCGGAAACCGATCATCCTTGCCCTGTCCCGGCCGGATCATCGAAAGAACATTATCGCGCTCGTCGAGGCCTATGGCCGGTCCGAACGGCTGCAGGAGATGGCCAACCTCATCGTTATCGCCGGTAACCGCGATGACATCAATGACCTGGAGGAGGGGGCGCAGGAGGTCTTCCGCGAGTTGCTCATAGCCATCGACCGCTATGATCTCTACGGCAAGGTGACCATGCCCAAACACCATCGCAGGGACCAGGTGCCGATGATTTACCGGATTGCCGCCGCCTCCGCCGGCGTGTTCGTGAATCCCGGGTTGACCGAACCCTTTGGGCTGACCCTGATCGAAGCGGCTGCCAGCGGGTTGCCGATCGTTGCCACCGAGGACGGGGGACCCAAAGATATTCTCCACAACTGCAAAAATGGTTTTCTGATTGATCCGCTGGAACCGGACACGATCACGGCGGCTATCCTCAAGCTGCTCGCGGACCGGAAGTTGTGGCAGGCATGTTCGGCACGGGGCCTGCAAGGCGTGCGGGAGCACTATTCCTGGGATGCGCATGCGCTGCGCTACTTGAGAATCATTCAACCGATTGCCCAACGATCGGAACGACTGTTGCGCAAGCCGGTCATCCGCCGTCTGAACTTGTATTGTGACCGGGCCATCGTCAGCGATCTGGACCAGAACCTGATCGGCGACGACGGCTCGTTGAAGGAGCTTGTCGACCTGCTGCGATGGCAGCGAACGCGCAGCTATTTCATCATCGCCACGGGAAGGCGCCTTGATTCCACCCTGAAGTTGATGAAAAAACACAATATTCCGGAACCGAACGTATTGATCACCAGTAGTGGGACCGAAATTTTTCACGCACCCAAACTCACCGCCGACACCGCTTGGACACGGCATATCGATCATCAATGGACGCCATGGAAGGTCAAGTCGCTTCTGGCCGATATGCCCGGGCTGAAACTGCAGCCCATTGACGAACAAAGCCGTTTCAAGCTCAGTTATTATATCGACCCGGAAAAGGCCGACATCGAAGAGATCAAACAGATGCTCTACCGGGACGAACAGGCGGTTTTCGTGCAGACCGCCTTTGGTCAATTCCTGGATATTCTTCCGCTCCGGGCCTCCAAAGGCATGGCGTTGCGTTATATCATGCAGCAGCTCAGCCTGAAATTGGAAAAGGTGTTCGTTGCCGGTGGTTCAGGTGCCGACGAGGACATGATGCGGGGGAACACCCTGGCCGTGGTTGTCGGAAACCGCCATAACGAGGAATTATCGCAATTGGTGGATTCGGGCCGGATCTATTTTTCCCGGAAAGCGTATGCCGCAGGTATTTTAGAAGCCCTGGAATTTTATGATTTTTTCGGTGAGTGTCGGGATCCGCGCGGGATAGCGGAGGAAAGCAATGGATAGGCTCCTTCTCTGCACGGACATGGACCGGACCGTCATCCCCAACGGCCATCAACCGGAGCACCCGGATGCCCGCAAACGGTTCAGCAAACTGTGCAATCTGCCGCAGGTGCAACTGGTTTACGTGACCGGCCGCCATCTGCAATTGGTCCGGCAGGCCATCGACGATTACCGGCTGCCAATGCCTGCCTGCGCGATTACCGATGTCGGTACGAGAATCTATCAACAAGAAGAAGGGCAGTGGCGGGAAATTCTTTCCTGGCAGGAGCAGATCGCCCCTGATTGGGGGGGAAAGACCCACGCGCAGTTGGAAAGGGCGCTTGCCGGCATGGAGGGGCTGATCCTACAGGAGGAAATCAAGCAAAACGATTTCAAGTTGAGTTATTACATGCCGCTGGATGCGAATCAAAGGGCCATAGGCGAACGGATCGAACAGCGATTGATGCAACTCGGGATGGATGCCAGCCTGGTCTGGAGCATCGATGAACCTCAGCGGATCGGCCTGCTTGATCTCCTGCCCCGCAACGCCACCAAAATGCATGGCATTGAATTCCTTTATCACTATTTGGGCCTTGAACGGGAAGAGGTGATTTTTGCCGGCGACAGCGGCAATGATTTATCGGTCCTGGGCAGTTCGATCCGTTCGATCGTGGTGGCCAACGCCGACCCGGAGGTCAAGCAACAGGCACTGCAGCAGGCTACGGAAAATGGCTGGCCGGAAACCCTCTATCTGGCCCGGGAGGAAGCGGGCCCCTTGGGCGGTAATTACGCCGCCGGCGTTCTGCAGGGGGTCTTTCACTATGCACCTTCGATCGTCAACAAGGTGAACCCATGAACAAGCAAACGCGACTTTTAATTTTCGGTGAAGTGCTGTTCGATTGTTTTCCCTCCGGTGAACAGATTCTGGGCGGCGCCCCCTTCAATGTTGCCTGGCATCTGCAGGCATTGGGCGATTGTCCACTCTTTATTTCGCGTGTCGGCAAGGACGAGCGGGGCGCCGGGATTTTGGAGGCAATGCGCGGCTGGGGCATGGAGACGGGCGGGGTGCAGGTCGATGCGGCCCATCCGACCGGCCGGGTTGAAGTAACTATCGTCAAGAACGAGCCGAGCTACGATATTGTCGCCGACAGTGCCTACGATTTCATCGCCGCGGACGAGTTGCCCGATCCCGGTCATTGTTCCGGAGGCATCCTCTACCATGGGACGCTCGCCCTGCGCCACCCCACGGCCCGCTTGGCCCTGGACGAGTTGAGGAAGCGGAATAATCTCAAGGTGTTCATCGATGTCAACCTGAGACCCCCCCGGTGGCAACGGGACATGGTCCTCGATCTTCTCAAAAACGCCCATTGGGCCAAGATGAATCAAGACGAATTGCAGCAGCTTGCGGGGACGGCAGCGGATATGCACGAGCAGATGGCTGTACTGCAGGCGGCCTGCGGACTGGAGCAGTTGATCGTCACCCGTGGTGAACACGGGGTCCTGGTCAGAACTGATTTGGGGGCGGTGCATGTTTTGCAGCCGGAAAAAGTGGAGCGCCTGGTCGATACCGTTGGCGCCGGAGACGCCTTCAGCGCCGTCTATCTTCACGGGTTGCTGGCAGGGTGGCCTGTTGCCGAAACAGTGAACCTTGCCCAGAGTTTCGCCGGTAAGGTGATCGGCCTGCGGGGAGCGACAACGGCAGATCCTGTTTTTTATCAAGAAGTTAAGAAATTATTTGCTTCTGTCCGGTGTTGAGAAGGGGCCGGAAAAGCAAAGGCACGGAAAGCCGTGCATCGCAAAAAGCGCAGGGCTTGAACTATGGAACACCATTCTTGAGACTTTTTGCCAAATCGATCATGTTGGTGCCTGTCCGGAAATTTTGATGGGCACACCCTCAAGG
>JBFWIP010000014.1:21531-25021 GCA_050255935.1 Desulfobulbus sp.
CTCTTCCACGTTTCTCAACAGCAAAAAGGTTTGTCATGTACGAGCAGGTTTCCCACACGCTTCTCAACGATATTCTCAACCGTATCAAACCGGAGATATCCAAACAGGACCTCCGCCATTTTTATACCCGCCTGGGGGCGAATTTTTACGGCATCCATTCACTGTTTCAGCGCCTTTACGGCGATCGGGACGATTTTGAGGATCAGGCGCAAAAACTTGTCGAAACCATGGCGAATCAATACATCAAGCGTTCTCTGGATCTGCGGACCCTCGATCTTGCCCGGGAGAAAGACTACAATTGGTTTGTCAGCCAGAAGTGGGCCGCCATGGCGCTTTACTGCAAAGGGTTTGCCGGTACCTTGAAGGGATTGCAGGAGCGGTTGTATTACTTCCAGGATCTGGGCATCAACATGGTCCATGTCATGCCGATCATGCAATGCCCGGAGGGCAGCAGCGACGGCGGCTATGCGATCAGCGATTTCCGGGAGATCAACCCGGAGGTCGGCAACCTGGAGGACCTTCGGCAATTGGCGCGTGAGATGCGCCAGCGCGAAATCCTGCTCGTGCTTGACGTCGTCGTCAACCATACCTCCAACCAGCATTATTGGGCGACCCGGGCTAAGGCAGGGGAAAAGAAGTATCAGGACTATTACTATTGCTTCGAAAATCGTAATATTCCCGATATGTTCGAGCAAAGCATGCCCGAAATCTTTCCGGAAAACGCGCCGGGTAATTTTACCTGGGACGAAGAAATGCAACGGTGGGTGATGACCGTTTTCAATGACTTCCAGTGGGATCTCAACTACAGCAACCCATCGGTCTTTATTGAAATGCTCAACATTATCCTTTTCTGGGCCAATCAGGGCGCCGATATTCTCCGGCTGGACGCGGTGGCCTTTCTGTGGAAAAAAATCGGCAGCACCTGCCAGAATGAGCGCGAAGCCCACCTCCTTCTTCAATTGCTCAAGGACTGTTGCCAGGTGACCGCGCCGGGGGTGGTGTTCATTGCGGAGGCCATTGTCGCGCCGCTTGAAATGATCAAATACTTTGGCGAGGATGCCGTTATCGCCAAGGAATGCGAAATTGCCTATAACGCCACCTTCATGGCGTTGCTTTGGGACGCCGTGGCCACCAAAAACGCCCGGTTGCTGAACCAGGGGATCAAAAACCTGCCGGTGAAACTGGATCGGGCCACCTGGCTCAACTACATCCGTTGCCACGATGATATCGGTTTCGGGTTCGATGACAGGAGCATCGAGCTCTGCGGCTATGAACCGTTCCAGCACCGGAAATTTCTGGTCGATTACTTCACCGGCAACTACGATAATTCTCATGCCCGTGGCCTGCCCTTCGGCAAGAACCCCAAGACCGGCGACACGCGTGTTTCCGGATCGCTGGCATCCCTTGCCGGTCTCGAGTATGCATTGGAAACCGGGGACAACGAGGCCATCGACGATGCGATCAAGCTCATTCTCCTGCTGCACAGCATGATCATGGCTTTTGGCGGCATACCGCTTTTGTATTACGGTGACGCCATCGGCACCCTCAACGACGATACCTACCGGAACGATCCGTTTAAAAAAAGCGATACCCGCTGGGTGCACCGTCCCTCGATCGATTGGGAAAAAGCGGAGCGGAGGAATACGCCGGCAACGGTTGAGTTCAAAATTTTCAGCGAGATTAAGCGCATGATTGCGGTGCGCAAGGAGATTGAGGTGTTTGCCGATTTTAACAATCGGGAACTTCTCGATGTCGAGAATCCGTACCTTTTTGTATTTGGCCGCTACCACCTGCACAAACCCAACGAGCGGGTGCTCGTCGTGGGCAACTTCAGTGACAGGCCGCAACACCTCAATTTTGATGAACTCGGTTCCTGGGGCGGGCAATACCGTCCCCTGATTGATTTGTATCGCGGTGAAAGCCCGGATGTTTTCAAGAACAGCCTGGTTATTCCCCGTTTTGGGTTTTATTGGCTCTGTGAACAGTGAACAGTACGGTCGGGGGGGGCCGCCTGGACGGGCAGGGTTGGGCGAACGGGCCCTATCCTGATTTATCGTGTCTCTTGCGGAATTGAGGGAAAATGCAAGAGCCGTTGTTATGGATTGATTCTCCGTTGTTTTCCCGCTGATTCTCTCGGCGGTGAGGCCCCGTAGCAACCTGTTGCACGCAATACCGCTGCTTTTTTGTGCTTGACAAGAGAAATGCAAACCGCTTATGTAAACGCGTTTTCTGTTGGAAAAGAAGTAACCATTTTCAGGCTCCGCAAGGATAAAAAGGGAACCCCGTGCGAATCGGGGACGGGCCCGCCGCTGTAACCGGGAACGAACGCTGCACGATGTCACTGACCAGAAGGTTGGGAAGGCGCAGCCAGTAGGGTGATCCGGAAGTCAGAAGACCTGCCTGAGAAGATGACAGCCGCTTTCCCCCTGGACCAGGGAAAGTACCGATACGTGGATAAACCAGGGCATCCCCGGATCAATTTCTATTGATCCGGGGATTTTTTTTTGTGCCTGCCGTGGGAAATGTTGGGGGAGATGTTGGTCCTGTGCCGTAAGGCAGTAAAGATTTAACTCGTTGTTACAGAAAGAAAAATCGGCGCCATCCTCGATGGCCTAACAGGGAAAACGGTGCAATTCCGTTGCGGTCCGGCCGCTGTAACCGGGGACGAAATCCGCCCCGTGTCACTGATCGTAAGCGATTGGGAAGACGCGGAGAGTAGGTTGATCCGGAAGCCAGAAGACCTGCCGATTTTTTGATCAGCGTAAGCGGCCGTGGTTCCCGTTGTTGATCCCAGCACCTCTACAGGCGGTTGTTCCGCAGGTGAGTGATGGTGCAGAAACAGGGGAACCCCCGGTCCGAAAGGGCTGGGGGTTTTTTGTTAGTGCCCATCCAGAAACGGTCTTTTTGCCCAATTTCGGCGTTATGCTCGAAATTTTATCCTCGGAATATTACGTATATGCCTGCGGTAAAATTTTTCGCATGCCTTGAACTTGAACGAAAATCCTCATTTCTGGATAGACACTTGTTAACCAAGGAACAAGGAGTTTGGAATGGGAACAGCATTGGACATTCTCAAGGATTTTCCGGCCAACAGCCACGCCGAGTGGATGACGGCGGTGGAAAAGCAGCTCAAGGGCAAACCTTTTGAGAAGACCCTGGTGAAAAAAACCTACGAAGGCATCGACATTCAGCCGATGTACTTCATGCAGGACCTTGAGGGCTTGCCCCTGATCGATACCCTGCCGGGCGAATCGCCCTACATGCGGGGCACCACAGCCTCCGGCAATGTGGTCAATGCCTGGAATATCGCCCAGGAGATTACCCTGGCCGATGCGGAGGAGTTCAACCGGGCCGCGCAGTACGATCTCACCCGAGGCCAGAACAGCCTCAACATCGTTGTTGACCGCGCCACCCTGAACGGTCAGGACCCGGAACAGGCTCCGGCGGAAATGGTCGGCCAGGGCGGCTTGTCCCTGTCCACGCTCAGCGA
>JBFWIP010000014.1:25121-32114 GCA_050255935.1 Desulfobulbus sp.
GTCTCCACTGAGGCATTCTCCGGCATCGCCGGCGGGGTTGACAGCCTCCATGTCGGTCCCTTTGACGAGATTTTCCGCACCCCCAACGAATTCTCCCGCCGTATCGCCCGCAACGTTCATATCGTGCTCAAGGAAGAGGGCCATTTCGACAAGGTGGTGGACCCGGCCGGCGGCTGCTGGTACGTGGAAACAATCACCGCGCAACTGGCCGAGAACGCCTGGAAGCTGTTCCAGGATACCGAAGCCGCGGGCGGCATGGCCGAGGCGCTGCAAAAGGGGCTGCCCCAGGACGCCGTCGCCCAGACCGCGGCCGCGCGCGCCAAGAATGTCGCCACCCGGACCGACCGCTTTGTCGGTACCAACATGTACCCCAATCTTTTGGAAAAACGGCAGATTGCCGAGCCCTTTGATCACCAGGGCTTTCAAGGAAAGCGGATTCAGGCGGTCAAGGCCCATGCCAACACTGTTGACACCCAGGCCTGTGCAACGGCAGTGGCCGCTGTCGGCGAACGGCTCGCCATCCTGGACGGCGAGTTGATGGCCAGGGCGATCCAGGCCGTTCGCCAGGGGGCGACCCTGGGCGCCATCGCTACCGCCCTGCAGGGGGAAGACCGTGAAAGCACGAGCGTGAAACCGCTCAATATCCACCGCGGCGCCGAACCCTTTGAGCGCATCCGCCGGGCTACCGAGGCCTTTACCGCCCGTACCGGCGCCACTCCCAAGCTCTTTCTCGCCAACATGGGACCCATCCCGCAGCACAAGGGCCGGGCCGACTTCTCCACCGCCTTCTTCAATGTCGGCGCCTTCGAGACCATCGGCAACAACGGTTTCGCCACCGTGGACGAGGCGGCCAAGGCCACGCTCGAGTCCGGTACCAAGGCGGTGGTCATCTGCTCCACCGATGCCACCTACCCGGACATTGTGCCGTCCCTGGCGCAACAGATCAAGGCCGCTGATCCCGGTATCATGATCATCCTTGCCGGCTATCCCAAGGATCAAATAGAGGCCTTCAAGGAGGCCGGAGTGGACGAGTTTCTCCACGTTCGTGCCAATGCCCTGGAGCTGCTCACCAAACTGCAAAAACATCTGGAGGTGATCGCATGAGCGCGCCGGATTTTACCACCATCGGACTGCAACCCAAACTCGCGCCCGCCAATTACGAGGCCTGGGCGGCCAAGGTCAAGAAGGAAACAGGCCTTTCCGCCGAGGAACTGGTCTGGCGGACGGTCGAGCAGATCGACGTCAAGCCGATGTACTCCCGCAAGGATTACGAAGGTCTGGATCACCTCGGCTATCTGGCGGGTATTCCGCCCTACATGCGCGGCCCTTATGCCACAATGTTCGTGCAGCGGCCCTGGACCGTGCGCCAGTATGCAGGCTTCTCCACCGCTGAGGAGAGTAATGCATTTTACCGCCGCAACCTCGCCGCCGGCCAGATGGGCCTTTCGATCGCCTTTGACCTGGCCACCCACCGCGGGTACGACTCGGACCACCCGCGCGTGGTCGGCGATGTCGGCAAGGCCGGTGTCGCGGTGGACTCGATCCTCGACATGAATGTGCTTTTTGCCGGCATTCCGCTCGACCAGATGACCGTTTCCATGACCATGAACGGCGCGGTCCTGCCGATCATGGCCTTTTACATCGTCGCGGCCGAGGAACAGGGGGTCAAGCAGGAGCAGTTGGGCGGCACCATCCAGAACGACATCCTCAAGGAATATATGGTGCGCAATACCTATATCTATCCGCCGGCGAATTCCATGCGGATCATCTCCGACATCTTCGCCTTTACCTCGAAAAACATGCCCAAGTACAACAGTATCAGTATTTCGGGCTACCACATGGAAGAGGCGGGCGCCACCTCGGACATCGAGATGGCCTACACCCTGGCCGACGGTTGGGACTACGCCCGTGCAGGCGTCAACGCCGGAATGGACATCGACACCTTCGCCCCCCGGTTGTCCTTCTTCTGGGCCCAGGGCATGAACTATTTCATGGAGATCGCCAAGATGCGCGCGGCCCGGGTGCTCTGGGCCAAGATCATCAAGACCTTCAATCCCAAGAACGTCAAGTCCCTGGCCCTGCGGACCCACAGCCAGACCTCGGGCTGGAGCCTCACCGAAGGCGATCCCTTCAACAACGTCTGCCGTACCTGCATCGAGGGCATGGCTGCGGCCCTGGGGCATACCCAGTCGATGCACACCAACTCGCTGGACGAGGCCATTGCCCTGCCGACCGAGTTCTCTGCCCGCATCGCCCGTAACACCCAACTGTATCTCCAGGACGAGACCAACATCCTGCGGCCGGCCGACCCCTGGGCCGGTTCGTTCTACCTCGAGGCCCTCACCGGCGCGATCATGAAGCGCGGTTGGGACCTGATCCAGGAGGTCGAGAACCTGGGCGGCATGGCCAAGGCCATCGAGACCGGCCTGCCCAAGATGCGCATCGAGGAGGCCGCCGCCCGCCGCCAGGCCGGCATCGATTCCGGCCGGGAGAAGATCGTCGGCGTCAACAGCTACTGCCTGGACAAGGAAGAGGCGCTGGATACCCTCGAGGTCGACAACACCGCGGTGCGCGAGGCCCAGCTCAAACGGCTGGCCAAGCTCAAGGCCGAGCGCGACGAGCCCAAGTGCCAGTCGGCGTTGAACGCCCTGACCGAGTGCGCCAAGACCGGCGAGGGCAACCTGCTGGGCCTGTCGATCGAGGCGGCCCGGGCTCGGGCGTCGCTGGGTGAAATCAGTTTTGCTCTGGAAAAAGTGTGGGGGAGACATACGGCCGTGATCCGATCGATATCTGGTGTCTACAAGGCGGAGTTCAGTGAGAAGGAAGAGGTGCAGAAGGTCATTGCCATGACCAAGGAGTTCGAGGAAAGGGAAGGCCGCCGGCCTCGTATCATGGTGGCCAAAATGGGCCAGGACGGCCACGACCGGGGCGCCAAGGTCATTTCCACCGCCTTTGCCGACCTGGGTTTTGACGTCGATATCGGACCGCTGTTCCAGACCCCGGAGGAGGCTGCCCGCCAGGCGGTGGAGAACGACGCTCACATCATCGGCTTCAGTTCGCTCGCCGCTGGCCACAAGACCCTGTTGCCCGCCCTGGTGGAAGAGTTGGAAAAACTGGGCCGGCCGGACATCATGTGCGTCATCGGCGGCGTTATCCCGGCCCCGGATTACCAGTTCCTGCGCGATCACGGGGCAGCGGCCATCTTCGGTCCCGGTACGGTCATCCCGGTGGCGGCCATGAAAATCCTGGAGGAGTTGAAGGCGCGTTTACACCACGCTGAATAGGGAGGCGCATCCCTTAAGGGGCATCTCTTTCATTGGTACGGGAGGGAGGTGCCCCTTCAACCCAAACATAAGGGCATCTTGAATAATTGCTTTTTCTGCCAATCTCTGCGTTATGCTCAAAATTTTATCCTCGGAATATCAGTTATATGCCTGCGGTAAAATTTTTCGCATGCCTTGATCTTGATTGAAAAATCTAATTATTCAAGACACCCATAAGGAGAGGCAATGACATCGAACACCAAAACACCGGAGTGGGTTCCCGAGGGTAACAGCGAAGGTTTTGCCTGCCGGGTGATGGATGGGGTGGAAGCGGGTCATGACGGGATCAGCACCTACAGCGGCACCGAACAGGGCAGCAAGCCGGTGGTCCGCCATCGTCGGCCGCAACTGAGTGTCCAGGAATTTGCCGATGGGGTCCTGCAGGGAAACCGGGCCGTGCTCGGCCGCGCCATTACCCTCGTGGAAAGCAATGCCATGCACCATGTCGAACAGGCGCAGGAAGTGCTCAAGGTTTTGCTGCCCTATACCGGCAATTCCATCCGCATCGGCATCACCGGTGTGCCCGGGGTGGGGAAGTCGACCTTTATCGAGTCCTTTGGCTGCCACCTGATCGAACAGGGACACAAGGTGGCGGTCCTGGCGGTGGATCCCTCGAGTTCCATCTCCGGTGGCTCGATTCTCGGCGACAAGACGCGCATGGAGCGGTTGAGCCGGGAGGAGCGCTGTTTTATCCGCCCCTCGCCCGCGGGAACCACCCTGGGCGGAGTGGCGCGGAAAACCCGGGAAACCATGCTGGTCTGCGAGGCGGCCGGATTCGATGTAATTCTGATCGAGACCGTGGGTGTGGGCCAGAGCGAGACCACGGTCCGCAACATGGTCGATTTTTTCCTCCTGCTGATGCTGGCCGGGGCCGGCGACGAACTGCAGGGGATCAAGAAGGGGATCATGGAATTGGCCGATGCCCTGGTGATCAACAAGGCCGACGGCAAGAACAAGCTCTTTGCCGAGACCGCCCGGGCCGAATACGAACGGGCGCTGCACTATTTGCAGCCGTCCACCGAGGGCTGGACCTCCCATGCCTATACCTGTTCGGCCCTGACCAACGAAGGGATCGACCAGATCTGGAAGGTGATTTCGAAATATCGGGAGATCACCTCCACTTCCGGTGTGTTTGAGCGGCATCGCAAGGACCAGAACATCAACTGGGTCCATGAAATGGTGGACGACCACCTGCGTTCGCTTTTTGCCAAACATCCGGGGGTCAACCGGATCATCAAGGACGTCGAACGCAGCGTGGCCAACGGCGTGCTGCCGGCAGTGGCGGCGGTCCAGCAGTTGATTGCGGTGTTTGAGTGCAAAAATCCCGAGAGTTGACTCACGGGATCGTGGAAAATTAAAAAAACTATATTTAATCGTAAAAACAACTGGTTGAAAAAATACGCCTCTTTGGGCGTGAACAAGAAAACAAGCTGTTATCTGTTGTCGAGGAGTTGCAAAACCTGCCCCGGGCACTTTTCCCTTCTTGGAATTGTATCCGGTTGCCATGTCACACTCCGGGCGTTGCGTTTGCCGGCGTAGCGCCACCACAATGCAATGGACGGAAGAGTGAACCCGGGGCGGAATCTGCCATAAGGGTGTCTTGAATAATTAGATTTTTCAATCAAGATCAAGGCATGCGAAAAATTTTACCGCAGGCATATGATTGATATTCCGAGGATAAAATTTTGAGCATAACGCAGAGATTGGCAGAAAAAGCAATTATTCAAGATGCCCATGAGTAGGCAGCTGTATAGATCAGGAACGCCTTGGCAGGGCTGTTCGGCCAGGATGGAATCAGAGAGGAGGCTAAAATGAAAAGTGCGCAAATTACACTCGAACTGACGGGCAAGACCCTGGAAAACCTGCTGTATCTCGCCCAGCGTTTTCAGCGGCATCCCAATGACCTGACCGTTGATCTGCTCTATGCCGCGATCGAAATCTCAATGGACAGTGAGGATTCGCAGTTGGCGCTCATCGGCAGACCGGCCAACGGTGCGGTGCAGTGATTGCACCGATTGTGAAGAGCACAAGAGGGCTGTTGCAGGCGGGCTACCGCCTGGCCTCCTAAAAAAACTTGCCCCCATCCCCCGCTAACCCACGTACATTCTGATCTCCAAACAAATCGTGGACAGTCGACAGCCATGGCCCTTGATTGCTTGTCACCGCCGGCCATGACCGCTGGAAGATTTGCCTATACGTTGAACCTTTGAGCCAAAAAAGGCCGCGAAAGATCAAACGCCGTTCCCGCAACTGCTGTGGGAGCGGCGTTTTTTTTGTCTGCTGCAGCCTCAGGCAAATTGACCGATGCCATCAGGCCGATTAAGGAGAGTCGTGTATTCCGTGAAATGGGATCATCTTGCAGGGATGTTGACGAGGAAACGGTCAGGCTGCTGATCGTGCACAACACAAGCGTGTAGTCCTCCAACGTGCACGTTCCATGAACGACGAGCCAAAAAGGCGGTGACAATGAACAGAATGGAAGAGATTACCCAGCAAATAAAGGTGCTTGAAAAAGAGCTGCTGCGTGAGATCCAGAAGAGGGAAGAGGAATTCTACTACAGGATCAAGGGGAAAAAGATCATCTTCGAGGAAGGGGCGAAACAGTATCAGAAACAATTTTTTGTCAAGGTGTCGGCCTATTTCGACAGCCTGCCGCTGCTCAATATCCTGACCATCCCCTTTATTTGGGGCTGCCTGTTTCCGGCTGTGTTCATGGATGTAACCGTCACCCTCTACCAGGTCATTTGTTTCACCCTGTATAATATCCCGAAAGTGAAACGGAGCGAATTCATCGTCATCGACCGGCATGCCCTGGCCTACCTCAACATCATTGAGAAAATAAACTGTGTCTATTGCGGCTACTTCAACGGGTTGATCGCCTATGTCCAGGAGGTCGCGGCAAGAACGGAACAGTATTGGTGCCCGATCAAACATGCGAGAAAGGTAACGGTCATGCACAGCCGCTATCACAAATTTCTGGAATACGGCGACTGCACGGACTATCAGGCACGGCTTGAGAAATTGCGCTCCGATTTTGCCGATCTCGAGGAAGAGCGCTGATGTTCATCGTGTTTTCGGTGTGTGCGAAACGTCCTGCTGCCGTTCGCGTAAACGGTCAACAAAAGGCGCTGCCATGGAAAAAGAAGCCGTTCCGGTTCTGCCGACCCGACCACCTCACGTCTTTTGTTGTTGCACCAGCTGCAGGCCGGCGATGGTCTCGTCGAGCCGTACTTTGCGCTGCAGGTCCTGGTTGACAAAGCAGTTGAAGATCCTGGAAAGCAGTTCCTCGGTATCACAAGGTTTCTGCACAAAATCATCGGCACCGAGCCGGAGGGCATCGATGGAAGACTGGAGATTGACAGAACCGGTGAAAATAATGACCATGGCCTGAGGATCCTTGTCTTTCACGGCCTTCAATACCTGGAAGTCGTCCAGGCCGGGAATGAACCGGTCGGTCACCACCAGGTCGAAACCCAGGGTGTTGACCTGCTCCATCGCCTCTTCGCCACTGTTGGCCACATGGATATCGAAATCGAGACACTCATTTTCCAGTTCCCTGGAAAGGGCGCTGGCAATCACGGTTTCGTCGTCAACAAGCAAAATGGACTTTTTATTCATAAACACCTATTGGCCGTGTTTTTGGTGTGATTGAGAGCAATGCCGTCCCCCG
>JBFWIP010000015.1:0-10093 GCA_050255935.1 Desulfobulbus sp.
CCAACTTATTGAGCGTCTCTCTGGAAGTGAAAAATTTTCGTCCAAGTTCATGCGATGCAAAAAATTTTTTGTTCTTCCATAGATAAATTTTTTAGCATGACGCACAAATTGACCAAAAGACCATTTCCGGAGGGCCACTCTTTACGAACTCATTGCAATTGCCTCTCTATACAGCGCCAAATAGGCTTCCATAACCTGTTTCCAGGTATGCCTTTCATGAATACCCCGGACCGCCGCCTGCTGCATATGAAAAAACTTGTCAGGCTCATGACGGAATACCTCCATTGCCCGAACAAGGCTTTGCGTCAACGCCGAAGCCTTGTCTTCCTGGTAGGCGAATCCAGTCTCGCCATCAATGACCTTCACCAGCCCGCCCACATGATGGACGACCGGCAGATTGCCCAGCAATTGGGCCATATAATCGGTCAAGCCGCAGGGCTCATATCTGGAAGGGATGACAAACAGGTCGCCTGCCGCATACACCGCATTTGCCAGAACCGGATCAAACCCCTTGAGAAAGCACACCCTTTCAGAACCAGATTTCGCCAGCCGGATAAACTGTTCTTCGTAGACCGCTGCTCCCGAGCCGAAGACCAGGAAACGGCAGGAGCCATCGCTCGCCAGAAGATGGGAAATCGACTCAAATAAAATATCCACCCCTTTCTGGGCCGTCAATCGGCCGATAAAGGTGCAAAGCGGTTCCTTGGGAAGAAAAGATAAGGTCCCGTACTGTTCAATGTTTTTCCATGGAGGCCCTTCGTTCAAGCGGCGCAACAAGGTTTCCTTGCAGTGGAATTTCCCCCCGAGGTCGCCGTGTAACACATCAAAGCCCGCCGACAATTGCAGACGTTCCGGTTGGGAGGGATCATATGCTTGCGGATCAATGCCGTTGGTGATCCCTGCAAGCGCAATTCCCCGCGCCAGCAAGGCATGCCCCAGCCATCCGGTTCGAGCATCATCCGGGGTTTCCTGGAGTTCCCGCGCATAATTCTCGCTAACCGTATTCAGGGCGGCATACGGTGCCACCGCAAGAAACGGATCGAAACTTCCCGCCAACAAGGCACTGTTGACAACCCGCATCGGCAGTCCGGTGACCGCTTGGGCAAAAGGCAGATCCGCGACCTCCTGATGATAGCCGACCCCGGCATTGTGGATGGTCACCACCGCCCCGGTTCCGTGAAAATAGGGGCGGTATCCGCAATTTTCCCGCATCATCGCCGGCAATGTGGCCGCATGTCCATCTTGGCAGTGAATAATGTCGGGATGGACATCAAGAAGAATCATCAAGTCGAGCGCCGCTTTTTGCAGCAGGATATTCATTGCAAAATAATCAAAATGGCCCTCGCCTCTTCTTTGCCAGGCCTGCTGCTCTTCTTCAGCCTCGGTATAGGTATAAACCCCTTGTTTTTCAGCAAACCGTTCGGCTTCGACCAAGTACAGCGTAACACCATTGAGGGGCGAACGCCACAGAGCCACGCCTTCCCGCCGTTCCTGGTTGGTATAATTCATATCCACGGAAAAGCCGCCTTCATAGACGGCACCATAAATCTCCCCGGACCAAGCTCCCACCGGTTCGATTGCAAAACCAAGTGCCTCAGCATCCATAAAACCATAGCGGGGCATGATCACGGTCACGTCTGTCCTGCCTGTCCCCACCAAGGCTTCAGCCAACTGACGGGAAATATCTTTCACCCCTCCGGCACCGGCCAGGCCTTCATATTCGCGGGTCACGATCCACACGGATTGAACCGGCCGTTCTTGTGCTTGCTTTTTTCTGTCCGTCATAATGGGCAACTCATTGCAGCGGGCCTCCCTCTGCCTCGTTCGTGCCGGCAGCAGATTTTCCGCTCAAATTCCTGATGGTTTCATGCAGTTTTGCCGCAAGATTTTCAGGCGTGTCCAGCACGGTATCAAGCCGCAGGTCGGAACCGGTGGCATAGAGGGGCCTCCGATGCTGCAAAAGCATGGCCGTTTCATCCCGGACAGATTTTTTTTTCGTTGATAACTCAGGGCGCTGACTGGCGGAAACCGGATCAGAGGCAATTCGTTTGTTAATGGTGTCGGCATCCGCATCGAGCCACGCGACAAAACCGATTTGACGCAACTGTTCCCATTCGCCCCGATGTTCGATAGCACCGCCTCCGGTTGCTATAATCATGTTTACCGAGGAGCACAACTCCCTGAGCAACCTTGCCTCGGCCTGACGGAAATAAGGCCAGCCATGCTGAGCAACAATCTCAGCAATGGTGGCACCCAATTGTCGGCATATTTCGCTATCCGTATCAATAAAACGATACCCGAGCCTGCTGGCGAGAATGCGGCCCACAGTGCTTTTCCCCGTGGCACGAAATCCGGTCAAAATAATATTGTTGAATTTTTTCTTCATACACACTTAATCAACAGCATAAAGGAAAGGTTGAGCGCAATTCAAGGGAGGAAAACACTCTGCTGTCTTTTTTTTGCTTTCTTTTTAAAGGGCTATTCTTATTTTTAATCCAAAAATATCGTTCCTGCAAAAAGTCTTGAGAAAACCTTCCGTGCTCCGTCACTATCTGTTGTGGTGGTGCACGTTTTTTTGTTTTTTTTACTTATTTTTTATGGGTTTGTCCAAAATCATGTTCACCGAACACGGGGAGCACCATGGAATATAAAGATTATTATAAAATATTGGGGATCGAACGTAACGCCTCGCAGGATCAAATCAAGCAGGCTTACCGTAAAATGGCCCGAAAGTACCATCCGGATGTCAACAAAGACACGGGTGCGGAAGAGGTCTTTAAAAATATCGGAGAGGCCTATGAAGTCCTCAAGGATCCTGAAAAACGAACGGCTTACGACCAGTTTGGCGCCAACTGGCGCGAAGGACAGAACTTTGAACCGCCACCCAATTGGGATGCCGGGTTTGAGTTCCGGGGAGCCGGCTATACGGGCGGTGATGCCTCAGAGTTCAGTGATTTTTTTGAATCCCTGTTCGGCAGGGGGCAAAACGCGGGCCGCCGACAGTATTCGTTCCGCATGCAGGGAGAGGATCAACACGCCAAAATTTTGATTGCTCTCCGAGATTCGTATCAAGGGACACAGAAGACCGTAACGCTCAACCGACCGGTTATGGATCGACAGGGGCAGATGCATCTTGAACCCCATGCCCTTCACATTACAATTCCCCAGGGAATTATAGAAGGACAGCGTATCCGCCTCGAAGGCCAGGGCCTGCCCGGATATGGTGGGGGGCCGGCCGGTGATTTGTTCCTGGAAATCGCCTTTGAAGAAGACCGGCTTTTCCACGCGGAAAAAAGGGATGTACACCTCTCCCTGCCGATAACCCCTTGGGAGGCTGCCCTCGGCGCATCCTTGACCATACCGACCTTAGGAGGCAATGTGCAGCTCAAAATCCCCGCAGGCTCCCAAGGAGGGAAAAAACTTCGCCTCAAGGGAAAGGGATTGTGCGCCGGAAAACAAAAGGGTGACCAGATTGTCACCCTCCGGGTCGTTGTTCCCGAGCCGACCACCAAGGAGCAACGCGCCTTGTATGCGGAGATGGCCGAAAAAATGCCGATCAACCCACGAGCCGAAGCAGGGATCTGAAATGACCGAACAACGCACCTACATGACAGGTATTGTCCTTAACGATGAAACACCTTGTTCCCTGGCGGAACTTTGCCGCCTCTGCAATGTCAACGCCGAGCTGATAGAGGACCTGATTGACGAGGGAATAGTCACCCCGGAGGGCCATTCGCCCCGGGACTGGCGATTTTCGTTCCTTGCGGTCCGACGTGTCCGGACCGTGATCAGGCTGCAGCAGGATTTGCGGGTGAATCTCCCCGGGTGCGCACTGGCCCTTGACCTGCTCGATGAGATAGAGACATTGCGCCTGCTTACCCATCGCCGCTGATTCCGGACTTGTCGCCCTTGCCCCTTCTCTCCTCTTTACCGCCGCCCTTCGATCAGATCGACCCGGTTTCCTTCTGCCTGGGCGCTGGCGGATGCGCGCTGCTGGCCATCGTCCTGCTGCTTCTGGTACAGAACAAGGTACAGCGTCGGCAGCTCACCCTTTCCCTGCGCCTGGAACGATTTCAGGACGAGGCACTGAGCCTTGGGCAGGAATTGGCGGAAGTACGCCGGGAATATGACCTGCTCATACGCGAATGCCGCCAACTCGAAACCGAAAACGCCTCGCTGCAAACAGCCCATCGCTCGCTGCAGCAACAGTTGCAGGAACGGGAAATCCTTCTGGAAGAGACACGGGATCAGATCAGGCGGGATTTTCAGATTCTTGCAGGCCAGATGATCAATGAAAAAGGGGCGCTGCTGAACCAACAGCACACCACCACCCTCAACCATCTGCTGCGTCCGTTCCAGGAACAACTCCAGGCATTCAAGAAAAAGGTTGAGGATATCTACGACCGAGATTCCCGGGACCGGGTATCAATGCTCAAGGAAATCGAGCACCTCAAGGAACTGAACCAGCAGATCGGCAACGACGCCGCCAATCTGACCCAGGCCCTGCGGGGCAGCAACAAGCTGCAGGGGCAATGGGGCGAAATGATTCTCTCCCGCCTTTTGGAAAATTCCGGTCTCCGTAACGGCAAGGAATACCAGGTCCAGGTTCACCACATCAGCCAGGATGGCGCAGCCCTGAAACCGGATGTCGTTGTTTCCCTCCCGGATAACCGCACCGTGATCATCGATGCCAAGGTTTCGCTCAAGGCCTTCCAAGACGCTCATAATACCGAGAATGAAGCGGATAGGAAGGCCTATATCAAACAGCACATGGACTCGGTCAAAAAGCAAATCAATCTGCTGGCCGGGAAACAGTACCAGCAGTTGAGCGATATCGGTTCGTTGGACTTTGTGCTGCTGTTCATCCCCATTGAGGGGGCCTTTCAATTGGCGGTTGAACAGGAACCGGAGCTTCTTGTGACCGCGATGCAAAAAAAGGTGGTCCTGACCAGCCCCTCAACCCTGTTGGCCATCCTCCGGACCATCCACCATCTCTGGCGAATGGATGAGCAGAACCGCAACAGTTTAGTGATTGCCAAACATGCCGGGAATCTTTATGATAAATTCGTCGGGTTCGCCGAAGCCTTTGAGGAGATAGGCTTCCGTCTCACCCAAACTCAACAGTCCTGGCACACTGCCAGAAATCGACTGACCACTGGTCAGGGCAACCTCGTTGCCAGGGCAGAAGCGCTCAAACACCTGGGAGTACAGGCATCAAAAGAGCTGCCGGCCTCCCTTACGCACACCTCTTCTGTATCAGGAGAACCATCATGAAATCCATCAGTATCGTTATATCTCTCTTGTTTCTGTTTTCCCTGTCCTCCTGCGCCACCAAAGGGCAGACCGGCGCTGCCGGAGGGGCCGCTGCCGGTGCTCTTGTGGGCCAGGCCATCGGCCACGACACCGGAGCGACCCTCATCGGGGCCGCGGTCGGTGGATTGCTGGGCTATATTGTCGGCAATGAAATGGACAAATATGACCGGGAACAACTCAACCACACCTATGAGCGCGGCTTGTCGAATCAACAGTCCTCCTGGGTGAATCCGGATACCGGCAACCAATATACGGTGACCCCGCAGCCCGCTTACCAGAATCCCAATACCCAGCGCGTCTGCCGCCGTGCGGAAATCGATGCGGTCATTGATGGCAAGCCCCAGCGGACCTACAGCACCGCCTGCCGTGACGAAAACGGTTCCTGGCAGCTTCAGTAAGTCAAAGTCAACGGGAAACGCATGCCAAACGGCGAATTTTCCATCTCCAGCCGCAAGCGGCTGGAGATGATAGACATAACCGATCAATTACAAAAAATTGTCGCCGACCAGGGCATCCTCGAAGGAGTCCTGTATGTGTTCAATCCCCATACCACGGCAGGAATATTGATCAATGAAGGGGCCGATCCGGATGTTCAGCGCGATCTCCTCGGTGCACTCAACCGGATCGTCCCTTCCGACTACCCCTACCGACACGCGGAAGGCAATTCCCCGGCCCATCTGATGACGGCATTGATCGGGTCTTCGGTGACCCTTTTCATCCACAAGGGCCATCTGCGATTAGGAACCTGGCAACGCATTTTCTTCAGCGAATTCGACGGTCCACGCTCCCGCAGGGTGTGGTGGAAAATAGTTGCCGGTTAAGCCCCTTTCATTTTCAGCAGGAATTCAGCATGTTTTTTGGACTTGATCGCGAAACCGACGAGCAGTCGCTTATCGAATTTTTACATCACTTCAACGATGAACGACTCCTGCGGGTACTGGTCCCGCGCATGAGCGAGGAGGAAATTCACCAGGTGGTTGACCTCCTGGGCCTTATCATGAAAAACAATCTCAGCGGCGATGAATATCACCGCCTCTTCCTCCACGAAGAGCACCACCACCATTAATCGCTTCCACAACGGATTCCAGCCACACAGGGGATAACCACCGCAATGCCACCGCTTGTCAATCTGCGTCGTTTTCTGGATCTCTTACGGGCCAACAACCAGTTGCTCACCATCGACACCCCGGTTGATCCCCATCTTGAAATCGCCGAAATCCATCGGCGGGTCATCGCCCGGGGCGGGCCGGCGCTGCTGTTTACCCACGTCAAGAATTCGCAGTTTCCGGTGGTGACCAACCTGTTCGGCACGCCCCTGCGTCTGGAACTGGCCTTTGGCAAACGCCCGGTCAATTTTGTCCGGGGCCTGGTCGAGCTGGTGGAGCACGCCATGCCGCCGGCCCTGAAAACCCTGTGGGATGCCCGCCCCCTTTTTTCCCAGGGACTCAAGGTTGGCCTTAAATCCTGCAAGCATGCGCCCATACTCGACTGCTGCCAACGACCGGCCCGCCTGAGCGAACTGCCGATGCTGACCTCCTGGCATTCGGACGGCGGCGCCTTTGTCACCCTGCCCCTGGTGTATACCGAGCATCCCCAAGACCACGGTCACAATCTCGGCATGTACCGCATCCAGCGCTATGACGACACCACCACGGGCATCCATTGGCAGATCCATAAGGGGGGAGGGTTTCACTACCATGCGGCCGAACAACTCGGTCTTCCCCTGCCCCTGACGCTCTATATAGGCGGGCCACCGGCACTGATGCTCGCGGCCATCGCCCCCTTGCCCGAAAACATCCCCGAACTCATCCTGGCCTCCCTGCTCCAGGGGGAAAAATTGCACATGGTCGAGGATCCGTTCGGCGGTCACCGTCTGGTGGCGGAAGCCGAGTTTGCCATCAAGGGGATCGTGCCGCCCGGTTTACGCAAACCTGAAGGCCCCTTCGGCGATCACTACGGCTACAATTCCCTGCAGCACGATTACCCCGTTTTTCAGACAAGCCATCTGTACCACCGCAAGGATGCCATCTATCCCGCGACCGTGGTGGGACGGCCCAAGCAGGAGGATTTCTTTATCGGCGATTTCCTCCAGGAACTCCTCTCGCCGCTCTTCCCCCTGGTCATGAAAGGCGTCCTCCAGTTGAAGACCTTCGGCGAAACCGGTTTTCACTGCCTGGCGGCGGCGCGAGTGGCTGATCGCTACCCGCGCGAGGCCTTTGCCACCGGGTTGCGCGTTCTCGGGGAAGGGCAACTGTCGCTGACCAAATTTTTACTGGTCACCGATGGAGCCCTTGATGTCGCTGACTTTCCCCGGCTCTGGCAGCATATCCTCGAGCGGATTCAATGGGATCGCGACCTGTTTGTCTTTGCCAACGTTTCCCAGGATACCCTGGATTACACCGGCCCTTCGGTCAACAAGGGATCGAAGGCGATGATGCTTGGACTGGGGGAAAAGGTGCGGGAACTTCCACGGGAATTCAACGGTTCCCTGCCGGAAGGGTGCAGCCAGCCCCAGGCGTATCTTCCCGGCACCTTGGTGATCCAGGGTGCTCCGTACGATTCCTCGCCGGAACTGGCGCAGGATCTGGCCCGTTTTGCAGGGGTTCAGGATTGGCCGGTGATTCTGTTGGTCGATTCAACCGCCGAGGCAACCAGTTCGCTGCAGGAATTTCTCTGGACCGTCTTTACCCGCTTTGAACCGGCTAACGATATTCACGGACGTGAACAGCGCGTGCATCGTTTCCATGTCGGCCTCCAGCCCCCCATCGTTTTTGACTGCCGGATGAAGCCGTGGTACACGGATGTGCTTGAGGTCGATCCGGCAACGAAACAGTTGGTGGACGACAAGATCACGACCGTGTTGCCCCGTCAGTACTGGTAGGATGGGGCCGCTGATTTTCGCTGATCATGGAAGAACGATTGCAAAAATTGCTGGCCAAGGCCGGGGTAGCCTCGCGTCGTGGTGCGGAACAATTGATCCGCGACGGGCGTATCCGGGTCAACGGCGAAATTGTTACCGAGCTGGGCTGCAAGGCGGATCCCTCGAGGGATGTTGTTGCCTTTGATGGGAAACGGCTTCAGTTTGAGCAGAAAATGTATGTCCTGCTCAATAAACCGGCCGGATATGTCACCACCATGTCCGATCCTCAGGGACGCCCGATCGTCTCCGATCTGCTGAAGGACTTCCCGCAGCGCCTCTTCCCTGTGGGCCGCCTGGATCTCGAAACGGAAGGGGCGCTGTTGATGACCAACGACGGAGAATTGGGCAATGCCGTTCTTCATCCGCGTTTTGAGGTGAACAAAACCTATGAAGCCTGGGTGGCGGGTTTCCCTTCGGCACAACAGCTGGAGAAACTCGAGCACGGAATCGAGATTGAAGGTGTTCTGACCCAACCGGCGCAGGTCCGGATTCTGAAACGGAACAAACACCAAAGCCTGGTGGAAATCATCATCCACGAGGGGAAAAAACGGCAAGTCCGCAAAATGTTTCAGGCAATCAACCATAAGGTGATGCATCTCAAGCGGACAGCCTATGGCCAACTCCGTTTGGGTCCACTTGCCCCCGGAAAATACAGGATTCTGAGCACAAACGATCTAAAAAAGGTCTTTTCAAACAAAATCCCCTTTACAATCAAAAACATACTTGCTTAAATTTCACCAACCTCCTGAAAGCAATTCTTTTTAGCGACGGGCTTCTTCAACCCGTCTTTCAGTCGAGGAATCGAACCAATTTCAGTCAATTCTAGAGGAGCTTGCGGGGAGAGACAGGTATGAACAAATCCGAATTAATCGAAGCCCTTGCCGAAGCGATGAATATTCCTATTCGCGAGGCCGCCTCGATAACCAACACCATTATCGAGACCATGAGCGATGCTCTTGCAAGAGGAGAATCGATAGAAATTCGGGGATTTGGCAGCTTTGTTGTGAAAGAGTATTCCTCATATACCGGACGCAATCCGAAAACCGGTGAAAAGATCAAGGTGAAGCCCAAAAAACTGCCTTTTTTCAAGGTAGGAAAAGATCTCCGGGAACAGGTCAATAAAAATTCCGACTAATAAATAGTCACTTCTCAGCCTTATCCTTTTTCCTGTTGATCGACAACCTCGCCAACAAGATCATAGGTGTGCGCCTCGGTGATTTGTACCGGCACAATATCACCGGGGTTGACCTCGCCTGAGGTAATATAGACACAGCCGTCAATCTCCGGCGCCTGAAAACGAGTTCTCCCTTCCAGCAGCAAATCACTCTCTTTGCTGATGCCTTCCACCAGCACCGGTTCGATGCCGCCAACAAAACGCTGCAACCTCTGCTGACTGATAACCGCCTGCGTGGACATCACCTGTTCGTAGCGAATGGCTTTTTCCTCCTCTTCTATCTTACCCGAAAGAAGAGCGGCGGCACTTCCCTCTTCATCCTGGTATCGAAAAACGCCCACGTGATCGAGTTGCCAGCGCTGAAGCGCGGCGACCAGCACCTCCACATCCTGAACGGTTTCTCCCGGGAATCCGACCATCAAGGTAGTCCGGATGGCGCAATCGGGAAGCAGCTGCCGTATACGACCAATCAAGTCGTCAAGAATTTGTTGATCATAATGGCGGTTCATCCGCTTTAATACCGGATCGCTGACATGCTGAAAGGGAATATCGAGGTAGGGCACGATTCTCGGATGGGCCGACATGAGAGACAATAAATCGTTGGTTATCCGTGAGGGGTACGCATAGAGAAGACGAAACCAGGGAATTTCAGTGCGGACAAGCAGTTGCTCAAGCAGTTGCTCAAG
>JBFWIP010000015.1:10193-29535 GCA_050255935.1 Desulfobulbus sp.
CAAGCAGTTGCTCAAGCAGTTGCTCAAGGGTTTCGCCGGGTTGAAGATCATCGCCATAGGCGGTCAAATCCTGGGCAATGAGGCACAGCTCCTGCACACCCAAATCCTGCATTGCACGAGCTTCCCGGATCAGATCTGGAATCCCGCGGCTGCGCAACCTGCCCCGGATCGAAGGGATCATGCAGTAGGTGCAGCGGTTGTCGCACCCCTCGGTAATCTTCAAATAGGAACGAAAGCTTGGGGTAATGAGTCTTCGGGAATGGGAGCTGTCCATCAGAAAGGAGGCTGAACCGGGATTGGCGATCAGCACCGGTTTCCTGATATCCTGAGCAAGGAGATCGCCAAGCAGGGGAAAATCATCTAAACCAATAAAAAAATCGACTTCGGGCAAGGCCTCCAACAATTCCTTGCCGTACCGCTGCACCATGCACCCCGCAACGACCAGCAGTTGCTCAGGATTGCCTTCCTTGCAGGCGGCAAGTTCGAGGATAGTATCAATGGCCTCTTCAACCGCCGGTTGGATAAATCCGCAGGTATTCACCACGATGACCTGGGCATCCTCGGGCGCATCAATCAGGTGATATCCGGCCTGTTCAAGGGTACTGAGCATCACCTCCGAATCGACCAAATTCTTGGGGCACCCCAAGCTCACCATAAACAGATTTTTCATCAAACAATCGCCTTCTGCAGAAAAGAAACCAACAGACCAAGGGTCTGCCGTGAAAGTCCTCTAAACCGTTTATCCCCGTAGCCTGCCTTCCACCGCTCGCCAAAGAGCTCATCCGAGACAAGCATGACGCCGCCGACAAGAATCTCACGAAAAGCCGCTACCGCCTGCAATGCGGTATATTCCATATCAACCGCGAAAATCCCCCGGGAGCCGTAACGCTCGATCTTTTCCCTGGTCTCGCGATAGAGTGCATCGGTGGTCCAGATGCCACCGCTCCTGAATGACCGTCCCGCCTTTTCCAGGGCCTGTTGCAGTACATTTTGCAAGACAGGATTCCATGGCCTGACGGGTTCATAATGAGGGCTGGTCCCCTCCTCGCTCACCCCAGAGGTGGGCAGGAACAGATCATTGATCCGTAATTCCCGATGAATCGAACCGCACCAACCGTACACGATAATCCGTTGCCCACCGAGGGCAATGAGTTTTTCCAGACAGATTGCCGCCATGGGTGCACCGACCGCCGGAC
The DNA here is from genome assembly GCA_050255935.1 of Desulfobulbus sp. GTDB lineage: Bacteria > Desulfobacterota > Desulfobulbia > Desulfobulbales > Desulfobulbaceae > Desulfobulbus. The sequence continues at coordinate 11,390 of JBFWIP010000015.1, forward strand.
CGGCAAGAAAGAACCTATCATTGGAAAAAAGTTGGGAATTGAACAGAAAATGCCGTCTGAGCGCGCGTTCCCGTGCCAAGGAGACCATGGTGGCACTATCGGATGGATTAAGCGCCAATATGCCCGAAGGCGGCAACAGGGGCTCGCCCTTTTGACGACGCGGGGAAATAAGAACATCAACCATAAGCAGGGACTAAAAAAAAAGGGCTGCGGAATACCGCAGCCCTTGAACGGGGATTGCTCCCTCACGCAATGTATTACAGCCCGAGCGCAGCCTTGAAGGGGTTGGCATAGAGCAGAATAAAGGCGATAACCAGACCGTAAATGGCGATGGACTCGCAAAGAGCCATACCAAGAATCATGGTGGTGGTGATAGCACCTTTTGCTTCAGGATTGCGGGCAACGCCGTCGCAGGCGCCGCGCAGACCATTACCCATACCGATACCTGCACCAAAACCGGCCAGACCGATGGAAAGAGCAGCACCGATACAAATCAGGGCAAGACTAAGTGTATTCATTGTTGTGTCCTCCGTACTAAAAGTTATATATGTTGGCCTTCTTCTCCGTTGAAACGGAACTTGTATAAGCAATTAATGGGCGTGTTCCATGGCTCCCGCACAGTAAAGCAGGGCGAGCAGGACGAATACCACTGCCTGGATCAGGGAAACCAGAACACCCAGGCAAAGGATGGGCAGCGGCGCAAAGAAAGCACCGGCCAGCATGAACAGAACACCAAGCAGAACCTCTTTGGCAAGAATGTTACCGAAAAGACGCATGGAGAGTGAAATCAGGCGAGCGAAGTTACTGATGATCTCAAGCAGGAACATAAACGGCGCCAGTACCTTGCTCGGCCCCATGAAATGTTTGTAGTACTTGAGCCCATGATACTTGAATCCCAGAAAATGGTGGGTGACCCAGACGATGATGGTCATTGACAGGGTGATATTCAGGCTTGAGGTCGGCGACATGAACCCGGGGATAAGCCCGATGATGTTGGCGATAACGATGTAGAAAAAGAAGGTCGCCATCATCGGAAACAGCATCTTAGCCCCCTTCTCGCCAAGATTCTCGGCACAAAAATCCATGACGCCGCCAACCATGACTTCCCAGAAATTCTGCCCGCTGCCCGGAATCATCTCCAACTTGCCCATGGTCAGTTTGGGGACGATGATCAAAAACGCCATGACCATCCAGGTATAGGTCATATACGGCTCACAGATCTTTTCCAGGAGGGTTTGCCCAACCGGTGTATGGGGGACCGGCAGACCTAACGCCTCAAGAATCAATGAAATAAATAATATCGGATGTTCCATGACCTACACTCTCCTCACGCTTTGCTCGGCAACCAGCGTTTGCTCACACTCAAGCCGATAATGACTACACTGACCATAACCGTGGTGAATCCCAGGGTCAGGCCGATCACATTGATCGATACCCGGGCAGCCACCACGAATAACAACAATCCAAGAACAACCAACCTGGCAAATGAACGAAGAAAAAACCGTGTTTTTTCCGTGTGCACGACCATCCCGGTCTCTGCCTGACCCACCTTCCGCATCAACCGTTGGGCATCTTGTTTCAACAGCCAGAAACTGCTGTTGACAAGAACCCCGCCCAAAAGAATGGATTGTGCAAACTGCCGGTCAACCATCCACCAACTGCCGACGATCATCACCGCAAGCAGCAGCCAACTCAACCCCATCACCCGGCGCAAAACAATGTTGTCGTGTACAGTGCCGGTACAACAGATTGTCGGTGCAGGTTCACTCATCTTGTATTTTCCGGGTCAGTTCCCAGAGATTTTTAAATCCGGCGACAATCCCCAGACCTAAAAATATAAACGTTAAATAGGGAGAGGTTTTTCCTTCAAACACCTTGTTGTCAAGCGCCCACCCCATGCCGAAGCCTATAAGAATGGAAAAGACAAAGGTCATGCCAACCTGGCTGTAGACCGCAATTTGTCTGAACATCTCCCTGCGCTCGTCCGACATCATTCGCCTCACGATCATTTGCCGGGGCTTTGATAATCGCTGCTACAGGTAGCATGCGCGACCGGCAAACGCAATAATTTTTTAACTAATCCATCAATTTTTTGAATGACGATTCAGTCATCTCCAGCGCCTTTTCCAAATGCTTCCGCCCGTGTGCGGCCGAAACAAAAGCGGCCTCAAATTGAGACGGGGCAAGCCAGACGCCTCCGGCGAGCATCTCCCGGTAATACCTGCCATAGGTGGCGGTATCCGCCTGCATGGCGGTGGCGAAATCGGTCACGGGCGCATCGGTGAAAAAACAGGTCATCAGTGAACCGATGCGATTCAAGACGACCGGTACCGGGGCAGCGGCTGCCAATCGTTCCATTTCGCCCCCGAACCAGGCACAGGTGGCCTCGAGCTCTTCATAAAAACCGGGGCGCCGGACAACGTTCAGCATGGACAGTCCGGCTGCCATGGCCAACGGGTTGCCGGCGAGCGTACCGGCCTGGTACACCGGGCCGTCAGGCGCGATCATTTCCATCAACTCACGCTTACCGCCATACGCACCGACCGGGAGTCCGCCGCCGATGATTTTTCCCAGACAGGTCAAATCCGGCGTAATGCCGAAACGCTCCTGGGCCCCCCCCAGGGCGAGGCGAAATCCGGTAATGACTTCATCAAAGATGAGCACGATGCCAAGCTCGGCTGTCAGTTCACGCAATCGCTGCAGGAACGGGAGTTCCGGGACGACAACCCCCATATTCCCGGCCACCGGTTCAACGATGACGCAGGCGATATCCAATTGGGAATCGCGGAGAGTATCCTCCAGCACCTCAATATTGTTATAAGGAATGGACAGGGTATTCTTGACGATATCATCCGGCACTCCCGGGCTTCCGGGAATACCGAGAGTGATGACGCCGGAACCGGCCTTGACCAGAAAGGAGTCGGCATGGCCGTGGTAACAGCCATCGAACTTGACCACCATTTTGCGGCCGGTATAGCCGCGCGCCAGGCGGATGGCGCTCATGGTGGCTTCCGTCCCCGAGTTGACAAAGCGAATTTTCTCCAGGGAAGGCACCGATGCGCAGACCTGTTGGGCCAATTCCACCTCAAGCGGGCAAGGAGCGCCGAAACTGGTACCCAATGTCGCCGCCCTGCAGATAGCCTCCACCACCTCCGGATGAGCATGGCCAAGAATCATCGGTCCCCAGGACCCGACGAAGTCGATAAACTCGTTTCCATCAACATCGGTGATGATGCACCCCAGGGCTTTCTGCACAAAAAGGGGATCACATCCCACAGATCGGCAGGCCCGCACCGGTGAGTTGACACCTCCGGGAATAAGCGTTTTGGCTTGGGAAAAAAGTTCGGCCGAACGATCCGTTTTCATTGCGCGCCTCCAGTGGGTACAAGTGGCTTGTGGGTTGTTGATTCTGAAGCGACCATTTATAGCACGGTATTTTTTGGGATGTCAAAAGCAAAAACTTTCAATCCCCACCGGACTTGACAGCTCCTCAATGATGTCAATTTTCTCTTGTCACCATGAAACCGGCAAGGTAGAATGACCGCCGATGCAACTCACCATTACATAACCATTGAAAATTCAATAATTTTTACCTCGTTTCAATGGACGCCCAAAAGGAGAACACGAGATGGCAAGTGAAAAGGTAGTGCACATTTCCGACAGCGAATTCGAAAAAGATATTGTAGGCAATTCGCTTCCCTGTCTGGTTGATTTCTGGGCACCGTGGTGCGGCCCCTGCAAAGCCATCGGCCCGGTTATCGATGAATTGGCCGCTGAATTTGAGGGAAAAGTGGTTATCGCCAAAATGAACGTCGATGACAATCCCGCCACGCCGGGTAAATTCGGCATCCGTGCCATTCCGACCCTCATTCTCTTCAAGGGCGGTGAAGTCGTTGATCAAATCACCGGCGCCGTCGGCAAATCACAGTTGCAGGATCTGATTAAAAAAGCTCTCTAGTGTTCCCCCCAGGAATGAGGATTTTTTGTTCAAGTTCAAGGCCAGCAAAAAATTTTGCCACAGGCATTTGCGTGATATTCCGAGGATAAAATTTTGAGCAGGACGCCGAAATTGGGCACAAAGACCATTCCCGGATGGGCACTCTCTCATCTGCCCCTTCCGGCACGGCCTTCCTTCGACCTTTGGAGGCCGTGCCTTCTCTTTGCGGTTTTGTCATGCAACAGGCACAGTATCAGCTGATCATCGTCGGAGGAGGACCAGCTGGCCTGACGGCCGGGTTGTATGCCGCCCGTGGCCGGCTCAATGTCCTCCTTATTGAGAAGGGGGCAACCGGAGGCCAGGTACTGGTCACTGATTGGGTCGATAACTATCCGGGATTCGTCGAAGGCATTTCCGGATTTGATCTGATGGACAAAATGACCGCCCATGCCGACCGATTCGGCTTGGAGAAACGCTTTGCCACCATCTCCGCCCTGGACCTGACCGGAGATATCAAATCGGTCACCCTGGAAAACGGGGAAATTCTCACGGCCGACGCCATCATTATCTGTACCGGTGCGAAAGCGCGCAAACTCGATATTCCCGGCGAGTATGAATTCAGCGGCCGCGGGGTTTCCTACTGCGCCACCTGCGATGGGCCCTTTTACCGAAATCAGGAAATAGCCGTGGTGGGGGGGGGCAACACCGCCATCCAGGAAGCACTCCACCTGACGAAATTTGCCTCAAAGGTGACGGTTATCCACCGCCGCAGCGAATTGCGGGCGACTAAAATTCTTCAGGAAAAAGCCTTTTGCAACCAGAAGATCAATTTCCTTTGGAACACGAAGGTGATTGAGATCCGTGGATCAAAGACCTCCGGCGTTGAGGCGTTGCTCCTCAGCCATGCCGACAAGGAAGAATCGGTTCTGAAGGTCACCGGGATCTTTGTCTTGATCGGCATCACCCCCAACACCGAGATTCTCCCTTTGGAGCAGTTCCGTACCGATGATTCCGGCTTTCTTCTCACCGACGATGAAATGGCCACCTCAATCCCCGGGGTTTTCGCCGCAGGTGATATCCGCAGCAAACGTTTCCGCCAGATCGTGAATGCTGCCGGCGAAGGAGCGGTTGCCGAACTTTCGGTCGAACGTCACCTCGGCACCCAAATGCCTGCCCAACCCTTTAACTGCAGCGAATAGAGGACTTTTTATGCCCGTGTTGCCCACCTTCCGGTTGCACCAGACAATTTCACGGCTTCTGCTCACAGGCCTTCTGCTCTCCGCATTCCCCCTCTCCGGGTGTTCAACCTTCAATGGGATGTTCAGCAACGTCACGTTCGGCGAGGAAGAGACGCCCCAATCCCTGCCCCCGGAAACCCTGATCACTCAAGGCATGGACGCCTACAACGTCGGGGATTACAGCGAGGCGCTGAAAAATTTCAAACTGATCCTCGACGAGCATCCCTTCAGCGCTCAAGCCATGCTGGCTGAGCTGAAGGCCGCTGACGCCCATTACTACAATAAAGAATATGCCGAGGCCAAGGTCCTCTACAAGGCCTTTGAAGAGCATCATCCCACCAATGAAGCGGTCCCTTATATCATGTTCCAACTCGGTATGTGCGACTACAACCGATCGGATCGCATCGACCGGGACATTTCCGGTCCACAGGACGCGATCAAGGCCTTCACCCGCCTGATCAACGCCTATCCCCAATCGCCCTATTCCAAGGAAGCAAAAACAAAAATCAACGACTGCAAGGAATTCCTGGTCAGCCATGAATATATGGTCGCGGTCTTCTACATCCGCACCGAACGTTATCGGGAGGCTGAGCACCGTCTCAAATACCTCCTGGCCATGTACCCGGATTCCGCTCTCGCGCCGCAGGCCAAGGCGCTTTTGGGGCATCTTGAGGCGGGAACCCCTCCGGCTTGGGGCATGAGCCGTTGGCTGCCGGAATTTATGACCAAAGCGCCCGAGGAACGCAAGGAAGAGGCGCAAGCCAATGCATCCTCCTCCAAAGAAGGGGTCAGTCAACGAAGGGAGGACGAACAACGGGGGCCGGATTCTCCCTGAGGCTACCTACGCTACCGGTTCGCGGCTCAATCCCGGAGAGGGGATTGAGCCGCGACTTTTCGCAGTAGCTCGGCCACCATCTGTTCCGTATCCAGAAAAAAACAATCCTGCACTTCGTCCGCCCCGGGCAACTCGAAACTGCCCTGCTGGTGGATAAAAATTTCCCACCTGCCGTCGGAAACCGCTTTACTGTCAACGGCCCGTACCGCCAAGCGGCGTCTGGTCTCCTCCTCCGAACAGTGGCAGTACCAAAAAACACAATCAGCTCCCAGTTCACCGGCAACGCGCCGAACAGTCTCCCGGTCAGCGCGTTTACTGTAGGATCCATCCAACACCACCATGGCGGCTCCGGCGACCATATCTGTCCGGGCCCTCTCCAGCATGGCCTGATAGGTCAGGGCAGACAAGGCGGGAGAATAAATCCCCTGATTCACGCCATCGGGCCGTCGGTCAGTCGCCTGCAAGCCGGCCAACTCCTTGCGAACCCTGTCGGTATTGTAATAGGGAATCTCTTGCTGCCGTGCCCAAGCCATGGCCAGGGTGGATTTCCCCGAGGCGGTCAGGCCGAAAAAAACAACCAGCCGGGGACGTGGCTGCCCTTTTCGTTGCAAATCATTGGCCGGCATAACGCTCCGCCAGTCGAAAATACTGTGCAGACTGCTGTCGGCAACTCTCCTGCACCTTCGGATCGACAGCAGGATCGGAAGCAGTGAACAGGCCTATTTTACCGCGCACATAGGCTCGGTAACATTTATAAAAATTGAGCATCGTCATCAGCGAGGCATCACCTGTCCGTTGACAAAACCGTTCAATGAATTGATTGGAAAAATGATCAAGCCCATGGAAATCAAGATCCATGGCAAGAAAGGCGACATCACTGGCCACGTCGCAGTAACGAAACCGCTGATTGAACTCTATGCAGTCGAAAATATAGACCTTGTCGGCAAGACAGATATTGGCCGAATAGAGGTCGCCGTGGCAATCACGGATAAAGCCGCCATCGATTCTTTTCTGGAACAATTCCTCGCGGGCCAGCATATTGCGCGCATATTGCGAGATCCGGTCGAATTGCCCCTGCGATAATGCGCCCTGGCCGATGAAGCCCTGCGTCTGCTCAAAATTCTCCAACACGTTGACCGCCACCGATTGAGCGGTCCCGAAACGGGCAATCTCCGGTCCTCCTTCGGCTTGGCGATAAAAATCGGCCAGAACCTGAACAAGGGTATCAATGTGGCCGCTATTGAGTTCACCTCGTTGAATCAATTGCGGCATCATCCGTTCTTCAGGCATGCGGGCCATCTTGACCCCATATTCAACGACTTCACCTTGACCATTGAGGGTAAAGCGGCCATCCGGCTCCCTGGCGACGGCTACCAATCCAAGATAAATATCCGGACAGAGCCTGCGGTTCAGCACCAACTCCTGCTCGCAGCAGAAGCGGCGTTTCTCCAGATCGGAAAAGTCCAGAAATCCGAAATTGACCGGCTTTTTAAATTTATAGACAAAATCTCCGGCCAGAAGCACCGAAGAGATATGGGTTTGCACCAATTCGACCTCGGCAACCGGATGGTCGTAGCAACCGGGATTGAAGAGGGCTTGCAGAAAGGGAGGGAGACTTTCGTGACTCATGGTGTTTCTCCGGCTACCGTACGAGCAGCCCGTTGAAATGAAAAGGTGAGCTTGATAAAAAATAAAATCCGAAAACCCGGGCATCGCGACGGCGGGACGAGCCCCATTGCGGAACGTTCGAACTCGTGGCTTTTTTTAACAAAAGACCATGTTTTTGCAATTGGCGGCAATGTAACAGAAGCGCCCTGGAGCGTAAACCGTTTCCACCATTTTTTGATTCCACGTTTCTTCTCCAAAGCCGGGGAAATAGCTCCGCCACACGCCTGAAAGAATGCTGCCTTGGCCCGCGGCCGTTCTTCGCCGGATCAGGCATATAAATGAAAACCCGCCCGTTCACGATGCTCGGGAGTTGCTCGTTCTCCCCATGTGCCGTTTTTCGTGGCGTTGTCCGCGAAAGAATAGAATGCAGTCCGTTAAACACTTTGAGGGAAGCGTGTTTTCAGCGCTTTTTCAAGAAAAATGGCTGCCCAACGTTGCATCACACGCCCTGTCGACGTATATTCTGATCATTTTGCGTAACCATTGATCAACCCATTCTTTTTCTCTCAGCCACAGGTGCAGTGTTCATGAATTCCAGCTTGAAGCTAAAAATCGGGCTTGTGCTCTTTCTCCTGTTTTTCTCCGGCCTCGCACTCACGCCATCGGTCTATCACGATCTGCCTGACTGGTGGAAAAAATACCTTGCCCCCGCAGGGCTCAAGCTCGGCCTCGACCTGCAGGGCGGCATGCATATCGTTCTCCAGGTGGACCTGGAAAAGGCTGCAGAAAACTCGCTGGACCTGGCGGCCTCCGATTTCAAGTCCGCGCTGACCGCCAAGAGCATCAACGCGGTGCGAATGGACACGGCTGATGCCAAAACCGTGCTCTTCACCCTGCCCAACACCGGTGCCGTGGCCACGGTCAAACAAATCCTGCTCGACTCCTTTCCGAACCTGGACAGCGACATCGAGGCCGAAGCCGGAACCTTTCCCCGCATCACCCTGCGGTTAAAGGCGGATGAAGTTGATTTCATTCGTAAAAATGCGGTCAATCAATCGCTGGAAATCATCCGAAACCGTATCGACCAATTCGGTGTCGCCGAACCGGTGGTGGTGCGGCAGGGTGAAAACCAGATCGTGGTTCAGCTCCCCGGCGTCAAGGATCCGCAACGGGCCATGAGCCTGATCGGACAAACAGCTCAACTTGAATTCAAAATGGTGGCCGAAGCCCCGGGCATCAATCTGGGACAACTCATCCATGACGCCGAGCAGGCAGGCCAATGGCATGAGGGAGAGAGCCGCAAGCAACTCAACCTGGCCCTGCAGAACCGCTTGCCCCAGGGGACCGAAATCTATTTTGAGCGAGTCATCGACAGCAAGACCAAGCGTGAATCCAAGACACCGATTCTCCTTGAGAACCCGGTGCTGATGACCGGCGAGATGGTCAAGAACGCACAGGTCCGCATCGGCGGGACATTCAATGAACCGTATGTCAGCCTGGATCTGACCTCCCGTGGCGGCCAGGTCTTTGCCGCGATCACCGAAAAAAATGTCGGCAGACGGTTGGCCATCGTCCTTGACGAGATTGTTCGCTCGGCCCCGGTTATCCGGGAAAAAATCCTCGGTGGCAGTGCGCAGATCTCAGGCAATTTCACCCATAACGAGGCCACGGACCTGGCCATCGTCCTTCGGGTCGGCGCCTTGCCCGCTCCGGTCGATATCATCCAAAACCTGACGGTCGGCGCCAGCCTCGGCCAGGATTCCATCAACAAAGGCATGTTTTCCGGTTTGCTGGGCTCCCTCCTGGTTGTCCTTTTCATGTTGGTTTACTACAGGCTTTCCGGCCTGATCGCCAATGTCGGCCTGATCCTCAACATCCTCCTGCTGTTCGTCGGCCTGGCCATGCTCGGCTCCACCCTGACCCTTCCGGGTATCGCCGGTATCATTCTCTCCATCGGCATGGCGGTGGATGCCAACGTTCTTATTTATGAGCGTATGCGCGACGAATTCGCCTTGGGCAAATCGACCCGGGCGGGTGTGGATGGCGGCTTCACCAAGGCCTTCTGGTCGGTCGTCGACGCCCAGGTGACCACCTTGATCACCGCCCTGGTTCTGTTTCTCTTTGGGACCGGGCCGATCAAGGGCTTTGCCGTCACCCTGACGCTGGGTATCATCTTTAACCTTTTTGCCGTGCTCTTTGTCTGCCGCCTGATCTACGAAACCCTGTTCAGCCTGAAAAAAATCACCAAGATTCACTTTGTGCAGTTGGTGCACAAATCCAACTTCAATTTCATGGGCGTACGCAAGGTCGCCTTCACCTTTTCCGGGGTTCTTGTGCTTCTCGGCCTCGTGGCCTTTGTCCAGATTTTTCGCGGGCAGGCCAACATGGGCATCGATTTTTCCGGGGGCACCATGCTGCAGTATAAAACCGAAAAAGCCTTTGCCCTGCACGATGTCCGCACCGCCTTGGCCAGCAACGGTTTCGAGGGGATAGACCTCCAACAGGTCACCAGTGAGAACCGCTTGATTGTCAAAATCAAAAAATCCGAGGCCAAAATCGGTGACCTGAGTGACCGCATCACCGCCACCCTGCAAAAGGATTTGCCGAAAACCGGATTCTCTTTAGAAAGCAAGTCCGAAATCGGGGCTTCGGTTTCGGCCAACCTGCGGAGCAAGGCCCTGATCTCCATCGGCCTGTCCATGCTCGGCGTCATCCTCTATCTCGGGCTGCGCTTTGACTTTCAATTCGGTCTCGCCGCGACCGTGGCCACCTTCCACGACGTGCTCATCGTACTGGGAATCTGCTGGGCGATGAACATGGAACTGACCCTGCTCATCGTTACCGCCCTGCTCACCCTGGCCGGTTACTCGCTCAACGATACGGTGGTCATCTTTGACCGTATCCGTGAAAACATGGGCAAACACGAAGAACTCAACCTCCATGAGATCATCAACCTCTCCACCAATCAGGTATTGGCGCGATCCATCATTACAGTGCTCACCGTCCTGATCACGGTTGCCTGCCTCTACCTCTTCGGTGGGGCCAGTATCCATGATTTCTCCTTTGCCCTGTTGATTGGTTTACTTGTGGGAACCTACTCTTCGATCTTCGTGGCCAGCCCGCTCTTATCCGTAGGGAGAACACATCAATGACCTCCAATGCACAACTGCCCGAACACTTTCAACCCCTTACCGGGGATCAACGGATCACGTTTGCCTGCCATCCCGGCGTCTCCTGTTTCACGGAGTGCTGCCGCGAACTGGACCTGGCCCTGACCCCATACGATGTTCTGCGCCTCAAACGCCGCCTGCAGTTAAAGGCAGGACAATTCCTCGATAAATACGTGATCATCGAATGGGAGGAAGGACAGCTCTTCCCGACCTACTATCTCACCATGGTGGACGATGGTCGGGCATCCTGCATTTTTGTCGGCGACAAGGGGTGTACGGTCTATTCCGACCGCCCAGGAAGCTGCCGCGCCTATCCTGTCGGACGTGGTGCCTCCCGCCGGGATAATGGGGAGCCCCTGGAATCCCTGGTCCTGGTCCGTGAACCGCATTGCCAAGGATTTAACGAAGCACGGCAACAGAGCGTTGCCGAGTATCTTCAGGAACAAGGGCTGGAGGAATACAATCGCTTCAACGATGCCCTCCTGCCCCTGATCCAGCACCCGACCATCCAGGACGGCTCCTTTCGTCCCTCGCGGAAACAGCTGGATCAGTACACCTTGGCCCTTTACGACCTGGATCAGTTCCGCCGGGATATGGTTGACGGCCGCATAGCGCTGAATCGGCCCCTCAACCCGGCCCAGCTTGCCGGAATCGCCGGTGACGACGAAGAACTGCTGCCACTTGGTATTCGCTGGCTGATGCAGGAATACTATGGGGAGTAGGAAAATGGTTGGACAAGGGGCTGGCAGGTGAAGCCTCTTCCTCTGGATGAACAGGTGCTGCGACGCCTTCGTGAAATCAGCCACACGTTCTCGATCACCGAGGGCGGGTCGCATGGACCGGATCACTGTGAACGCGTTCTGGCGACGGCAGTCGATATCGGGCGGCAGATGAACGCCCGGCTCGACCTCCTTATTCCCGCCGCCCTCCTCCACGATATCGGGCGCAAGGAGGAAAGCCTCAGCAGGGGTCGGATTTGCCATGCGTTTCGAGGAGCGGAACTGGCGGGTCCACTTCTTCGCGAATTGGCCTACAGCGAGCCCGACATTGAAGCCATATGCCATTGCATCCGCAGCCACCGTTACCGGGGCGGCCAGGTTCCCAACACTCTGGAAGCGCACATCCTTTTTGATGCCGACAAGCTCGACTCCATTGGTGCGGTCGGTATCGGCCGTGCCTTTCTTTTTGCCGGCCAAACCGGGGCACGGCTGCATAACCCGGAAATCGATTGCACCGCCACCCTGCCCTATTCCCTTGAAGACACCGCCTACCGGGAATTCCAGGTGAAAATGTCAAAAGTACGGGACCAAATGCTGACCCCTGCAGGACGCGCGCTGGCAGAAGAACGCCACGCCTTCATGCTCACCTTCTTTTCGCAGCTCACCAGGGAAACCCAGGGTTCCCTTCCCCCTTTGACCTGAGAACGATCCACCATGCTGAAACTGGTTGTCTTTGACTGCGATGGCGTCATGTTCAGTTCACGGGAGTGCAATCGAGTGTATTATAACCATCTTCTCGAATACTTTGACTGCCCCCCCATGAATGCGGCAGAGCTTGAGTATGCCCATATCCAAAACGTCAACAACTCCATCCGCCATATCTTCCGCAACCATGCCCACGTCTCCGTCGACGAGGTCAATGCCTACCGGGAGAGGCTCGACTATACCCCCTACCTGCGATTCATGGAGATGGAACCCGACCTGCTTGATTTTCTCAAGACCATCAAACCCCGTTACCACACGGCTATCTCCACCAACCGTACCGACACCATGGAGAACATTCTTGATACCTTTGCTCTCCGCCCATGGTTCGACATGGTCGTGACAGCCTCGAGCGCCCCGCGCCCCAAACCCGCACCGGACGGACTACGGATGATTCTGGAATATTTTCAGGTCCAGCCGGAGGAAACAATCTACATTGGCGATTCGGTGATCGACCAGGAACACTGTGCGAGTGTCGGCGTGGACCTGATCGCCTTTCGAAACAGGGAACTGAATGCCCGCTATTGGGTGAATTCCTTTGTGGAGATCCTCAAATTACCCCCTTTCGAGGACCCGCAAAAAAAATTGGGCTGAAGCGCGCCTCACTCTTCCTCGTCAAGTCGGCGCAACCCCTCCATGAGAATCATCATGAAGTCTCCGATCTCGCGGGCCTTCATCAAGGCATCCGGCAGGCCGGGGATAAAATAAAAAATCCCTTTCTTTTCAGAGAGCATGGCATAGATGGCCTCCTGATTGTCCAAATCTTCAAACCGGGCCGCCAATAGCCCTCCTTCCCTGAATGTCACCCGGGCAGCGCCCTGTTCGAATTCCAAAATCAGCCGTCCGGTCTTCTGATGCATATGGAAGACTTGGAGCAATTCCGCCGGCACAATCGCCTCGATCCGGCCACTGATGACTGCATCTTTATTTTCAGTCGACACATTGATCCGACTGTCGCTGTTGGCGGGGAAGGGGGTGTCACTGAGCTTGAATTTAATCAAACCGGTGCAACCACCGCAGGTGAAGACGGTATTGCGCTGTTCGGCAAATTGCGTGGCCGCATGGGGCATAAGGGCAAACAAAAGCCCGGTGAGTTCACGCACCAAAATCAGGCAGGAAGAACGGCCCAGGGGCAATTCAACCGCTTTATCCGTCAGTGCGAAACATTCTGCCTGGTTATAGAATGGACAATTGCGCACATGAACGATTTCAAATACAGCCTTGAAGCTCTCCATGACCTCCGATCAAACAGGTATCAAAAAAGTTATTCTGTTCCCAGTGTACATGCGAAAACATCTTGGCTCAATTGAATCTTTTCCAGGAGTTAGAGAAGGCAACTTTTTCCGGACCCCAATAAAGCCATCTTGTTTCCCTTCAATAAATATTATACAGTAAACAGAACTATCTTAACCGGCTTTCGACAATTTCCGCCCCTTGAGGGGTGCGATGTCCCCAACAGTGTACAATAGGTTATTTTTATGGCCATGGGTTCACAGCAACTTGCTGAAGATTATGCTCAACTTAAAGAATTCCTTGAGCTTTATCCCAATATTTTCATTCTGAAAGCCGAAGGACAGCCACCAGATAACTATGAAATCGAATATACAATTCGCGGCTATTCCCGTGATGAAAATAACAACATTACCATTGCCTCCAACCACCGAGTACGCATAAGTCTGCCTTTCGGCTATCCCCATTTCGCTCCGATTGCCAAACCCCTTACCCCTGTTTTCCACCCCGATTTTGACCCGGCTGCCATTCGTATCGCCGATCAGTGGCAAAAGAACCCCTCCTTGCCGGAATTGGTCCTGCATATTGGCGAAATGATCTGCGGCAATGCATACAATATCGAGGATCCCTTCAATCAGGAGGCCGCCGAATGGTATAGAAGCCACGCCGATCAACTGCCGCTTGACGCTTTAAGTCTTGCCGATATCCAGGAAGCCGATGTCCATCTTGATTCCCTGGTCGACGATACCTTTGCCTCGCTCGGCCTGGAGGACGATGACTTTCTTGCTCCGGAAAAAAATGTTGATCCCTCGGAGATTGACGCTATCCGTGAGCTGATGGCTCAAAATAAAATTTTTACCGCCAACAAACTGCTCTCCGAACTCCCGGGAAATGCCGACTTCCCGGATCGGGAAGAAATTCAACAAAATATCGCCAAGGTTCTCCGAAAATCCGACCAGCTCTTTAAGCTCGCGGAACAGCTGGAAGAGATGTCCAAATATAACGAGGCAATGGACGTGATCGAGAACTTGCTGGCCATCGCCTCGGATGCCCCTGGGGCGGAAGCCATCCGTGATCGAATCCAGCAATCATACCAGTTGGCTCAATCAACCGGGCTCCCCGGAGCGGAAGCAACACCTTCCGTGCCTCCCCCTTCCTCCCCTCCCCCCGTTTCGGAAAAAATTCGAAGCAAAACCAAGAGCAGTGTCAAACTGAGTGGCGTCATCCCGCTGAAACCGATTCTTTTTGCCATGCTCTTTCTCGGTCTGTGCGTGGGCACAATTTCCCTGTATTTCAAGGATCAGAATACGCTGAGCCAATCCCAGGCCAACCTGCTCAAAGGCCAACTGCTGCTTGACAAAAAGCAATTTGATGCCGCCCTGGATGCCCTTGAATCCGCAAAACAGGCGCTCTCCAATCTCACCATACTCCGTTTTCGTAAAAGCTCGTATGAACAGGGCATTCTCACTTTAATCGCTTCACCTGAACTGCAGGAAGGACTCAAGGGACGAGTGCTCTATGAAGGCGAGTATATGTCTGCGGATGCCGCGGCCGCCCTCAAGGAACTCAATGTGCTGACCGAGCAGGGGCAATCCCTGGCCAAGCAGAACAAAATCAACGACGCCCTGACCCTTTATCGTCAGGCCTACCAATTTTCCCAGGACCATAACCTTGTCAAGCCGCAGGAACCGATCAAAGAGATCATTCAATCTCTGGAATTGCAGCAGGCTCTTTCAACTGCGGAACGTGCCGAGCAAAGCAAGGATTGGGAAAAGGCGGCGGAAGCCTATCGTAAAGCCCTCTCCCTTTCCTCCAATATCCAAACACTCGGAACGATCAGCGATATTACCCATCGCTTGACGGCGGCCGCCTTCCGGCACGATCTCGACCAGTCGAAAAAAGCCTTCACTCAATCCCAATGGGAAGAAACCATTCGCTTCCTGGAGCAGGCTCAATCAACCATTGATGCCAACCCCGCGGTTGTCTCCGCGAAAGAGCGGCTCGATCTTCATAAACTTCTGGTCAATGCCCGCCTCTACCTCATGCTCTCAAGAGCGCGGGAGGCATATGAGGGTAAGAATTGGGATCAGGCCATCCAGGAATATCAACATGCTCTCGATCTTCTCAACAATGAGCCGAACAGCACCGATGGTCCTGTGATCGATTCCGTCGATAAAATCGCGCGGACCCTGCTCATGGTCCAGATTGCCCAAATACAGGACAAGGTTCTGGTTGCCGAAGGAAACAACGATATTTCCGGGGTGATTTCTCAAAGCCGGGATATCCAGCGATTAATTCAGGGGAGTAAATTCGCCGATGAGCCCACGGTGAAAAGCGTCTATCAAAAGGTTGGCAGCACCATCGCCCGGTATCAGGACATGTCGCGTCAAAATGAGAATATTCGCTGGCTCCAAGAACATTTCGAAGAAATTTTCCGAAGCAACTACCCGACATTCCGGGGTTCAAAACTCTTACAACCCAAGGCTGTCTTCGTCAGGAAGGTTGGGAACAAAAGTCTTTTCACTTTGACCTGCGTGGAAAGAAGCCAAGGTGCTTCCTCCAAGTTGGAATTGAGTTATATGTATGACCCGGCAACCGACAAATGGTCGGTGCCCAAGGAGTAACGACCACTTGGCGGCATGTTGTCTGTTCGCCGGTTAAATGAGGAAGCGAAATTCTCCTTTTCCCAGTAAGTCGTGCAGATGCAAAATCCCCACCAGACTGCCCTGATCACTGATAACAGCCAGGACCGTAATCTCGTGCTGCTGCATGATACTGAGGGCATCGGCTGCCATGAGATCACTGGAGATGGCAAGAGGATGACGGGTCATGGCCTCGGCCAGGGGTATTTCCGCCATATTTTTCCCTGAAGAAAGCAACCTGCGAATATCTCCGTCCGTCACAATCCCGACAAGCGTTTCCTTTTCGTCGGTCACAAAGACCGCTCCCAGGTTTTTCTGATTCAACTCCGCAACCGTTTCCGTCATGGTGGCATTCATCGGCACCCTGGGAACCTTGTCGCCGGTGAGCATAACCTCCCGGATGGCCACTTTAAGACGAGCCCCCAAACTCCCTCCGGGATGATTTCTGCGAAAATCTTCGGCCTTGAATTGTTTCCGGTCCAGGAGCGCCACGGCCAGCGCATCGCCCATGGCCAAGGTGGCCGTGGTCGATGTCGTGGGCGCAAGCCCCAATGGGCAGGCTTCCCTGGGAATAGCCACGTTCAAGGTCACCTGGGCATGCTGAGCCAGGGTGGAATCATTCCTTCCACAGATGGCAATGATTGGGATGGACCGCTCTTTGATTGAGGAAAGTAAACGGTTGAGTTCCGATGTCTCGCCGGAATAGGAAATGGCCAGGACTATATCGGTGGAAGCAACCATACCCAAATCCCCATGCATAGCTTCCACGGGATGCAGGAAAAGCGACGATGTACCGGTAGAATTGAGCGTGGCGGATATCTTCTGCCCGACAAGACCGGATTTGCCTATTCCCGTTACCACCAAACGGCTCGGGCAGGCCATAATCATATCAATGGCCCGTTCGAACTCCAACCCGAGATTATCACGAACGGCCAATATCCCCTCAGCTTCAATGGTCAATACTTCCTTGGCTAATGAACAGCTCACAATCAGTCTCCTAATGCTACGACACAACGGCCTTTACTTTTTCCGGCCAGCATTTTTTTGATTTCATCGTCAAGATCCTCTAAGCCGATTGTTCGGCACAAGGTTTTCAGACGATCAAGTTTCCATTCCTTGCTGAGCTTCTGCCACACCCGTAAACGTTTTTCCATGGAGCAATTCGCCGAATAGATGCCAAGCAAATGCACTCCCCTCAAAATAAAGGGATAGACATTTAGGGGAAGGTCTCCGGAAGCCGCATTTCCACAACAGGTGACAACCCCGTCGAATCCGGTTCCCTTGATGGCTGTGGCCAATATGTTCCCGCCGACCGTGTCAACCACCCCGGCCCATTTGGCTGGAAGCATTGCCCGATCATGGTCGGCAAGGAAGGTTGCACGATCCACTACCTCATTGACCCCAAGGTCCTTGAGAAATGATTGGGCCGCTGTCTTTCCGGAAACAGCCGTCACTAAATACCCCAATTTGACCAGCAATAAAATGGCCACGGTCCCGACGCCTCCGGTTGCGCCGGTGACAAGAACGGGACCCTTCTCGGGGGTAATACCATTGGTGATCAATCCTGATACACATAACGCAGCTGTAAAACCGGCCGTGCCAAGCTGCATCGCCTCATTCAGGGACAAGGTCTCCGGCTTGCGAACAAGCCAGTTCCCGGGCACGCGAATGAACTGGCCGAACCCTCCATCGGTATTCATGCCCAGATCATAGCCTGTGCAGATAACCGCATCACCGGGTTTCCAGTTGGAATCAGAGGAATCAACAACTATTCCGGCTGCATCTATTCCGGGAGTATGCGGGTAGTGTTTTGTAACCCCCTTATTACCGTTCGCGGAAAGGGCATCCTTGTAGTTAAGGGATGAATAGGAAACCTTGACCACAACCTCCCCCGGGGGAAGTTCTTCAATTTTCTTTTCTTGTATCCCTCGAAGAATTCCTTTTGAAGCGTCTTCGGAAACAACAAAGGCCAGAAACCGATCCTGTTCCATATCTTCTCCTTGTT
>JBFWIP010000016.1:0-19089 GCA_050255935.1 Desulfobulbus sp.
CTGGTGACCGGCGCCACCGGCGGGGTGGGCTCGATTGCGGTGGCCCTGTTGGCCAAATCGGGATACGATGTGGTGGCGGTGACGACCAAGGTCAATGAAATCGCCTACCTGAAGGAGATCGGTGCCAGGGAGATTCTCAGCGCCGTGGAGGCCGATGACCAAAGTGGACGGCCGTTGCTCAAGTCGCGGTGGGCCGGGGTGGTGGATACCGTCGGCGGCAACATCCTCAGCACCGCCATCAAGACCACCTGCCGTGGGGGCTCGGTGACCTGCTGCGGCAACGTCACCTCCGCTGAACTGCATACCTCGATCTACCCCTTTATCCTCAATGGGATCAGCCTGCTCGGTATCGATTCGGCCACCTGCCCCAACCCGTTGCGCACCCAGGTGTGGAACAGGCTGGCCGGGGAATGGCAACTCGATCATCTGGAAACCATCACCACCGAGTTGCCGAATCTGGAGGCCTTGGAAGAACGGATCAGCCTCATTCTCCAGGGGAAAAGCAAGGGGCGGGTGATTGTCCGTATCGCTGAGCCGTGAGTTGCGATCACCGCATTGGCGGTGTGTCTGTCGGGAAAGCAATGTTGATGGCTTTTGGTGACAAGCCAAAAACGAGAGACTCGTAAAAAGTCAGAAATCCGGAAATCACGTATCGTAAAATCAGCATGTTGCGAAGATCGAAACGTCATTCTCGTGGCTTTTTACGAGGACGACAAAAACAACATTACTCACATCCCTGAAATTGCCGATATCCATCTCCCAAACAACGAGTTTTTGCTACATGGCTTGCAGGTGCCAGCCACTTATAAAGAACAGGGAGTAAGCAGATAAAAAGAAACTTTATAACATTCAAAAAATGTTTGTTATCGAGTCATCAAGAAGGAAGGACTTGGCACCCTACAGGTTTCACCCTCTTTGCAGAGGGAAGTATTAACTCACTGTTTTTACTATAAAAATATAGATTTTTCTCTGATAAAATTAAGCGCCAAGGCATCCCCACCTTTTGGATATTAAGTGTATTAATCTGAATTACTTAGGAATGTTATCGAGAAACTACATAATTACTTGTTAAGGAATAAAAATATGCCTTTCAAATGGAGAGCAACATTTAATTTTGAATACCCATTATTAGATAAACCAATAGATGTCGATGGGATCAAATTATATCCAGCCCAACCAGATAATGATAAAAAGCCTTCTTGTGTAAACTATTATGAGTTTGAAACAAACGATGTTGGTGCTGTTGGAAATGCTGAAGCAATAACTAAATCACAAGAAAGACTTAAAGAGCTTATTGAGTTAAGTTCACTGGCAAAATACAGGACAGATGTTAGTCTTCATTCTCTAATCCTTATGGACACTCATGCTAACGAAGGATTCCAGGCAGGTGGAGTGAATTTTAATTTCGGAGGAGGCAATTATTTCCCACCTGGGCAAAATCCAGCTGTCATCAGGCAGGAGTTAGAGAATTCTAGTCATTTTTTCACAACACTCAGACAGTTAACTAGTGAAAGACAGAAGATTATACGTAGATCTTTAAGATGGTTTTACCGAGCTTCTGATCCTAAGCTGTTGGGAGATGAGAAGTTAATATATGGATGGATCTCATTTAATAGCTTTTATACTTTATATAAAACAATTTCCAACCATCCAGTGAACTCAGAAAGGGGTTGTATTCAAGAATTTGAGGTTGCCTTCCGAGGAGCTGTCGGTCAACCAACAAGTAACATAACTCAGTTAGCTCAAGCTGGAATTCAGCTTACGAGAGGAGCTAATAGAGATGTCAGTTTAAATCTACAAAATTCAATTGCAGCTAATTCGCAAGATAAAGTCCATATGGCATTAGAATGTATTTATGCCGTAAGATGCTCTTTATTTCATGGCGACGAAGAACCGATTATTGAAGATTCGGACCCCTTATTTATGACATGTTCGAGATACTTAAACGAATATTTAAAAAATGTGATGGGTCCATTCATAACCTATTGTAATAACAATCCTTAACCAGTCATTCCACTGGACCCGTAAACAGCGCGGGCCAGTGAATTCCACGTTCCTGGCGGCTGCGCCGCCAGGAATCGCGGTGCTGACTTCGTCAAGCCCCTTGCCCCGTCGCCTTGCGCCGGAACAAGGTGCTTGACCGGACACCGCACACCGATCATTCAAACTTCGTTTGCCCGATCGGCGCACGGCGCCGGTCAGCACCGCGATTAGCGTTCAAAGGCTGAAATAATAATGTATGAAATTATTTTTAATCCTCCAGGATTGACAGAAACTCAATATATAGAATTTTATAAAACACTGCTCTCTGTGTCAGGTGTTTTGTTCGGCCTTGCCTTTGGTGGAATGCTTTTTATCCTGCAAAGTGGTTTTACGACATTTACTTTTAGCCGAAAAATGTTTCTTAAGGTTTATTTGCATTTTGGTCGACAAATCCTTTTCGCGTTAGCCTTTTTAACAACATTGCCATTTTTCATTTTATTCTTCCCAACAATAGGTAACACCCAAGCGTCTTCAGTAATTTATTTTCTTTTTTTTTGTCTTTTCCTTAATGCCACTTTAGATCATGCTAAAGAACAAGGATACATAGTAACTCTATTCTCAAAAAAGTTTGTTCCAAAAAATTATGGGAGAGTTCGGACCTATTTCAGGTATATTAAAAATCGAGGTTTTCTCGTTAATTTATTATTTCTTTACTCCGTTATTTTTGTCTTAATTTATCCTTACATAATTTCGTATACAGAAACACATTCTTTTTGGCTGACAAAAAAATCATTATTTTATTCATGTATGTTGATACTGGGTTATTGCCTTCTGAAAATTACGAAGTTTATCCCAGAATTCTTCAGCTATACTGAAGTCGAGATTGAATCTCAATCACAACCCAATGAACTAAGCGAGGATCAAAAGACCAAAAATCTCAAAGAGAAACAGCATTTAAAGGTATTTTTACTGGATCATGGCATTCAAGAACTTGCCCCTTTAAACGATATAGATTTTATAGACGGAAAACTAACAATCAATTTTCTGGAGTCCAATGATAACAGCGAGGCATGGTTTAACATCCCAATTTATGTAAATAATTCAACTCCTGAAGATATAAGGAGAGAAATTTTCCAATATGCATGTAAACTGTTGTCGCTGATAAATGATTCGTTGACAGATATCAACTCATTTGTTTTGTCATTTCATATTCGAATTGCAGAATCAAATTCCCGTAACATTTTTATTCGGACAAATCGGAATGAAATGAACTCGATTTTCGTACCAGGAATAAACTGTGTGGATAAGATTCCAAAACTAAAAAATGTGCTAATTGATGAACTATTCAGATAAAAAGCGCTAATAAAAGCATTAAGAGTGATGGCAAAAAGCAGCCGCGCCTTATGCTTGGCGATTATACGAAGAATAAATGAACTACAAAATTGGCCGCAAATATGCTGGTGGGAACATGTAGTTCGTGAAAAAATCTTGATAATAATTTTCAGTCAAACCCTTGGGGCGATTATTCAAGATTCCCTGTATTTTGGCCGTGGTCCGTGACGCCGGAAGGCATCCGTAAGGAAAACGGAAAGACGGTGTTCTTTTCCGGGAAACGGGGCGCATGGTTCGCCCCGCCCGTTCGTTTAGTTCGTTTATTCAGTCAAGGAAATATGTATGCAGCTTGATGTCGTTGATGCCCGTATCAGCCCCAATGGTAGTTTGGATGTCCTTTCCCGCCTGGAGGTCTCCAAGTTGCTCGATGCCAGCCAGGGCGAACTCTATCCCCTGTTCCGCAACAGTTCCCTCGCGGTGCTCAACTATGGCGACTACCTCGATGACGGACGTGAACTGCTGGAGCGGTACCGGGATTTCGATATCCGGGTCATCCAGGAAGAGCGCGGGATCAAGCTGGCCCTGCGCAATGCCCCGGCCAGCGCCTTTGTCGACGGCAGGATGATCCGCGGCATCAACGAGCATCTTTTTGCCGTCCTCCGCGATATCGTCTATGCGGACGGCTCCATCAACAACAATCCCCGGTTTGACCTCCGGACCAGCGACGGCATCACCAACGCGGTCTTCCATATCCTGCGCAACGCCCGTGTCCTGATGCCGCGCACCGCGCCGAATCTGGTGGTCTGCTGGGGAGGGCACTCGATTTCCCCCACCGAGTACGATTACAGCAAGGAAGTCGGCTATCAACTGGGGCTGCGTGGCCTGGATATCTGCACCGGCTGCGGACCGGGGGCGATGAAGGGGCCGATGAAGGGGGCCACCATCGGCCATGCCAAGCAACGCATTTACACCGGCCAGTACCTGGGGATCACCGAACCGGGGATCATTGCCTCGGAATCACCCAACCCGATTGTCAACAATCTGGTGATCATGCCGGATATTGAAAAACGGCTCGAGGCCTTTCTCCGGATCGGACACGCGGTCATCGTCTTTCCCGGCGGCGTGGGCACGGCCGAGGAAATTCTCTATATCCTCAGTATCCTCCTTGATCCGGCCAACTCGCGCATTCCCTTGCCGCTGATCTTCACCGGCCCGGCGGAATCGGCCGGGTATTTTGACCGGATCGATCGGTTCATCACTGAAACCCTGGGACCGGCGGCACGGCAGATGTACCGGATTATTATTGACGATCCCGAAACCGTGGCCCGCAAGGCCCTGGAAGGGATCGAACAGGTCCATCAGTTCCGCCTCAAGACCGATGACGCCTTTTACTTCAACTGGATGCTCCATGTCGATCTCAGCCTGCAACTCCCCTTTGATCCCACCCATGCCAACATGCGCGACCTCAACCTGCACAAGGGGCAGCCGCCGCATCAACTGGCCTCCAGCCTGCGTCGGGCCTTTTCCGGAATCGTCTCCGGCAACGTCAAGGATGCCGGTATCCGGGCCATTGAGGAACACGGCGTGTTTGAACTCAGTGGCGATGCCGAGATCATGCAACCGCTGGACAGCCTCCTGGCCGCCTTTGTCGAACAGAAACGGATGAAATTGCCGACGAGCAGCTACAATCCCTGTTACCGGCTGATTGCCCGGGACACCCCCGCCGCCTGAAGGAAATACGCCGATTGCGGAATGGAATAGAAGAACCGCTTCGTTTTTGCCGCAGAATACGGTATGGAAAGAGCAACGGCGACGGCTGGCAAAGCGTGTTGCCGGTTGCCTCCACCTGAGATGCAAAACGCGTAATGGAAAAAGATTCCCACCTCACCATAGTGACCGACCCTGCTTTCGACCGCCACGACACCGGCGGCGGCGACCATCCGGAGGTTCCCGAACGGATGCAGGTCATTACCGACCGGCTCAGGCAGAGTCATTTCGCCGATCTGATCCGCTACCTGCCCACCCGTCCGGCCACCCGGGAACAACTGCTCACCTTTCATACCGAGGGCTGGCTGTTTCGCTTCGAGGAGATGGTCCTTTCCGGCCGCACCTATATCGACCACCCCGACAATCAGGTCTGTTACGAGTCCTACGATATCGCCATCCTCTCCGCCGGTTGCGGCCTGGTCGGGGTTGACGTGGTTGAACGGGAGCCCGGTTCGGTGGTCTTTTGCCAGACCCGTCCGCCCGGGCACCATGCCGAACCCAATCAGCCCTATGGATTCTGTTTTTTCAACAACTGCGTGATCGCCGCCCGTTATTGGCAGCAGCAGTACAACCGCCGCCGGGTTTGTGTGTTCGATTTCGATGCCCATCACGGCAACGGGATCCAGACCGCCTTTGAGGAAGACGCCGAAACCTCCTACATCTCGATCCATGAGCATCCCAGTTTCAGCTATCCCGGAACGGGCTGGGCCGAAGACAAGGGGATCGGGGCAGGGAAGGGGACCATCCTCAACCTGCCGCTGCCGCCCGGCGCCGGTGCCGAGCAGGTGTTGCGCCAGTTGCCGAAAATCAGGAATTTTCTCGATGTAATCCGGCCCGATGCCTTGATCATCGCCGCCGGATTCGATGCCCATCGCCTGGACGACATGTCGGGCCTGGCATATACCGTCGATCTCTATCGGCGGTTGGGTGTGTTTATCCGCGAGTTGGCACGCGACTATACGGAAGGCCGTTTGCTCTCCATCCTCGAGGGCGGGTATTTCTTGGAAAAACTTGGTGTGAGCGTCGAAGCCTATTTATCCGGGCTCCTGGAGGCCGGAGCATGATGAAGGGGCGCAGCGAAACAACCGGGAGAGTCTTGTTATGTTCATCTACGATCATATGACATCGTCACCGATCACGGTCACGCCGGACCAGACCGTGGCCGAAGCCATTCATGTCCAGCAGCAATACAATATCCGCCATCTGCCCGTGGTCGACGACCAGGGGACCTTGAGGGGCATCCTCTCCGACCGCGACCTGCGCTCGGCCCGGCCGTCAACGGTGGCCAGCAGCAAGGAGCGGGGATCGGTGGAAGCCCAGGTCAACAACACCCCGGTCTCGGTGCTGATGACCCGGGATATTTTGTATCTTGTCCCCTACAACACCCTGGACGACGCCTTGATGCTGTTTCAATCGCGCAAGATCGGCGCCCTGCCGGTGGTCAACGAGGACGAAAAACTGGTCGGGGTCTTTACCACCGCCGATCTGATGAACGCCTACCGCGACCTGTTCGGGCTTGGGGCCAAGGGATCGGTCCTGGTGTCGATCGAGGACAACGGCGATCCGCAGGCCCTCAGCAAACTGGTGCGGATCATGGAGGAAAAACAGATCCAGTTCACCCGGCTGGTGCGGGCCGAGGGGAACGACAAGCGGCGGGCCATGATTTTTCTGCGGATCAACACCTATAACGTGCGGGCGATCTACAAGGCCATCGAGGCCGAAGGTTTCACCATTCACGTCCCTGAGACATCGATTTGAACGAGGTGGCTATGCTGGATAAACTGTTTTCCCCGGAATCGATTGCCGTGATCGGCGCCTCCAAGACGGCGGGCAAGGTCGGCTACGCCACGGTCAGCAATCTGGTGAAAAGCGGGTTCCCCGGGCCGATTATTCCGGTCAACTCCGCCGGTGGCGAACTGTTCGGCTTGAAGGTCTATCCGCAGATTGCCGATTACCCCAATCCGGTGGACCTGGTGGTGATTGCCGTGCCCGCGGAAATGGTGCCGGCGGCGGCCCGCGAGGCGGCGAAGAAGAAGGCCGGCGCCATCGTGGTTGTCGCCTCCGGGTTCAAGGAGACCGGCCGTGTCGGGCGCGCCCTGGAGGATGAACTGACTGAAATCTGCCGCCGGGGAGGGGTCCGGCTTTTGGGGCCCAACTGTCTGGGCATCATCAACACCGCCATCAAACTCAATGCCTCCTTTTCCAGGCGTATCCCCCAACCCGGTCATCTGGCCATCTTTTCCCAATCCGGAGCCCTGTGCACGGCGATGATGGATATTGCCGACGAGCGTGAACTGGGGGTGTCGAAAGCGATCTCAATCGGCAACAAGGCGGACATCACCGAGGTCGACGTCCTCGCCGCCCTGGCCAAGGACGACGAGACCAAGGTGATTGTCGGCTATCTGGAGGACATCAGCGACGGCGACAAGTTCGTCAAGGCCGCCGAGGAAGCCAGCAGCCGCAAACCGGTGGTGGTCCTCAAGGCCGGAACCACAATGGCCGGATCTAAGGCCGCCTCCAACCACACCGGTGTGCTGGCCGGCAAGGACACCGCCTACGGCGCGGCCTTCAAGCGGGCCGGGATCTGCCGGGCCGACTCCTTTGACGCCCTGTTCGATTACGCGACCGCCCTGGCCCTGCAGCCCACGCCCAAGGGCAATCGGGTGCTGATCATCACCAATTCCGGCGGTTCCGGCACCATGGCCGCCGATGCGGTGGAAAAATCGGGAATGAACGTGGTCGACCTGGGCGACTCCCTGGCGACCAAGCTGCGCCAGGCCCTGCCGCCCGCCGCCTTTATCGACAATCCCATCGATATCTCCGCGGACGCCGAACCCCGCCACTATGCGGCCGCGATCGATATTGCCGTGGCCGACGGTTCGATCGACGCCATCCTGGTGGTGCTGGCCCCGCAGTACATGACCCAGCCCGCAGCCACGGTCCGGGCCATCGTCTCCCATCTCGACGAATCCATGCCCGTGCTCGCCTCCTTTCTCGGCGGCTCGGCCATCATGCCCTCGCGCAAGGAACTGGCCGCCGCCGGGCTGCCGTTTTACGATTCGCCCGAACGGGCGGTGGGTGCGCTCAAGGCCATGTACGAGTACGGCGTGTGGAAACGGCGGCCCGCCCGCCATGTGGTCCGTTTTCCGGTCAACCGCCGCCGGGTGGAACGGATCATCACCCGCCGCCAGCGGACCGGCCGGCTGCGCCTGGACGAGGTCAAATCCAAGGACATCCTCAAGGCCTATGGCTTCCACACCATGGAAGGCCGTCTCACCGCCACTCCGGAAGAGGCGGTGGAGATCGCCCGGTTCATCGGTTTTCCGGTGGCGATGAAAGTGGTTTCGCCCAACATCATCCATAAATCCGATCTCGGCGGGGTCCGGTTGAACATCGGTTCCAGCCAGGAGGTGGCCGATGCCTTCGACCTGATGATGCTCCGCATCAACAAGCACGCCCCCGATGCCATTGTCGAGGGGATCTATGTGGAGAAGATGGCGGAGAAGGGGTTGGAGGTCATCATCGGTATGACCCGCGATCCCCAGTTCGGGCCGATGCTGATGTTCGGTCTGGGCGGTATCTTCGTTGAGGTGATGAAGGATGTCACCTTTCACCTGGCGCCGATCACCGAGGGCGAGGCGGTCCAGATGTTGAAATCGACCCGCTCCTACGAACTGCTCGAAGGCAAACGCGGCATCAAGGAGGTGGATATCAATGCCATTGCGGTGGCCTTGCAGCGGATCAGCCAACTGACCACCGACTTCCCGCAGATCATGGAACTGGACATCAATCCTCTGATCGTCGGCGAGATGGGGAACGAGCCCGTGGTGGCCGACGCCCGCATGACCTTTGCCCGACCGTTGATGCATCAGTAACCCCGTTTATTGCCCCGTTTTTACCCACCGAACAAGAGACTTGTCATGGAATACGAACAAAACTGGCAGGACAAATACAGCGACATGATCGCCACCCCGGTCCAGGCCCTGGGCCACCTCAAGGCCGGGCAACGGGTCTTCATCGGCACGGGCTGCGGCGCGCCCCAGGAGCTGATCGGCGCCATGACCCAGCGGGCACGCGCCCTGACCAACGTCGAGATCATCCAGTTGATCACCAAGGGAGACGCCCCTTATGCCAACAAGAAGATGTCGGACAGTTTTGCGATCAACGCCTTTTTCATCAGTTCCAATATCCGTGACGTGATCCAGGAGGGGTTCGGGGATTACACCCCGATCCTCCTTTCCGATGTGCCCAAGCTCTTTGATTCCGGCAGTTTGCCCATCGATGTCGCCCTGATCCAGGTGACGCCGCCCGATACCAGGGGGCGGGTGAGTCTGGGCATCTCGGTCGATATTGTGCGCAGCGCGGTCGAGAACGCCTCCCTGGTGATTGCCGAGGTCAACCCGAACATGCCCTGGACCCATGGCGATACCCTGGTGGAGGTTTTTGATCTCGATGTCCTGGTGCCGGTCGATCAGCCGATCCTGGAAAGGGTGGCGGATCCACCCAACCCCATCAGCCGCAAGATCGCCCAGACCGTTGCCGCCCTGATCCCCAACGGCTCCACCGTTGAATTGGGGCTGGGACGGGTACCCGGTTACGGCCGCATCCCCCAGGTGGTGATGGAATTCCTGCATGGCCGGAAGGACATTGGCTTCCACACCGAGATGATCTCCGATACCATCATTCCCCTGATCGAGGCCGGAGCGGTCACCGGGGCGATGAAGTCGATCGACCGGGGCAAGATCACCGCCAGCTTCTGCATGGGCACCAAGCGGTTGTATGAGTATATTCACGACAACCCGCTGTTCAGCTTCCGTCCCACGGAGTACATCAACGACGCCAACGTGATCGGCAAGCACAAGCGGATGGTGGCGGTGAACATGGCCCTGGAGATCGATCTCACCGGCCAGGTCTGTTCCGATTCGGTCGGCGGCAAATTCTATTCCGGTATCGGCGGCCAGATCGACTTCAACCGCGGCGCGGCCAAGTCCGAAGGCGGCCGGGCGATCATCACCCTGCCGTCGTTGAACAAGGAGGGCACCGAGTCGCGCATTGTCTGCACGCTTCAGCCCGGTTCCGGGGTGGTCATCAACCGGGCGAGCGTCCACTACGTGGTCACCGAATACGGCGTCGCCTATCTGCACGGGAAGTCGATCCAGGAGCGGGTCATGGCCCTGATCTCCATTGCCCATCCGGAATTCCGCGAGCAATTGTTCAACGAGGCGGTGGAGGCCAGGTACCTCCGGCCCGACCTGGCCCGCTTCGGCAACCGTTTCCTCATTCCGGCCGAGGAGTCGGTCCGGGCCACCTTTCTCCTGGAAGACGGCACCGAGATTTCGTTCCGTTCGATCAAGCCCACCGACGAACCGCACATGCGGGATCTGATCTACAACCTCAGCCAGGAGACCATTTACTACCGGTTCATGAGCCGGCAGCAGCGGTTCACCCCCCGCCAAATCCAGGATTTCGTTTATATTGATCATCGTCGCGATGTGGCCGTGGTCGGCACGATTCCCGAGGCCCATGGCGAGCAGATCATTGCCGTAGGCACCTATTACCTCAACGAGAAGACCAACCTTGCCGAGGTGGCCTTTGTCGTCCGCGATGGCTGGCAGAACAAACGGCTCGGCACCTACCTGTTCAGGCACCTGACCAAAATCGCCAAACGAAACGGTATCGCCGGGTTTACGGCAGAGGTGCTTCGTGAAAACGAGCGGATGCAGAACGTGTTCAACCATTCCGGCCTCAAGGTGGAAAGCCGGCTGGAAGAGGGCGTGTACAGCTTTCACATTGAATTTTAAAGGATTGTGATCCCTGTGCAGGCACCGACCTATTCCCGGGACACTCCCTTTGAGATCGTTTCCGGATTTATCCCTTCCGGCGATCAGCCCGCGGCCATAGAACGGTTGGTTGCCGGGATCGAGGCGGGGACGCGCGATCAGGTCCTGCTCGGGGTTACCGGCTCGGGCAAGACCTTCACCATGGCCCAGGTGGTGGCCCGGGTGCAGCGGCCGACCCTAGTCATGGCCCCCAACAAGACCCTGGCCGCCCAGCTCTTTGCCGAGTTCCGTGAACTTTTTCCCCACAACGCGGTCGAGTACTTTGTCTCCTACTACGATTACTACCAGCCCGAGGCCTATATTCCCGCCTCCGACACCTACATCGAAAAGGATTCCTCGATCAACGATGCCATCGACAAGCTGCGCCACTCCGCGACCCGTTCCCTGCTCACCCGGCGGGACGTACTGATCGTGGCCTCGGTTTCCTGCATCTACGGTTTGGGTTCGCCGGAAGAGTACAAGAACATGCATCTCTTTTTGCGGACGGGCGACGACTACCCCATGGAAGAGGTCCAGCGGCGTCTGGCCTTCATGCTCTACGAACGCAACGAATTCTCCTTTCATCGCGGCACATTCCGGGTTCGCGGCGATGTGATCGACATCTTTCCCGTGCACGAGGAGGACCGGGCGGTGCGGGTCGAGTTTTTCGGCGACACCATCGAGGCCCTCTCGATCATCGATCCCCTGCGCGGGGTGGTGATCGCCGATGTGGAGGAGATGACCGTTTTTCCGGGCAGCCACTTCGTCACCAGCCAGGAAAACCTCAAGTCCGCGAAACGGTCGATCCAGGATGAACTGCAGCACCGGTTGGCCGAACTGCAGGAGGAGAACCGGCTGGTTGAAGCCCAGCGCCTGGAACAGCGAACCCTGTTCGACCTGGAGATGATCGAGGAACTCGGATACTGCAACGGGATCGAAAATTACAGCCGCCATCTCACCGGCAAACCCGAGGGTGCGCCGCCGCCCAACTTACTGGACTATTTCCCCGAGGATTATATGCTGATCGTCGATGAGTCCCATATCACCGTGCCCCAGATCGGAGGCATGTACAACGGGGACCGTTCACGCAAGCAGACCCTGGTCAATTTCGGCTTCCGCCTGCCCTCGGCCCTGGACAACCGGCCGCTCAGGTTCGACGAGTTCGAACAGCGCATCCACCAAGCGGTTTTCGTCTCCGCCACTCCCGGACCGTATGAACTGGAAAAGGCGGGCGGGCAGGTGGTGGAGCAGTTGATCCGGCCGACCGGCTTGCTCGATCCGCGTATCGAGGTCCGGCCGGCCTCGACCCAGGTTGACGATCTGCTGGAGGAGATCCGGCTTCGCGTCGAACGCAACGAGGCCGTTTTGGTGACCACCCTGACCAAGCGGATGGCCGAAGACCTGACCCAGTACTATGAAGATCTTGGGGTGCGGGTACGGTATCTCCACTCCGATATCAAGACCCTGGAGCGGGTGGAACTGATCCGCGACCTCCGCCGCCGCGAATACGATGTGTTGGTCGGGATCAACCTGCTGCGTGAAGGGCTCGATATTCCCGAGGTTTCGCTGGTGGCGGTGCTCGATGCCGATAAGGAGGGATTCCTCCGTTCCGAGCGCTCCCTGGTGCAGACCTGTGGCCGTGCGGCACGGAACGCCCAAGGCACGGTTATTCTCTATGCCGACAAAATCACGCCCTCCATGCGCTACACCATGGACGAGACCAACCGCCGTCGCACCATTCAGGAGGCCTATAACACCGAGCACGGCATCACCCCGCAAACGGTGATCTCCGAAATCAAGGATTCCATGGCCCAGCACCTGAAAGCCTCGGGCTGGCAGGCGGAGGATGAAGAGCAAACCCCGGCGGGGCTGGCGGCGGCCGAACCGGAAGCGGTCTATCACAGTGTCGACGAGCTGCATCGTGAGATCGCCGAGCTGGAAAAGAAAATGCAGGAGGCGGCGAAAATGCTGGCCTTTGAAGAGGCGGCCGCCTACCGCGACCGGATCAAGGAACTCAAGATGATGGAGCTGGCCGTTGGCTGATTTTTGGTACAAATGCTCATTGGCGGTGCTGCCGAGACTGGTGCAGGGATTGCTGACGCTCTGGTTTGCCACGGTGCGGGTGAAGGTGCGTAACGGCGCAGAATTTCACGCCTTTGCCGCCAGGGACAACGGCATTGCCTCGTTCTGGCATTACTCCTTTCTCTACCTGTTTTGGTATCTGCGCCGATACCGGTCGGCCATCATGGTCAGCGCCTCGAAGGACGGCGCCTATATCGCCCGACTGGCCGAACAGATGGGCCATGTGCCGGTTCGGGGTTCATCAAACCGTGGCGGCGTCAAGGCCCTGTTGGAAATCATCCGCGTCATGCAAAAACAGCATCTGAACGCGGCCGTGGTTGCCGACGGTTCCCAGGGCCCCGCCCGCAAAGCCCAGGCGGGCTGCATCCTCATGGCCAGCAAGTCCGGCAAGCCGATCTGGCCCATTGCCTGGGCCTGCAGCCGTTTCATCCGTTTTCACAGCTGGGACCAAACCCTGGTTCCCTTGCCCTTTTCCACCCTGATTATCCGCCATGGGGAACCTCTGTATATTCCTTCTGCCATCGGTGCGGCCGAGGTCGAGCAATATCGTCTGGAATTGGAACAACGGCTCAACAGGATATATACGGCGGCCTGGAACGAGTTGGAACTGCCGGCGCATGATGGCAACAATGCGGGGGGCAAACAATCCTGTCCGGGGTGTCCGGGGAAAACGACCGACTGTTAGCCGACTGTCTTTTTGATTGATTTGAAGGAAGATTCATTGTGGAACGTGTAAAAAGTGTGGTGCTGGCCGGCCTGAGCGGCGGATCCGGGAAATCGGTGGTTTCCGTCGGGTTGATTGCGGCGTTGAGGAATCGTGGACGGGGCGTGGCGGTATTCAAGAAGGGACCGGACTATATCGATGCCGGCTGGATGAGCATGGCCGCAGGAAATCCCTGTTTCAACCTCGATCCCTACCTGATGTCCTCGGAAGCCATTGTCACCACCTTTCAGGAACATATTTACGGCAATGCCTATGGTGTGGTCGAAGGCAACCGGGGAATATTCGACGGGGTGAACGCACGGGGTGAGTTTTCCACTGCCGAGCTGGCGCAATTGCTTGATCTGCCGGTTCTGCTGGTGGTCAACTGTTCCAAGACCACGCGAACGGTGGCCGCCATGGTCCTTGGTTGCGAGGCCTTTGATCCGCGTATCCGCATCGCCGGGGTGATCCTCAACCAGATCGCCACCCCCCGGCATGAATCGATTATTCGCCAGTCACTGGAATTGTATACCGATATCCCCGTCCTGGGCATCATGCCCCGGCTCAAGCAGGACATCTTCCCCATGCGCCATCTGGGGGTGACGCCACACCAGGAATACGGTGCGGCCGGAGAGGCGGTGGAACGGCTCGCCGCCCTGAGCGAGACCAATTTTGATCTGGATGCCATTGTTGCCCGGATGCGCGACATTGTCCCGTTGCCTCCCAAAAGCGTCGCCACCACCCGGCCCCGGGTGACGATCGGTGTTTTGCGGGATGCCGCCTTCCAATTTTACTATGAAGAAAACCTGGAGGCCCTGACCCGGGCAGGCGCCCGCCTGGTCATGATCGATGCCCTCCGGTCCACCTCCCTGCCTGCCGACCTTGACGGGCTGTATATCGGTGGCGGTTTTCCGGAAACCAGTGCGCAGCAATTGGCGGAAAATGAAAGTTTCCGCCGTTCGGTGCGGGAGCGGATTGAGGCCGGCCTGCCGGTGTATGCCGAGTGCGGCGGGCTGATCTTTCTCGGCCGGTCCATTGTGCTCCAGGATAGGGAGTATCCCCTGGCGGGTGTTTTCCCGGTCACCTTCGGCATCAGCGGCAAGCCCCAGGCCCACGGTTATTCAACCTTTGTGGTGGAGCAGGACAACAGCTTTTATCCGGTGGGCACCCGAGTGAAGGGACATGAGTTCCGCTATTCCCTGGTCCGGCAATGGGAAGGTCAGCCCGAGGAATTGGTGTTGCGCATGGAGCGGGGGACCGGTTTTGCCCATGGCCGCGACGGGTTGGTGAAAAACAATACCCTGGCCATGTACACCCATGTCATGGCCTCCGGTACCCCCCAATGGGTCGAGGGCTTTATTGGTGCCGCCCGACGTCAGGCGGAAGGAAAAAAATAATCCGCACGGGAAAAGAGATGGAGCAGGAAGATCGTCCGGGATTTTTGACGGTTTTGCATCAAGTTGCGGAAACGGCGTTGCCCGCTTGCCGGCCCGCTGTTTTTGCGTGGCTCTCGCCCCAGCTTCCCTGGTTTCTTGCTTTCGGGTTTCAGCGATTCATCATTTTTGACAATTATTTAGCCGGGCTATATAGTAAACAAATCTTTCCCATTCCTCCCAACTGATTGCCGTGCGTGTGAACAAACAACTGTTGATCAGCTGCTGTCTTTTCCCCCTGCTTCCCGGAACAGTCTTCGCTGCCTCCGAAACATGCTCTGTTTCCTCAACCCTGGCAGGCTCCCTCCTGGGGATGGTCTTCCTTTTTGCCGTGATCACGGGCTGGCTCTACCGCCGGACAGACCGGTTGCAAACCCAACTCGCCGAAATGACCGCCCGCAACCAGGCGCAGACACAGATGCTCGAACAGGCGCCTTGGCCTGTGATCCAACTCGATCGGCATTTGAAAATTGTTTTTGCCAACCATGAGGCCAGGGAGCGTTTCGGCCCCCAACCGCTTGTTGGAAGGGCCTTTCCCGACCTGCTGCCCGGGGAGGCCGCCCACCCTCTGTTGCAGATGCTCAAATCAGGTGACCACCTTGCCCCTGAAACCGTTCCCTCAACGGACGGGGAAGGCGCCACCCTGCGCCTCTTGACCACCGGTAGCCAAAGATACGGCCTCTGGTACGGACCACCGCTGGCGGCCCAGTGCGCACATGTTTCCGGCACCTCCCTCTCCCAGGCGGAGGAGTCGGCGGATCGGATGAAGAGTGAATTCATCGCCAATATCAACCATGAAGTGCGCACGCCGATGAATGCCATCATCGGTTATGCCGAGATGCTGGCCGACTCTCCGCTCGGAGCGAGGGAGCAGCGGTTTGTTGAAACCATCCACAAAAGCAGTATGGCCCTGGTGTCGATCTTCAATGACATTATGGAACTTTCCAAAATCGATTCCGGACGCCTGCAAATTCTGGCGGGTCCGGTTCGTTTGGAGCTGCTTGTTCGCGAAGTTGAAGGGCTTTTCCATGATCAGGCCACGGAAAAAGGCATCCGCCTGGAATGCACTCTGGAAAGGCACTTGCCCAAGGCCTTTGTTCTGGATGAAATACGGTTGAAGCAGATACTGAACAATTTGATCAGCAATGCGATAAAGTTCACCACCCAGGGCACGGTGCGGTTGGTGGTCGACGGTATCTCCTCGCCTGGGCGGATCGACAGTTATGACCTGAGTTTCACTGTTGAAGATACCGGTATAGGTATAGCAAAAACAGATCAGCAGAAAATTTTTGAGGTCTTTCAACAGCGTGAAGATACGATCGCCAAACGCTATGGCGGGGTCGGGCTCGGGTTGACCCTCTGTTCACGCCTGGTCGTCATGATGGGGGGCCGGATAGATCTTTCCAGTACCGTCGGCGAAGGTTCCCGGTTCACCGTTCTTTTCAACAACATCCCCTTGGCGGAGACTCCGGCCGAACACCGGTCTGAAACAGAACCGCCCAAGGCGAGAGCTCATTCGCAGGCCTTGACGCTGCTTGTGGTTGATGATGTCGACCTGATCAAGGACGTGTTCATTGATTTTTTCCAGGGGAGCCCCCACAAGGTCGTAACCGCCAATACCGGGGAAGAGGCCTTGGCTCTGGCTCATTCGGAGCATCCGGATATCATCTTTATGGATCTTAACCTCAGTGGTATGGATGGGCGAACGGTCACCGAAAAAATTCGGGAGGATAAAGCATTGTCCACCATCCCGGTGGTGGTCATGACCGGCGAGATCCTGGAAGAGAAAGATTATCGCCCTCTGTTCGATGCGTTTCTCCCAAAGCCGTTCCGCCTCGACCGGCTGATGGATATATTGGGCCACTATGCCAAGAGAGAGAACGACGGTAGTTCAACTGAGGATGGCACGGATGGAGAGGGCCTGGAAATCGATGACGCCCGCTTCTCCGCCCGTGTTCTGGAGGCCTGGAACGATGAACTGGGGCAACTGCTCCGTCAAGCCGTCCGGTCGGGCAGCCTTGCCGATGCCGCCACTCTTGGTGCCGCGGTGGGCAAGGAGGGAGAAGCCCGCAAGGACAGCTTGCTCATGTCCTTTGGCGGTAATTTGCTCCAGTTCGCCGAGGAGCCCAATATCATGGGCGTTGATCGTTTATTGGCCAAAATTTCCCAAGCCGTTGAGCGGATGGAAACATGAACAGGAAGAAACCCCTTGTCTTCATCGTTGATGATGTACCGGAAAATATCCAGATCGCCATGTCCCACCTGCGGGAGTTGAACTGCGACTTCGCCTATGCCACCTCCGGTGAGCAGGCCCTGGAACGTATCCGCGCCACCCACCCCGATCTTATTCTCATGGATGTGATGATGCCGGGCATGAGTGGGTTTCAGGCGGTGGAACAGTTGAATCAGGATAAGGAAACCCGTTCCATCCCGGTTATTTTTCTTACCGCCCGCGCCGAATCCGAGGATGTGGTTCATGGGTTCAATCTTGGCGGGGTCGATTATATCACCAAGCCTTTTAAAGGGGTCGAATTACGTTCTCGAGTTCGTAACCACTTGGAATTGCATGCCTATCGCAGCAATCTCGAACGGTTGGTCGAGGAGCGGAGCCAGGAGGCGGAGCTGCTCAAAGATGTCATCATCGAGGCCATGGGTGAGTTGGCGGAGTACCGTGACCCGGAAACCGGCAGCCATATTCATCGAACCCGAGCCTATGTGCAGTTACTCGCGGAGATCCTGGTTCGTCATGGCCATTTCCTGGATATCCTCACGCCTGATTACATTATCCTGCTCTGGAAATCGGCCCCGCTTCACGATATCGGCAAGGTGGCCATCCGTGACTCCATCCTCCTCAAGCCGGGAAAGCTGACGCCTGAAGAGTTTGAAGAAATGAAGATGCATACCCTTTTCGGCGAAGAGGTTATCGCCAATCTCGAACAGATGGCCGGCCAGCCGACCTCTTTTTTAAGTTGCGCCAAGGAGATTGCAGGCAGTCATCACGAAAAATACGACGGCAGCGGCTATCCCCGCGGACTGACGGCGGAAAATATTCCTCTGGCCGGGAGAATCATGGCCATTGCCGATGTCTATGATGCCCTTATTTCCAAACGGGTCTATAAAAACTCCATGTCCCACCAGGAGGCCATGCAGATCATGATCGAGGGGAAGGGGAGTCATTTCGATCCCTTGCTGATCGAGGCCTTTCTTGATGCTGAATCGAGCTTCTGTCAAATAGCCGCTGCTAACGCCGATTGAGAGCGGCTTCCCTTTTTATTCGTCCGCAGAAAAGGTGAAAACCTCCGCCTTTTAGCGGGTGGCATTCTGCTAACGCTGGTTATAATCGGTGACCCGGTATCGGGGCCAGCAGGTAGGAGGGAGCAATCGATATGAAACCGCAGTGGTGCCGGACCACCAACCGACTGCGCAGCCTGCCGGTATTGCTGGACTTTCACTTCGCGATTTTGAACAACCACCGACTTGCAGCCGGTGGTTGTTTCGTTACTTATTGATTACATCATGCGAATGGTGCAATGCGAACAAGGTGTCTGTATGAAGAGTTATTTCAAGGAATTGTGGTTTGAAGTGCCAACTCGGAGGGCGTTTGTCAATATTACCCCACAAGTGGAACAATGCCTGAAGGAAAGCAGTATCCGTGAAGGACTGCTTTTGTGCAATGCCATGCATATCACGGCTTCAGTCTTTATCAATGACGATGAATCCGGGCTTCATTACGACTATGAACAATGGTTGGAACGATTGGCTCCCCATGAACCGGTCAGCCAATACCGTCATAACGGCTATGAGGATAATGCGGATGCCCACATGAAACGGCAGATCATGGGCCGCGAGGTCGTGGTGGCGGTTACCGATGGCAAACTTCATTTTGGGACCTGGGAACAGATTTTTTATGGTGAGTTTGACGGACGCCGAAAAAAACGGGTGCTGGTCAAAATCATCGGCGAGTAATTCG
>JBFWIP010000016.1:19189-20821 GCA_050255935.1 Desulfobulbus sp.
CGCGAGGTCGTGGTGGCGGTTACCGATGGCAAACTTCATTTTGGGACCTGGGAACAGATTTTTTATGGTGAGTTTGACGGACGCCGAAAAAAACGGGTGCTGGTCAAAATCATCGGCGAGTAATTCGTGATGAAACAATCAAATCGGTTCGACATGCTCAAGAGAAGTGTGCCAATGCTGACGGGACCTGGTTTTCGTCGTTTACTCGTGGCCCTGGTGGTTGTGATGTGTGGCGGCGGTGTGTCGTCGTGCTCGGAACAAAACGACAAACAGGCAGACGGTTCAGCTCTCGTCTTGTATGGAAATGTCGATATCCGGGAAGTGCAGCTCGCCTTTCAGGACAGCGGCCGCCTTTCCCGACTTCATGTGGATGAAGGGGCGGTTGTCAAGCCCGGGCAGGTGGTGGCTGAACTTGACCCTGTTCGCTTTCAATTGGAGGCCGATCGTTTGACCGGAGAGGTCAACGCCCAGGCCGAGGTATTGGCCCGCCTGAAGAACGGCAGCCGGCCCCAGGAGATCGAGAAGGCCAAGGCCGCGCTCGATGCAGCCAAGGCAAGCCTCAAGGAAGCACGGCTCAACCTGGACCGTAAACAGGTTCTCTTAGTGCTCAACCGCATTTCCCAGCAGGAGATCGACAGTGCCAAGGCACGGGTGGACACCCTGGAGGCCGCGGTCCGTGAAGCCGCCGATGAACTTTCCCTGGTTTCCGAGGGGCCACGCCAGGAAGACATCCGGGCTGCGCAGGCAAGCCTGCAGGCGTTGACAGCAGCCAGGGACCTGGCGACTCGACGGCTCGTCGACTGCCGGCTTCCGGCGCCGGCGGAAGGCATTATCCGCAACCGTATTCTGGAACCCGGGGCCATGGCTTCCGCCGGGACTCCGGTGTTCACCTTGGCTCTGACCAATCCCCTTTGGGTGCGGGCCTATATCAGCGAACCCGACCTTGGCCGGGTGCACGAAGGGATGGTTGCGGACATCCACACCGACAGCTACCCCGGGAGGGCCTACAAAGGGTGGATAGGCTTTATCTCGTCCACCGCCGAATTTACCCCTAAAACCGTTGAAACCACCGAACTGCGGACCAAACTGGTCTATCGTGCCCGGGTCTTTGTTTGCGATTCCAACCATGAACTACGGCTGGGCATGCCGGTAACCGTGAGTGTCGATACGAAACAAATTCAATCAGTTCCACCCGCATGCGGAAACTGACGTCGTTTGCCGGGCTCCATTCCGTGTATTTTTTGTCGAAGACAATCCGGGAAGGGCTTTACCAATTTCCCGGTTTTCTTTTTTCAGGGTCCGGGAAAGCAGGAAGACGTGCCCATGGTTGGAATCCAATACATCGATAATTTTACCGTGCAATCCAGACACCGTCTCTAGTCAAACAGGATTTGAGTTCTTATAATGAAAATACATGATTATGGTCAATATCCGCTGAGTGCGGCATTGATGTCGGGATAATGTATGCAGTGAAGAATTTTTTTGTTTGAGGTGATTATGAACACGGTGATTGTCTGCCCCCAATGCGGGGCAAAGAACAGGATTCCGGAGGATAAACAGCATTTGAGCCCGAAATGTGGGCGGTGTGGGAATTCGCTTGCAGGGGTACCGATTTCCGGGAAAGTCAATCAA
>JBFWIP010000016.1:20921-25653 GCA_050255935.1 Desulfobulbus sp.
CCGGGAGAGCCGTTCACTGGAGCCGCCGTAGGAGCCGTTGAGATTGAAGCTGGGGTAGTAGCTCGCCCGGGTGGCATCGGTTTCGGCCAGGGTCGAACGAAGCCGGGCCTCGGCGGCCCGCAGATCCGGGCGCCTGGAAAGCAACTCCCCAGGGATGCCGGCATCGATTGCAGGTAAAGACACCCCTTGCAGATCCGCCGGTTCCCGCACCTGCAAACTGCGCGGCGGTCCGTTGAACAAAATGGCCAACCCGTTTAGCGCTTCCACCCTTTGCTGCACCAGTTGGGTATGGCTTGCCTCCTGATTGGCCAGGCTGCGTTCCGCCTCCAGGATTTCGAGCCCGGTGGCGGCCCCGGCAGCCTTCTGTACCCGCACCAGGGCCAGGGTTTGCCGGGCATACTCGATGCTGTTTTGGGAAAGTGTTATCCTTTGGTTGAGGTAGCCGATCTGCCAGTAAAGCGAGGCGGTGGTCCCGACAAGTGAAAGGGCCGTACTCTGCCGGTCCTGTTCCGTGGCTACGGCCTCCCACCGGGCCGCATCGGATACACTGCCCAGTTTATTCCACAAATCAAGCTCGTAGCTGACCGTGCCCGATGCACTGAACTTGCGGTTTTCGCTGCTGGAGGATCCGAGATTACGGCTGATCTGGCCGCTCCCCTGAACGGAAAATCCCGGCAACCTGTCGCTCTCGGCCAGTTCCGCCAGCAGTCGGGCCTTGCGCAGTTGCAGGGCGGCGACAGCGAGATCGTTGTTGCGCAGGAGAACCTGGTCGACCAGATGGTTGAGTGCTTCATCGTGAAACTGGCGCCACCACTGATCGACGCCCGCTGTCCGGGAATCCCCGGGTTGGTTCCAGGTTTGGGGAAGATCGAGTTCCGGCCGGGTGTAGGTGCTGTGCGGGCCGCAGCCGTTCAACAGCAGACTCAGGCAGACCAGTGCCGGCAAAGTGCATTTTGTACGGAGCATAGACGTTATTCCCGGGTCAAGGCGACTACCGGATCCAGGCGGGCCGCATTGCGGGCGGGCAGAAAACCGAACAGCACGCCGATAAAGGTGGAGCAGAGAAAGGCGGAGATCATGGCAGAGGTGGAATAGGCCATCTTGAAATCACTGCCGGACAGTTTCACCGCCAGGCCAAGTCCCAGGGCCAGGGCAACGCCGAGGAGACCGCCGAGCAGGCAGACCAGCACCGCCTCGATGAGGAACTGCTGCATGATGTCGCTGTGACGTGCGCCCACGGCCATCCGCACCCCGATCTCCTGGGTCCGTTCGGTGACCGACACCAGCATGATGTTCATGA
The DNA here is from genome assembly GCA_050255935.1 of Desulfobulbus sp. GTDB lineage: Bacteria > Desulfobacterota > Desulfobulbia > Desulfobulbales > Desulfobulbaceae > Desulfobulbus. Next base: position 22,222 of record JBFWIP010000016.1, read on the forward strand.
CCCCGATACCGCCGACCACCAGGGAGATCAGGGCAATGGAGGAGATCAGCAGGGTCATGGTCTGGGTGGTTTTTTCGATGGTCTGGCGGATGGCATCCAGGTTGGAAACGAAGAAATCCTTGGTCCCGTGGCGTTGGCTCAGGAGTTTGACCACACTTTGTTCGGCCACGGTTGTGGTGACGTTGTCCGCCACCCGCACGATGATCGAACGGAGGTATTGCTGGCCGGTCAGGCGGCTCATGGCGGTGGTATAGGGAACCCAGACGTTGAGGCTGTCGCTGTCGCCGAAGTTGGTATCCTTTTTTTGGGTCACCCCGATGATCCGGCAGGGCATGGTCCCGAGCATGATCACCTGGCCGAGGACCGGTCCGGGATGATCGGTGAACAGGGAATTTCTTGTATTTTCATCGATAACCACATCCTGGGCACTGGCGCGGACGCTGCCGTGATCAAAGATCTGTCCCTGGTCCAATTCCACTCCCTTGACCCGAAAATAATGTTCTCCCACCCCGTTGACCTGGGCGGTGACGCTGATGTTGCGGTAGAGCAGGGTGACCGACTTGGTGACCATGGGAGTGACCGTGTCCACGTAGGGCTGTTGCGCCAGGGCATCGGCGTCGCGGGGGATCAGGGTCTGAACCTTGCCCGAGCGCATGTCGCCGAAGTCCTTGCCCGGATAAATGTTGATGGTATTGGTGCCCATCGAGCTGATGTCCTTGAGTATCCGCTGCCTCGACCCTTCGCCGAGCGCCACCACCGAGACCACCGAGGCAATGCCGATGATGATGCCGAGCATGGTCAGCAGGGTGCGCATCCGGTGCGAGGCCATGGCCAGGATGGCCATGTGGAAAGCCTCGGTGAACCGATCCCACTGGGCGCGCCATGCCGGGACGGCAGCCGTTTCCGGCGGCGCTGGGATGACCCGCTCGCTGCCTGGGTTGACTTGGCGGTCGGCGACGATCACCCCGTCGCTCAATTCGATGATCCGGTCGGCATGTTGGGCCACCTGCATGTCGTGGGTGACCAAGATCACGGTGTGGCCGTCCCGGTTCAACTCCTTGAGGATCTTTATCACCTCGTTGCCGCTATGGGTATCGAGCGCGCCGGTGGGCTCGTCGGCCAGGATCACCGCGCCGCCGTTCATCAGCGCCCGGGCAATGGAAACCCGTTGCTGCTGGCCACCGGACAATTGGCCCGGGACATGTTCCATCCGGTCGGCCATGTTGAGCCGGCCCAGCAGTTCCGCGGCCCGTTCCATGCGGGCATCGCTGTTCATTCCCGCATAGATCGCCGGAATTTCGACGTTGGCCAAGGCATTGAGGTTGGTCAGCAGATGGTAGCGCTGGAAGATGAATCCGAAGTATTCACGGCGGAGAAAAGCCAGTTCGTCGGGTTCCAGGGCTCCTGTCTCCTGGCCGTTGACCCGGTATATCCCCCGGCTGGGCCTGTCCAGACAGCCGATGATGTTCATCAGGGTCGACTTGCCCGATCCCGACGTGCCGACAATGGCCACCATTTCACCTGCCTCGATGGTCAGGTTGATGGCGTTGAGTACGGTCAGCAGATCATCGCCGGAAGGATAGTCGCGGCAGACGTTTTCCAGTTGGAGCAGCGGTGTTGTCTGTGTTGTCATTACAGCATCCCCGGAGGCGGTCTGCGCCGGCGCAAGCCGGCGGTCGAGGGGGCGGATGCAGTTGCGGTCTTGTCACCGATGACGACCCTCTGGCCCTCGTTCAATCCTTCCAGCACCTCGGCCTGGACATTGTTGTTGAGCCCGACCTTGACCCACTGGTCACTGGTCTGTTCGGGGCCCTCGGCCACCCGTACCAGGTAACGGCCCTCTGGGTTCTTGGTGCCCAGGGCGGCGGAGGGGATGAGCAGGACGTTCCGGGCCTCGGCCAGGACGATATTCACCTGGGTGGTCATGGAGATGCGCAGCTTGCCGTCCGGATTGGGCACGTCGAGCACACCCATGTAATAGATGGCCGTGCTGGAGGAGCTGGTGGACGAGGATAAACTCGATGTGCCGGAACTGCTTTCGGTGGCGATCGATTCTGGGGCCGGTTCAATCGATTGAAGGATCGCCGGAATCTGGTTGTCGGGTTCGCCGAGTATGGTGAAGTAGACGCGCTGGCCCGGCTTGACCTTGACCACGTCGGCCTCGGAGATCTCCACCTTGACCGTGACCCGCGCTAGGTTGGCCACCTTGATGATCGTGGGCGCCGTTTGGTTGGCGTTGACGGTCTGGCCTTCCTTGGTGACGATTGCCACCACCACGCCGTCGATCGGCGAGGTGATCTTGGTGTACCCCAGGTCGATCTGGGCGGTGTCCACCGCGATGTGTGCCTGCTCTATCTGGGCATTGAGGGATTCGATATCCGCCCGCAGTACCCTGAGGTTGGCCTCGGCGGTCTCGAAATCCTCACGGGAAGCGGCATCACCTTTCAGCATTTTTTTCTGGCGGTTGTAGGTGAGTTCGGCCAGGGCCAAAGAGGCCTCCTTGGCCTTCTTTTCGGCCTGAATCGCTTCCAGTGCCGCTTTTTTGGTACGCAGGGTGTTTTGTTGCGGCAGGGAATCGATTTCCGCCACTAACTGCCCGACTTTGACCGTGTCGCCAAGCTCGACCTTGAGCGATTTCAGCTGCCCGGAAACCTGGGCACCGACACTGACCAGGTTGTCCGCCTCGATCTCGCCGCTGGCCAGCACCGTGCTTTCGATGTTGCCGCGGGTAACCGGCGCGGTCATGGTGCCCGGTGGTTCGTTGCCGCTCAAGAAATACCAGGTGGAACCGGCAGCGGCCAATGCCAGCAGGGCAACCGTCAACAGCCAGTGCCGGCGTGATTTTTTTTTCATTTTCTGCATTGCAAGGAGTCGTCCATAACTACGGAGAATGACCAGCCCGGTCGTGGTTGGAAAAGCGTGTTTCTTCTCAAAAAAGACAAACAACCGGTAACACAATAGGACAGAATACCCTCTCTGCCCAGGGCTGGCGAGTTGTTTTTCCGGTTAACTTTTGTAAACAACGGCTTGCTGTTAGCTCGTGTTCACCAATGATCCCGGCCGTAGCCTTGTACCCCTGTCCCACTGTTGAGGGAGTGTTTGTCATGGTCTCTCCTGTGATCCGTTTGATCGCCCAGGGGCAAAAAGCTCGCGCCAATCAGGAGAACAAAGATGACCATCAGGATTTTACCCAGCGGTTGCGTCAATGTTTTCATCAAGGGGCGATAGTTGAGCAGGATATGGAGTGCGGCTGCGATTACCAGCAGCCAACTGAGCCACTCATGGACCGGTTTGACCAGGCCGATATGCACCTTGAAAAAAAGCAGGATCCCCGTAAGGGCGGAAAGGAGGAAGGCGCCCAAGGTAAAAGGCGTGATCCACTCGCGGGCGAGGACGCGTGTGTTTGTTGGGTTGGGTTTATCCGATTGCAGC
>JBFWIP010000016.1:25753-29298 GCA_050255935.1 Desulfobulbus sp.
CTTGGCGGGATTATTGGTTTTGTTCGGGTGGTTGTTCACGTCCCTCCTCCGGAGGTGGAGGCGGAGGGTTCAGCGGACGGGCAACCATCTGGTCATCTCTTTGTTCACAGACGGCCTCTATCGTCTCACCCGATGGGGTTCGGATACTGACGGCATCGCCGACGGCCTTATCCTCGCAGGCCGTGAAAAATTCCGGGGGTGGGCTTGGACGATACCCGGGTTTTTCGGGCGGCATATCAATGGTGTTGGCAAATGCCGGCACAATGAACGGTGCCGAAACGAGGAGGGTTGTGGACAACAGTTTGAAAATCAGTTTTTTGCTTTGCATGCGATCTCCTGGATGAATCGGGGATGGGAAAATGGTTTGGCGACGTGCGCAATGGTCTCAAGGTATCCTGCCAGTTTGCAAAAAATGTGGAGGAAAAAAGGAAATCACGGCCGATGCGACCGCAGGAGTGGAATCAGTCTCCCTGAATGTGGTAGGGAAGAGGGCGGGAGGAACGGTTATGGGTTTTTCATTGCGCCTTGGTATACGGTATCGATTGTTTTTCGCCTTTTTTGCCGCAACCTGCTGCGTCATCATCAGCATGTTTTTGATCACCAGGATCAGCTTCGAGCGGGGAGCCTTTCGTTACATCCAAGGGGTCGAAAAAGAACGGTTGCAGAAACTGGCCGAAAGCCTCCAAAGCCTGTATGCGGCCAAAGGGAACTGGGATTTCCTCAAAGAGGAAGCGACCTCCTGGGCGGTCCTGGTCAGTGGCACGGACGATTCGCAACCGGATGCGTTCCGACATCATCGGGACGAACATGAACAAGACAAAAAAGAGAGCCATTATCGCCGGTTGAGCGACCTGATGGAGAATCATGGCCCCGCACTTGATTCGGATATGCCGCCACCTCCTCCCTCCAGATACCACCGTGACTTTGAACGGCGGGTTTTGCTTTTTGATAGCCATAACAAACAATTGCAAGGACGAACCGGCCCCTGGAAAGCGCAACCGTATTTGTTGCCGGTCATGGACGCGGGAAAAAAAGTCGGCACGCTGGGCCTGGTCCCGCCCCGCATTCTCAATGATTTGCGGATTCGCCATTTTGTCACCGAGCAACATCAGACCCTTTTTCTGACCGCTCTTTGTCTTGCCGCCGGGGCGGCGTTGTTGTCCCTTCCCCTGGCAGGACGGATGGTGCGGAGGATCATGAGCCTGGCCAAGGCGACCAACCGACTCGCCTCCGGGGAGTATGCCATCCGGGTGCCCACGGACAGTGGCGATGAATTGGGGCAGCTGGCCCGTGATTTCAACCAGCTGGCGCAAACACTGGAGAGCAACGAGCAGCTCCGCCGCCGTTGGGTGGCCGATATATCCCATGAATTGCGCACTCCCCTGGCGGTACTCCGGGGAGAGGTTGAAGCGGTCCTGGATGGAGTGCGGCCCCTGAACCCGAAGACCATGGAAGTTCTGCATGCCGAGATCCTGCATTTAGGGCGTCTGGTGGAAGATCTCTATGAACTGGCCCTGGCCGATATCGGAGCCCTGACCTACCGCAAGAGCGAACTGGATTGGGCACGGCTGGTGGCCCAGACCGTGGAGTCGTCGCGCAAACAGTTCACCGACCAGCGTCTGGCCCTGCGATATTGCGGCCCCGAGAGCGGGATGCCGTTTATTGGCGACAGCGAGCGGTTGCGGCAACTGCTTGCCAATCTGTTGCAGAATACCCTGCGCTACACGGACGCCGGAGGGTGTCTCGAAGTGGTCTTGCAGGCAGCCAAAAAACATTTCGTGCTGACATTTTCCGACTCCGCGCCGGGGGTGCCGCCTGCATCCCTTGAACGGCTTTTTGATCGTTTGTACCGGGTCGAGGACTCCCGCAATCGGGCCCATGGTGGCGCCGGCCTGGGGCTGGCCCTGTGTAAATCCATTGTCGAGGCCCATGGCGGTCGTATCCAGGCCGCGGATTCCCCCTTGGGTGGGCTGCAAATCACTGTTCAACTCCCCAAAAACGGATGATCCATGCCACATATTCTCATTGTCGAAGATGAACAGCGTCTGGCCTCGTTGCTGGCCGATTACCTGAACGCGGCGGGCATGACCAGCCACTGGCTTGCCGAGGGAACCGGGGTTGTCTCCCGGGTGCGGCAGGAACCGCCTGATCTGGTGCTGCTGGACCTGATGCTCCCCGGCCGGGACGGCATGGAGATCTGCAAGGATATCCGCCGGTTTTCCCAGGTGCCGATCATCATGATGACCGCCCGGGTCGAAGAAATCGATCGTCTCCTCGGGCTGGAGTTGGGCGCCGATGATTATATCTGCAAGCCCTACAGCCCCCGCGAGGTGGTGGCCCGGGTCAAGGCGGTGTTACGGCGTGCCGGGGGGACGGCTCAAGCGGAATCGGGTTTGGAAATCGACGAACCGGCGATGCGGGCCCGGCTCGATGGCCGATTGCTCGACCTCACTGCCGTGGAATTCAACCTGCTGTCCTTTCTTGCCGCCCGGCCGGGCCGGATTTACAGCCGTGATCAGTTGATGGAGCAGATGTATCCCGACCAACGGATTGTGAACGATCGCACCATTGACAGCCATATCAAGAAGCTGCGACGGAAAATGGAACAGGCCTCACCGGGATGCGACCTGATCCGTTCGGTCTACGGGGTGGGGTATAAGTTTGACCTGAATCCGTGACAGCGGGTTGCGGGAGAAATTTTTTGTCATCGTGGCGGGATGTTGGCGATTTCCTTCCCCTCGCCGACTTGGAAATATCCATTGGCGCGCCATTGCTTCCACTCGTAACTATTCGATAAAACTTGTAAAGTTAATTTTGTTCGGTTTGGCGCCAACCATGAAGCCAACGTACGGATGCATACTCATGGCTTGTTCACTGAACCCGATCTGAAGTGATTGTCCTCGCATTTTTTTGGCTTCTTGTTGTTTTTTTCATGGCGTTGATGGGCATTTGCAGGGCGGCATGCTATAGTGCCGCCTGATTCCCCCGTCCATTCCTTTTTCTCTCTTGCCACGGAGGTTTCCATGACGCTCCTGCCCGCCATTGAACAAGAAACCCGGCCCAACCCCGACGCCACCGTGATTTGGCTCCATGGTCTGGGCGCTGACGGCTATGACTTCGCCCCCATTGTTCCGGAACTGAACCTGCCGCCTGAATTGGGCATACGTTTTATTTTCCCCCATGCGCCGTCGATGCCGGTCACAGTCAACAACGGCTATGTCATGCCGGCTTGGTTCGATATCCTGGTGATGGATATCTACCGCAAGGTCGATACCGCCCAATTGCTGGTTTCAGCGGCAGCCATCAACCGTTTCATCGATCGTGAACTGGAACGCGGGATTGAAAGCCGGCGCATTGTCCTGGCCGGTTTTTCCCAGGGTGGCGCCGTGGCTTATCAGGTCAGTCTCAGCCATCCCCGGCCCCTGGGCGGCCTGATCGCCATGTCCACCTACCTTGCCACCAGCGATTCCATCACCCTGAGCACGGCCAACCAGGATCTGCCGATCGAGATCCATCATGGGGTGTACGATCCGGTGGTTCCCCAG
>JBFWIP010000017.1:0-15726 GCA_050255935.1 Desulfobulbus sp.
TAATAATAAACAGGTAAACCACCGGCTCTGCCGGTGGACTCCCAAAGTTTGACAGTTCCGGGAGAAATGGGAAGTCTCGGACTTCAGAACCGCTCAAAGTTCGAGAAGAGGAGACTCCCCATGTACGACAAACAAAGCCTAAGCCACAGCAAGTGGGATTGCAAGTATCACGTCATCTGGATACCAACGTACCGCAAGAAATCGATTTTCGCTGACTTGCGGAAATATTTGGGTGAAATATTCCGAGAATTGGCCAAGCAAAGGGAATGCACTGTGATCGAAGGGCATCTTATGCCGGATCATGTCCATATCTTGCTTGCGATTCCTCCGAAATACTCAGTTGCTCAGATTGCGGATTTTATCAAAGGCAAAAGTGCAATCCAAATTGCCCGTAACTTTCAAGGTAGAAAGAAGAATTTTGTTGGTCAGAATTTTTGGGCACGCGGATATTACGTTTCCACAGTTGGTAAGGATGAAGACGCTGTAAGAGCATATATCCAGCACCAGGAAAAAGAAGACAAGCGATTAGATCAGCTCAATTTGTTTGAGTAGGCCGCCACCTTTAGGTGGCTCCAGATTTTCAACCGCTTTGAGCGGTCCACAATTCAAGCCACCGGCTCTGCCGGTGGTACATGACAGAAGACTTCCCTGATCCCCAATCGCCATGCAAGGCTACCACCAGGCTATCTTTTCCATGCCAACTAGCCATAGCATTTGCTAAGTCAGTGGAAAATCCTGATCGGCCCAACAAATCTTCTTCTACTTTGGTAATCGGTCTATCAGAATCAAACCCGTGTAAATCTTTTGGTTCCATGTGAAATCTCTGACGGAAATCTAGCATTTAGCTAACTGGCACGGCGTTGTCCCAATGGTCAACATTTTTCCAATATGTGTCGACTCGACTTTTATCGTCACCTCGTTATAAATCCGGACCCTCAATATTTGTGGCCCCGATTTGATTACACCCGTCGCAACGGGAAGACAACCAGATTATCAAGCAGTTGTCTTTTGTCACATTGAGACAATTGAGTGGGATGGTTCGCGAGTGGATTATCGAATAGAATTACGTAATCCCCCTGTGGTTAGTCTGTGCCGGTATATTTTGGAGGCCTTGAGCTAAAAAGTAGGCGCCGCTCTCAAGTCCCGATTTTTAAAGATGCAAGTTCATGCAAGCAAATAAAAAAGGGCTTACAGAGTCAATCTCTGTAAGCCCTTGAATTTACTGGTGCCGGAGGTCAGAATCGAACTGACACGGGGTCGCCCCCGCTGGATTTTGAGTCCAGTGCGTCTACCAGTTTCACCACTCCGGCATGAATATGGGCTCCTATTTACCTTACCCGGCTTTTTGCTGTCAAGGAGAAAGAGATCAGTTGCCCTGTCGAGAAAGAGGGTTGTTTCGCCGCTGACCGGTGTTCTTTTGCGGCAAAGGAAGGCTTGATGGAGAAGCGATGCACGAAAAACATTGCATTTCGCCAAGATCATGGCAGAGTGCGCCTTTAATTATGCCGCTGTCTTGCGGCGGCAAGGGCCTTGAGCGACCGTATCTTCATTTTTTTGTTCATCCATGACCCCATCTTCCCCGCCTGCTTCACCTCGCCTTGCTGCTGTGGAGGTCTTGTGTCTCTGGGCCACCACCCATAATTCGGTTGATCTTTTGTTTCACGCCGCCATCGAGCGGGTGGCCGAGGTCGATCGTGGACTGGTCAAGACCTTGATCTACGGGGTGCTTCGACAAAAAGAATACCTGGATTACATTATCCGCCGCTTTTCAAAACATCCCCTGCGCAAGATGAAACCCCGTACCCTGATGACCCTGCGGATCGGGGTGTATCAGCTGCTTTTTTTAAGCCGTATTCCCGAGTCGGCCGCGGTCAACACCACCATCAATGCGCTCAAGGCTTCAGGCCAGCCCTCCTGGCTGGTTGGATTTGCCAATGGAATCCTGCGCAATGTTGTCAGAAAACGAGCCGATTTGCCCGGTCCCGGCCAGTTGGCCGAGGCCGAACCGCCGATACTCAATCATCCTGCCTGGATGATCGAGCGCTGGCAACGGGAGTTTGGTGTGGCCAAAGCCCGTGCCATCTGCGCCTGCAACAACGACGAACCACCCTTGACCCTGCGGGTCAACAGACGCCGTATCAGCCGGCCGGCTTTGAAGGAGTTGATGGAAAAATCCGGTATCAGGGCTGCCCCTGGATTTTTCAGCCCCCAGGCCCTGGTCATTGAACAGTTCCCCGGCTCTATTGCTTCCCTGCCCGGATACGGCGAGGGCCTGTTCCAGATCCAGGACGAGGCTGCGCAACTGGCCTCGCTTCTGGTGGGCAAGCTGCCGGATCGTTGCCGGATTCTCGACGGCTGTGCCGGACTCGGCGGCAAGACTTCGCATCTGGCGGAGATGCTGCCGCCCGGTGGCACGGTGGTGGCGGTGGAACCGGACAGCCGACGTTATCGTCTGCTTAAACAGAACCTGTTGCGTTTGGGACAGCGGGAATCGGTGATTGCCGTCCACTCCGACCTGCGGAGTTATGCCGCCACCCATGCCCATCCCTTTGACGCCATCCTCATCGACGCCCCCTGCTCGGGCACCGGCGTGATTCGGCGACAGCCCGATATTCGCTGGAACCGCCGACCCGAGGATTTCGGCCAATATCAGATGACTCAGGTCCATCTGCTGGAGATCGCGGCCGACCTGCTCAAACCGGGCGGCGTGCTGGTCTATGCTACCTGCTCACTGGAACCGGAGGAGAATCGCGAGGTAATTGATCTTTTTTGTGCGCGCTGCCCCCGTTTTGCTTTGGACCCGGTCGGCCCCTGTCTTCCCGACAACGCCCGCCGACTGGTGGATGACCACGGCTGCTTCCGCCCCAATCCGGCCGATGGATTGGACGGATTCTTTGCCGCCCGTCTTATCGAGTCGGGCCGCTTGTAGTTTCCGGCGACAGTGTTTATATTCATCCCCCACAATCAATGCCCAAATCACCCAAACCAGCACGGCTGGAACGGAAAAACCGGCCACCTCTATCCTCAGTTCCGGATAGAAGCGAATAAAAAGTGAAAAACGGATGTTCGGCAAGTGAGATCCTCCCGACCGCCGATTTTCCCAAAAAACGAACAACGAGGAGAACCCGTTAATGGCTGGAATCAAGTCGACCATGGACCTGGTGATGGAGCGTGCCGCCCGCATGGGTATGGCCACACCCGAGGAAATGCGTCATGAAGAAAATCTGAAAAAGGGCATGCAGAGCACGGTCGATTTCCTCAACGGAACGAACCCCTCCCTGAGCGAAATTCTGGCCGAATTTGAGGGCAGTGAACAGGAAGCGGTCCGCAAGGGTATGCTGACCTCCCTGTTGCGCAACCTTTTCCTTCCCCGGGACGAGGACGGTTCCGTCCGCATCGAACGGGCGGTGAAAGGCATTGTCGAACTCAATGCCTCGACGCCCGACATCGGGGCCCTGTGTCGGGAACTGCAGAACATTGCCCTGCAGTATGGTCAGCACCGTCAGCAGCTTTATGATCAGCTCAAGGAGCAGATCCGGATGCAGATCGAACAGTTGCTGATCCGCAAGGGGATGAAGCCTGACAGCCTGAAGTTCGATCCCACCACCGAACCGCAGTTCAAGGAGCAGTGGAGCCAACTGGAGGCCGATTTGGACGGCCAGTACGGTCATGCCCTGGAACAGTTCAAGACCCAACTCAAGACCTGGCTCGGGCTCTGATCATGGACCGGCCCGAACAGGAGCGGATCGACCGGTTGCAACAAAGCCTTCGTCGACGCAAAATCGACGGCCTCCTGGTCTCCCAACCCGAAAATCGCCGGTATCTCAGCGGCTATACCGCTCCGGATCACGGCATTCAGGAAACCTCCGGTTTTCTTCTCATCCCCGCCTCCGGCCGTCCCATCCTCCTGACCGATTCCCGGTTCACCCTCCAGGCCGAGGCCGAAGCTCCCCTGTTTACGGTGGATACCTACACCAAGGGGTTGCTCAAGTCGCTTGAAAAACAGTGCCGCAGGCTGGATCTGAAAACCCTTGCCTTTGAAAGCGATTATTATCTCCATGGCGCCTACCTCCGGCTGGAAAAGATGGCCGGAGAGCAGGGGCTTGAACTCAAGGCGGAAAGCGGCTTGGTGGAGAAGATGCGGGTGGTCAAGGACGAACGCGAACTGGAATTGCTCAGGCGTTCCACCGCGCTCAACGAGAAGGTGTTCCAGTCGGTTTACCAGACCATCGAGCCGGGAATGAGTGAGCGCGAAATTGCCCTGGCCCTGGAACTGACCATGCGCGAGATGGGCGCCGAGGGGCCGAGTTTTGAGACCATCGTCGCCTTCGGCACCAATGCCGCCCGGCCCCACGCCGTGCCCACCGATCGTGTGCTGCGGGCCGGGGAACTGGTGCTGATCGACATGGGGTTGGTCCTTGACGGCTACTGTTCGGATATGACCCGCACCTTTGTCGCCGGTAAACCGGACCGGACCTTCATCGACCGACACCGGGTGGTCCGCAGGGCCATGCTTGCCGGCATCAGCGCCATCCGCGCCGGTGTCACCGGGGTTGCGGTCGACCGGGCAGCCCGACAGGTCCTGATCGATGCCGGCTACGGCGAGGCCTTTGGCCATGGGCTGGGGCATGGGGTCGGCATCGCGGTCCACGAGGATCCACGGCTTTCGCCGCGCGGCAGCAAGCAATTGCGGGCCGGGATGGTGGTCACGGTGGAACCGGGCCTTTATCTGGCCGACTGGGGCGGCATCCGCCTGGAAAACATGGTCATCGTCACCGAAGAGGGCGCGGAGGTCATCAACCGCGATACCACCGGCCTGGATCTATAAAACCCGGGACCGAACGGAGGGGGACCGGGCACCGGTTGCCGGCAGTATAACCGCCCGGTAAAGAGCGGCCCCCGTCCGAATCGATAGTTCCCAGACACCTTGTCTCCGTCACCCCCTGATAACAGGAATTGCATGTCTGACCTTAAATATTTTGTTCTCGATACCAACGTCCTCCTCCATAACAGTGAAGCCATCACCAGTTTCGGCGACAATACCGTTGTCCTGCCGATGCCGGTGATCGAAGAACTGGATAAATTCAAGAAAAATAACGACGAGCTTGGCCGGAACGCCCGCCAGGTTATCCGCACCCTGGACCGGCTGCGCGGCCAGGGCAGCCTGGGCCAGGGGGTGCCCACCGAGGACGGCGGCACGGTCTGGATCACCATGGAGAAGGAGGACGACTGCGGCACCTGCATCGACCTCAACATCCCGGACAACCGCATCATCGCCACGGCCTACCGCCTGTTCAAGGAGGGCAAGCGGGTGATTTTCGTGTCCAAGGACATCAATGCCCGGCTCAAGGCCGATGCCCTGGGCATAGCGGTGATGGATTTCGAGAAGGAAAAAGCTGATTTCGATCAGTTATACACCGGTTGGCGCAGTCTCACGGTTCCCTCTTCCTTGATCGACCGGCTGTACCAGGGCAAGGAAGTCGAACTTGCCGGGGAAGAATTCCTCCCCAATGAGTTCGTCCTCCTGGTGGATGAAAACAACGACAAGCATACCGGCATCGGCCGGGCGGTGGTGGCCGGCAGCCTGGTCAAACCACTCAATCCGGTCTTTGACAGCGCCTTCAATCTCCGCCCCCGGTCCATGGAGCAGCGGGTGGCCCTGGAGTTGCTGATGGATCCCGAGGTCTCCCTGGTCTCCCTTATCGGCCAGGCCGGTACTGGCAAAACCCTGCTGGCCCTGGCGGCCGGCATGGCCAATACCATCAAAACCTCCAAGTATGAAAAGCTGCTGGTTTCGCGGCCGGTGATCCCCCTGGGCCGGGACATCGGTTACCTGCCAGGGACCAAAGACGAGAAGATGAAGCTGTGGATGCAGCCCATTTTCGACAACCTCAGTTATCTCATGGGGCTGACCAACGGCGGCAAGCAGGACGGCTCGACCGAACTCGGTATCAAGCGGCTGCTGCGCGACGAGCGGGTCGAACTCGAAGCCCTGACCTATATCCGCGGGCGGTCGATCTCGCGCCAGTACGTGATCATCGACGAGGCCCAGAACCTGACCCCGCATGAGGTCAAAACCATCATCAGCCGGGCGGGCGAGGGCACCAAGATGGTGCTCACCGGTGACCCGGAACAGATCGACAATCCCTATCTCGACGCCAGCAGCAACGGGCTGAGCTATACCGTGGAGCGGCTCAAGGGACAGGAGGCCTGCGGCCATATCACCCTGACCCGCTCCGAGCGCAGCCATCTTGCCTCGCTGGCGGCTGAATACCTGTAATCGACCTGCCCCATGGCAGCCAAGGAAACACACCATGCGACAGTACATGATCGACGAGATCTCTTTTCTCGAACGCGACAACCTGGACCACTATCTCAAACGCACCCTCAAACCGGGCGGCCTGGAGGGCGTTTATTTCCTCCGTGTGCCCCCGGACCTGCTCGGGCCCGAACAACTGGGCCATGACGATTGCGGCCCCTTCTACTTCAGCGTGGTTCTGGAGCAGAGTTCCCTCCGTTTTGAACTGCTGGTGCGCAGCGCCGCCAACATGCATTGTTCCTGCATAGCCCAGGCCACCCCGGCCCAGCGGCAGTTCGTGCTCGACTTTGCCGACCGTATGTTGCAGGAGGAGATGATCAGCGCATGAACGTAGCCGCCATTCCCCTGGAAGAACGTATTATTTTTGCACTGGATGTGGCCGATCCCCGCAAGGCCATGGCCCTGGTCGACCGGCTCTCGGACCATATTCGATTTTTCAAGGTGGGAATGCAGCTCTTCTTCGCCGGCGGCTGGCCGGTGGTGGACTACATTGTCTGCAAGGGGTGCAAGGTGATGCTTGACCTCAAGCTCTATGACATCCCGGCCACGGTCAAGCTGGCGGTGCAGCAGTTTGCCGGACGCGGCATTTCGCTGACCACGGTCCACGGCTATGGACCGGTGGTGGAGGCGGCCCTGGAGGCCAATACCGGTATTCAGATCCTGGCGGTGACCGTGCTCACCAGCTTCGGCAACGAGCAGGTCAGTGAACTGCAGTTCCAGGGTTCGGTGGAGGATCTGGTGCTTCGGCGGGCCCGGACCGTCATTGGGCTTGGCTGTCACGGGGTGGTTTGCTCGGCCCGGGAGGCCGCCCTGCTCCGCGAGCAGCTGGGCCAGGAGTTCGTGATGGTTACCCCCGGTATCAGGCCCTCGGGCGCGGACCTCAACGACCAGCAGCGGGTGGCCACGCCGGGGCGGGCCATTGCCGATGGTTCCGATTACCTGGTCATCGGCCGGCCCATCCGCGACGCCGAGGATCCCGAGGCCTGTATTGCCGCCATCCAACGGGAAATTGGCCTGGCCCTGGCCTGATCAATCCACTCCCGCCGTATCAGGCGTTGAAGGCTTGAGTTTGTCGGCAAAAAATGGCCGGCATTGAATGATTGATCTCAAAAACAAGCGAGGAACCCCATGTTGATCGATCTGTTACGCGCCCGACGAAGCCTCCGCCGTTTCACCGACCAACCGGTGGAGCGGGAAAAACTCGATCTCCTGCTGGAAGCGGCCCTGCGTTCCCCCTCTTCCAAGGGCAACACCCCCTGGGAATTTGTTGTGGTCACGGACAAGGCCCGGATTAAGGAACTTTCGGTGGCCAAGGCCCACGGCGCCACATTTTTGGCCGGCGCCCCCTTGGTGATCGTGGTCTGCGCCGATCCGGCCAAAAGCGATGTCTGGGTGGAGGATGCCACCATCGCCACCACCCTGATTCACCTGGAGGCCACCGACCTCGGCCTGGGGAGCTGTTGGGTGCAGTTGCGTCTGCGCCAACGGGAAGACGGCACCGACTCCCAGGATTACATGCGCAGGCTGCTCGGACTGCCCGAAAAAATGATGGTGCTGGCCATGGTGGGCATCGGCTATTCTTCCGGCAGCAAGCAAGGACATCCCGACTCCTCCCTTTGCCGGGACCAGGTCAGCTACGAGCAGTTCGGCCGCCAGACGCCCTGATTGCCTCGCGTGCCCGGGATGACCGCCGGGTACGTTTTTTTTTCTGTTTTTCCCTCTGCTGTCAGCCGATTCAGCCAGCCGCCATCTCGATCCGATTCCTGCCCTTGTCCTTGGCTGCGAACACGGCTTCGTCCGCCTTTTTCAATACCCGCTTCGCATCCGACCCGGGTTCGTATTCAGCCAGGCCGAAACTGGCCGTGACCTCCACGGAGATGCCGCCTGCGTAAAAGGGCGTGTCGCCGATTCGGCTGCGGATTTTCTCCGCCACCACCAGCCCTTTACGAATGTCGGTCTCGGGCAGAAGGATGACAAATTCCTCTCCGCCCCAGCGGGCCACGGAGTCCTGGCTGCGGAGCATGCTCTTCATTCGTATTCCGGTTTCAATGAGGACGGTATCGCCGGCATCATGGCCGAGGCGATCGTTGACCGCCTTGAAATGATCCAGATCGATGAACAGCACTGTGAACGGTTTCCGGTTGCGGGTGCTGCGACTGCTCTCATGCTCAAGTCGCTCCATCATCGCGTTGCGGTTGTACAGCCGGGTGAGCGGATCGATCGTGGCCGCCTCCTGGAGGGCATTCTGGGCAATGATCCGTTGCGCTATTTCCTGGCTCAATCTGGCGTTGACCTCGTTGAGATCACTGGTTCGCTGCCGGACCCGGATCTCCAACTCGTCCTTGGAGCGCTGCAGGTCCGTGAAGGCCTTCTGCTTGACCTGCTCGCTTTGGGCCAGGGCTGCCGACATCTCGTTGAACGCCTTGAGCAAGTGGTCGAGTTCATCGTTGGTTCCCGAGGTGATCCGCTCGTCGAGCTTACCGCTGGAGATGGCGGTGCAGCGGGCGATGGCCAGGTGAATCGGACCGGTGAAGCGGGAGGCAAGGTATTGGGAACAAAGAAAGGCCAGGGCGATGGACCCCAGCAGGGAGTAGATCCCCGTAAGCCGCAGGTCCCCCAGTTTCGCCTGGACTTCATTTGCCCGCATGTCAATGCCCACCAGGTACTCGCCGCGGCCGTTTTTCAGGGGGGCATAGCCTGAAAGAAAGGCCCCCCACTCATCGGCCACAATTTCCTTGTCCACGCTGATCCCGGTAAAGCCGTGGATCAATCCCGGTACGAGAACGGTGTATTCCTGCCCCGGTTGCGCCTGTTGTTCGGATTCATCGGAATCGACCACGAAGAAAACCTTTTCCCCCTGCTGCCGCATCACGTAGAGAAAGGCGATGTCCGGATTCATCCGCCTCAGCTGCCGGAGCCTCTCCAGGGCCCGGATATAGCCGTTTTGTTGCGTATCCGCAGCCGAGTTGACGGTGCGCAGGTCGTCGGCATCGATCATTTGGCTGATCAGGGCCGCACTGGCCTTGAGGCGTTCTTTCAGGCCGTTGATCAGGCTTTCCGAGGCGCTGGCGTAAAAGTAGGTGCCGATGCTCCCGGAGACCAGCAGCACCGCAAGGACATGGCTGAAAAAGAGTTTCAGGCGAATGGAGAAACGCATGTTCATGGAATGCAACAAGAAAGATTTCGGCTAACGCACGGGTCGGCAGGGGACAATCCGCAACGGGATGATTGGACGGAATGCCTTACGGTCAATAATCGCTAGCCCGTATTTCTCAGGAGAAATTCGGACTAGAATCTATTGTAGGGCAGGACGGAAGCCTTTGGCAAGCAACGATTTTCAGCGCTTTTGTTTTGTTTTGAAACGGATGTTCCGGCTCCAAAGAAACGGAGGGCTTTCAGCAGCCATTGCGTAAGGGATCTGAACATCCCGGGAATCGATGGAACATTCTCACCCATCTTCCCCGTCAAGCACATTTCTGAGAAGCTGTGCCAGCCCTTTGTTGCTCATCGGTTTCATCGCAAAACCCTTGATCCCGTGACTGCGGGCCCGTTGTTCATTGATCAGGCTGCTATAGCCGGTACAGAGAATAATGGGCAATTCGGGCCGTTTCTGCAACAGGTTCCGGGCCAGATCGATGCC
Organism: Desulfobulbus sp.; assembly: GCA_050255935.1. GTDB lineage: Bacteria > Desulfobacterota > Desulfobulbia > Desulfobulbales > Desulfobulbaceae > Desulfobulbus. The sequence goes on from JBFWIP010000017.1 coordinate 9,960, forward strand.
GGTCATGCCGGGCATGGTCTGGTCGGTGATCACCGCATCAAAGGCATCCGGTGTTTCCTGGAAAAGGGCCAGGGCATCGCGGCCATTGGTCCGAACGCTGACCTGGTAACCGAGGCGCTCAAGCATGGTTCGCTCCATTTCCGCCAGCATTTCCTCGTCGTCGACAAGGAGAATCCGTTCCTTCCCGGAAAAATCGGCGGTGACCTGAACGGATAATGGCTGTTCATCGCCGACAACCGCCGGAAAATAGACCTGGAAGGCCGTCCCTTTACCGATCTTGCTGGCGCAACGAACAAAACCTCCGGCCTCTGTGACAATGCCGTGGACAATGGCAAGGCCAAGCCCGGTACCGCGGCCGACCTCCTTGGTGGTGAAGTAGGGATCAAAAATTTTGTCCATGATTTCCGGGGTAATCCCGGGGCCGGTATCGGCAATCGACAGCCGTACATGGTTCCCCGGCCGTGCCTTGGGATCATGGGAGAAATCTATGAGGTCAAGGACACAGTCCTCAAGACTGATTTCCAATTCCCCCCCTGTTGCCTCCATGGCCTGGAAGGCGTTGGTGCACAGATTCATCACCACCTGGTGGATTTGGGTGGGATCGGCGAGGATGCGTTGGCTGCTCTTATTGCGGACCGGTTTGATGGTAATCGTGGAAGGCAGGGCCGGTCGTAACAGCTTGACCGCCTCCTTGATCAGATGAATGGGTTCCAGTGGCGCACGTTCGGTGCGGCTTTTGCGGCTGAAGGCCAGGATCTGCCGCACGAGATTGGTGGCCCGCCCGGCCGCATCCAGCACCTTGGTCAGGTCCCTGTTGATTTCAGCCCCGGAGACGTTGTTGTTCCGGGCCATTTCGGTGTATCCAATGATCGCGGCGAGGATATTGTTGAAATCATGGGCAATGCCGCCGGCAAGGGTGCCGATGGTTTCCATCTTCTGTGCCTGCTGCAGTTGGTTTTCCAGCAATGTCCGCGAGGCCTCGTTTTCCTTGTGCTCGGTAATATCCATCACCACGCCCAGGTAGCGCAGCAGATTGCCCTGGCCGTCAAAGGTCGGCCGTCCCCGGGCCATCAGCCAGCGCAGGGTCCCGCCCTGCAGCAGAACCCGCCATTCGAGGCGGAAAGATTTTTTGCTCTCGATGGCACGATGGAGATTCTCCATCGTCTGCTGGCGGTCATCGGGATGGATGATTTTCAGCCATTCATTATACGAGGGGCTGCAACTGAACGGCTTCAGGTCGTACAGGGACCAGATTTCATCGGACCAGGAACTTTCATCGGTGGTCATGTCCCACTCCCAGGTTCCGGCCTGGGCCGCCTCGAGGGCGAGTTTGCGGCGTTGCTCGCTTATCCGTAATTCTTCCTCCTGCGCCTTGAGCCGGGTCACATCGGTCAGCGTGCCCACGATCCGCAACGGCGTTCCGTGCTCATCCCTGGCCACGGCCTTGCCCTTGATTTTCATCCACTGTTTTTTGCCCAGGGCTGGGTTGAGCCGATACTCGAAATCGATCGATTCCGTCAATCCTTGCTTGTGGGCTTCGATGGCCGCCAATGCATTGGCGACATCTTCCGGATGTACCGTGCCCAGGAAAAAGGAAAAATCGTGGGTGTCTTGCTCCGCGCATTGATGAATCAGGCTGTAGTACCGCTGTGATCGGTAGGTGCGGCCATTGGCGACATCCCAATCCCAGAGGGCCTCACTGGTGGCCTCCAATGTCAACCGGAGCCGTTCTTCGCTCGCCCGCAGGGCTTCCGCGGCTTTTTTCCCCTCGGTGATCTCCCGGTTGACCCCGATAAAGCGTACCGGTGTGCGCTGGTCATCCTCATCCTCGAAATAGACCTGCCCATGGGACTGGAGCCAATGTTCGGAGCCGTCGGGCCAGATGACCCGGTGTTCATATTGAAAAATGCCCTGATTGTTGCCGGCAAGGGCCTGCTGCACCTTCCGTCCGAAGGCTTCCCGGTCGTCGGGATGAATGCTCTGCAACATTTTACCGTAATCCACGGGCGTGTCGGGCGCAATGCCGTAGAGGAGGCGGCACTGATCGCTCCAGTAGATCCTGCCGGAGAGCAGGTTGTGCTCCCAGGCCCCCAGCCCCGCGCCGTTCAGGGCCAGCCGTCGCAACTCATAGGCGCAAAGCAAGGCTTTTTCCGCCTGTTTGCGTTCGGTGATATCGCGGATTATGCTGAGGATCAGGGGTTTGCCGCCGATAACCGTACCCTTGGAATTGACCTCGGCGATGAAGGTCGTGCCGTCCTTGCGGAGATGCGTGGTCGTGAACAGGATGCCATGGGACTGGGCCTCGTTCATCTGGGTCTCGGTGAGCTGGTACGCATCGGGACCGCGCAGGTCGTGGATGGTCAGCGAGAGCAGTTCTTCGCGGCTGTAGCCGTAGGCCTTTCTGGCGGCGGCGTTTGCCTCGAGCAGCCGTCCGTTGTCCCGCTGCACGAACAGGATGATGTCGCGGCTGTGTTCGGCCAACAGTTCGTAACGGCTCAGGGCCTCTTCGGCCTTTTTTATTGCGGTGATGTCTTCGGTGAAGATGACGATGCCGCCGATGTTCTCTTCCGCGTCCACCCAGGGGCGGATTTCCCAGCGAATCCGCAGAAGGGATCCATCGGCCCTGGGAAAGAGGTCCGCCTCGGAGCGGAGAATTTCGCCATCGAGCCCCTGCTGATGCCTTTTCTTCCACTCGTCGGAAGTTTCCGGAAGAACGTCATAATGGGATAGCCCCAGGATGTCCCTGCCTTCCAGACCGAAGTCCTTCAGCCAGCGATGGCTCACCTGGAGATAACGCATTTCGCGGTCGAACATGGCCAGGCTCGCCGGCGCCTGCTCAATGAAGAGCCTGAGATTGGCCTCGCTTTCCTTGAGTGCCATCTCCATCCGCTTGCGCAGGGAGATGTCGATCAGGGTGATGACGATTCCGTCGACGGTGTCGTCGGTGTTGTGGTACGGCAGAACCCGCATGATAAAACTGCGGTCGTCGTCGGCAAGATCGACTTCCCGTTCCCGAGGTTCTTTGCTGTCCATGACTGCCGCGGCATCGGCGGGCAGTTCCGTCCAGTCCGAGATGCCGGAAAGATGGCGGAACGGCCGGCCGATGTCGGCCTGAATCAGGTTGAACAGCTTGGCCATGGCCGGTGAGAACCGTTTGATGTGGAGAGACCGGTCCAGGAAGATGGTGGCTATCTCCGAACTGGTGAAAAGATTCTCCAGATCGTTGTTGGTCCGGTCGAGTTCTTCGATTTTCCCCTGCAACTCCACGTTGACCGTTATCAGTTCCTCGTTGAGGGCCTGCAACTCCTCTTTGGAGGTTTCCAGTTCCTCGTTGGTGGCCTGGAGCTCCTCATTGGCGGATTGCAACTCCTCGTTGGTGGCCATCAGTTCCTCGTTGGCGAGCAGGAATCCCTCGTTGGAGGATTCCAACTGTTCGCAGGTGGCCTGGAGCTGTTCGCTGGTGACCCGCAACTGTTCCTCGAGATGGCGGACCACGGAATCCCTCGAGTCCCCGCTGGCCACGGCGGTCTCGTTGGCAGGGACTGCGGCGATCTGCTGCGGCGGGGCGGGCTCGAAAATCACCAGGGCCAGTTTTTCCCCGGGGGGAGCGGTGTTCATCGGGAGGACGATCAGGTTGATCATGGCCTCACCGTTTCCGGTGTTGACCTTGATCCCCTGGAAACGATTTTCTTTCTGTTCGGTAAAGGCCTTGTAGGTCGCGGCCCTCAGTGCGGGCCGGAGTTCTTCCCGGACAAGCCGCAGGAGATCCCGGGTAGGCTCGCCTTCCGGCGTGACCAGGAAGGTTCCGGCCTGTTGCGAGAAATGGGCCACCTCATTGCGTTCGTTGAGCATCACCCAGGCCGGCACGTAGCGCTTCATCAGCATCTTTTCCGCGAGAACGGTCGGGTTCAACTCCTGCGGTTTCGCCGTTCTGGCGGCTGTTCCCAGGCCGGGCATCAGTGGGATGGGGCCGAAGAAGGGGAAGGGCAGGTCAAGCCGGTGCTCGCCGTTCTGGCGAATGAAAATTTTCCATTTCTTGTCCACCGGGGAAAAAAGGTTGTGTTGCAGGCCCACTGTTTCGGCGGAACCGAGAAAAAGAAAACCGCCGGGTCGCAGCACCTGGTGAAAGAGGACAATGAGCCGTTTCTGCATCTCCGGATTGAGGTAGATGAGAAAATTCCTGCAGACCAGTAAATCAAGCCGGGAAAAGGGCGGGTCCTTGATGATGTTGTGATGGGCGAAGACGATCATCTCCCGCAACTGTTTGCCGATTTGCCAACCCGAGTCGACAGGGATGAAGTATTTCCTCAGGCAGGTATCGTTGACCTCGTTCTCAATGGCGGAGCTGTAGATCCCGGCCCGGGCCTGGTTGATCGCCCCTTCATCGAGATCGGTGGCAAAGATCTGGACCTTTGTTTGCGGTTGCTTTTCCTCCAGATACTCCTGGATCAGCATGGCCACCGAATAGACCTCCTCGCCGGTGGCACAGCAGGCGTGCCAGATGCGTACCGGATCGTCGTCGGTCCGGTTGGCGAAGAGATGGGGAAGGACCTCGGTGCGCAGGAGGTCAAATGCATCGGGATCGCGGAAGAAACCGGTCACGCCGATGAGCAGTTCCTGGTAGAGGGCCTGGGCCTCCTCGGAATTTTCCTCGAGAATGGCCAGGTATTGGTTCAATCGCTGCACTTCGTTGACCACCATGCGCCGATCGATACGACGGAGGATGGTATTGCGTTTGTAGGCACTGAAATCATGGCCTGTTTTGTCCTGCAGCAGGGTGAAGAGCCGCTCCAGTTCCTCGTCTTCAGCAGGGCCGAAGTCAGGGTGCATCACCCCTTTCACGCACCCTTCCGCGATGTTCACCAGATGCGTGGCAATGTCCGCCACCGGCAGAATCAGATGCGCGGCCCCTGTTGCAACGGCATGGCTGGGCATGGGGGCGTTGAGGGCCGAATCAGGACCCTGGACCATGACCAGGCCGCCGCATTCCCTGATTCGTTGTATCCCCCGGCTGCCGTCGTTGCCGAATCCGGAAAGGACCACGCCCAGCGCCGATTCCCCCCATTCTTCAGCCAGGGAGTTGAAAAAACGATCGATGGGATGAGGGACTCCCTCGCCCTCCTTATAGGGCTCAAGGTGAAAGGCCGCTCCCTTCAGGGTGAGATAATTGCCGGGAGGGATGACATACACCGTATCCGAGTCAACCCTTGTTCCCTCTTCGGCACTGACCACGGGCATGGCGGTGTAATGACGGAGCAGATCGGTGAGGTGCGAGGGGCCCTGGGGCGCCAGGTGCATGATCACCACATAGGCCAAGCCGGTTTCCCGGGGCAGGTGGGTGAAGATGTGTTCCAGGGGGGCATGTCCGCCGGCCGAGGCTCCGATGCCCACGATGAAACAGGGGGGAATGCCTGATGTGGCTGTTGGCTCGGCGGCGGTTGCCGGGGAAACGATTGACGGCTGAGAGTTGGCCATCTCTTGTGCTCCTTCACCTGATTCAGAGGGATATCCGGTGCTCAACGCCGATTCCACGCTTTTCGGCAAACGCGGCGGAGAGGATGAACCAATCACAGATCGTTACCCGGAGAAAGAAGGGAGGCGACCTGTATGCGGAAAGCAGCCGGAACGGAGTAAGCGATCACGGGGCACCGAATCTGCGGTGTTATCGGCCTGTTTACGTACAGGGGGTACGCTGCACAGGCCGATGCCTTGCACCTCCGGCACCCCGCAATCGCTTACAGGTTCGATGATAACCGGTACTTTTGGG
>JBFWIP010000017.1:15826-27111 GCA_050255935.1 Desulfobulbus sp.
TTCTTGAAACCGGTTTTTTCCCGGTCCTTGAAGCGGCGCAGTTGCTCGTCCTTGGTGATTGTCAGCCAGAATTTGGCCACCAGCAGGTTGTGGCGCACCATCTGGGACTCAAAGTCGTTGATCTCGCTGTAGGCCCGCATCCAATCGGGTTCGGCGCAGAATCCCTCGACGCGTTCCACCAGGACCCGGCCGTACCAGGAGCGGTCGAAGATGGTCACCCGTCCCTTGCGCGGCAGATGGCGCCAGAACCGCCACAGATAGGGCTGGACGCGTTCCTCCTCGGTGGGGGCGGCAATGGGGATGACCTGGTAATAACGGGCATCGAGTGCCCCGGTGATGCGGCGGATGCTGCCGCCCTTGCCCGCGGCATCGTTGCCTTCGAATACCGCAATCACCGACATATACTTGAATTTGGGGTCGCGGGTGAGCACGTTGAGCCGCGCCTGGTATTTTTCGAGCCTGGATTTGTAGTTGCGTTTGTCCAGGGTCTGGGTCATGTCCAGGGTCTTGAGCAGATGCAGGTTGTCGATGGGCGGCATCAGGGGTGGTGCCAGGGACTTGGGCGTCGGGCTTTTGGCCAGTTGCAACCGGTCCTGGAGGGCCTTGAGGATGGTTTTGCCCACGGTGAGGCTGCGGTAGCGGGCATCTTCACCCTCGACGATCAACCATGGGGCCTCGGCGGTACTGGTGTGGCGAATGACGATCTCGTGGACCTCTCGGAACTTGTCGTACTCCTCGTAATGTTTCCAGTCGCGTTTGGTCACCCTCCAGCGGGTGAGCGGATTCTTCTCCAGTTCCTTGAATCGTTTTTTCTGCTTTTCCTTGGACAGATGGAGCCAGAACTTGATAATCAGCGCCCCCTCGTCCACCAGCATCTTCTCCAACCGCTTGGCACGCTCCAGGCTCTGTTCGAGGTCGGCGGCGTCGGTCCTGCCCTTGACCCGGTTGAGGATGGGCCAGGTGTACCAGGAGCCGAGAAAGGCACCGATTTTGCCTTTGGGCGGCAGGGCACGCCAGAACCGCCACATCATCGGCCGGTCGAGCTCCTCGTCCGAAGGCTCCCCCATGCCGTGGGTCTGGATATAGCGTGGATCCATCCATTCATTGAGCAGGTTGACCGTGGCCCCGCGGCCTGCTCCATCCAGGCCGCCGATGAGGATGATCACCTGAAAGGCGCCGCTTTCCGCCAATTCCATTTGCACGTTGAGCAGGGCCTCGCGCAGGGCCGGCACTTCTTTTTCGTATTCCGATTTTTTGACCTTGTGTCCCAATTCAGCGGATTCAAACATGGTTGCCTCCTTAGTGTCTGTCAGCAAATAACTTGAACATCTCGCATCTCATCTTCGGGCCATCTTTGGCAGCGGCTCAATCGCAAAATCCTCGACGTAGCGCTGCTACGCCTGCGGTTTTGCGCTGGTCGCCACAACCAAATCCGACCCAAATCTGAGCGCAATTTTGTCCAGGTTATTTGCGAACAGGCCCTTGTCAATGCCCCGGGATGGAGTAGTTGCCTTAGAACAAGTGTATACCCCCTGGGCCCGATTGCTGGTAGAAAAAAGAGCTGTGAAGGCCAACTGTTAGCCAGCGATCTTCTTCTTGATGTCGATGATCGGCGTGCCGTCGAGCACGTCCAGTCCGCGGACCCGAAGGCAATTGCCCTCCACCGCGAGCACGGTGAGTTCGGACAGGGCGATGGGATTGGGCCGCACCGGGCTGCGGGTGGCGAAAACGCCGCTCAACCCCCGGCTCCGGTCACCACGAGGATAGACCTTGAGGACATCACGTGAAGAACGGTGCAGCCAGAACAGCACCACAATGGTCATCCCGGCGGTGATGCCGTCCAGTCCTTCCCGGAAGCGGGGATCGATTTCCAGGATACCGGTATGGTCCGAGATGTCGTAATTCTTGGGGGCTTGGTCGAGGCTGGCGATATCGCCGTGCACCACGCCGATGCAGTACAATTCGGGCAGGGTGATGGTTTTCATCATAAATGCAGGCTCCGTGGGATGGTTTGAGCGCCGGGAGGGTTCGGTTCACCCCCTGGCGAGAATGGGAAAGAGTTGTTTCAGGCCATGGGCGATAAATTCCACCCCCATGGCGGCCATGACCAGGCCCATCAGCCGGGTGACGATGTTGATGCCGGTTTTGCCCAGCCATTGGCTGATAAAGGGTGCCAGGCGCAGCAGCAGGGCGGTGACCCCGACCAGGGCCGCAATGGCCAGGGCAAGATAGAGGTAGTGCAGCGGCGAGTCATGGCGCTGGGCATGAAGGATAACCGTACTGATGGCGCCGGGTCCCGCCAGAAGCGGGGTGGCCAGGGGAACCACCGCCACGCTTTCACGCACGGCTGAATCCAGTTCCTCCTCCTTGGTCTGACGGATGTTGCTGATTCTGGCATTGAGCATGGCAATGGCCATGAGCAGGATGAGGATGCCGCCGCCGACCCGAAAGGAGCCCACCGAAATACCGAAGAAACGGAGGATGGCCTCGCCGGTGAACAGGACCACCAGGAGGATGATGCCCACGGAAAGGGCCGCGGTGCTTCCGGTGGTGTTGCGGGTTTTGCTGTCTTGGCTGGCGGTGAGGTTGATGAAGATCGGAACCATACCCACCGGGTTGACCACCGCCACCATGGCGACAAAAAATTTGAAATATTCATTGATGGTGCCGGTATCCAAGGTGTGCTCCATGCAGGGAAATATTGGTGATGGGCAATGCCGGGAAACGGCGCCACGGGAATCGGGATTGCCGGTTTTGGAAAAACACGGGAAGGGCGGTTCCCGCTTCGCAACCTGCTGCGTTCACGGCGCATGGGCCTCTTCTATGGTCGGGGTGCTCCGGAATCCGGCAGGATTGACTTTTGCCCTTCCTGGAATTACTCATGCTCCACCCGGTTGTCAATCTGCAAAGGGGGGAGGACGGCACGCGCCATGGCCCCGTCGCGCGGCATGACCTTGTGTGAACGAACTTTTGGGGGCTATTTGCAAAGAAAATGGAACAGCAAACGGCAAAATCAGCCGCCATGATCCTGCTGACGGTCTGTATCGCCCAGTTCATGGCCCCCTTCATGCTCACCTCGATCGGTGTGGCCCTGCCCTCGCTTGGGCGCGATCTCGCAGCCTCGGCCATGCAGATCGGCCTGGTGGAGCAGACCTATGTCCTTTCCCTGGCGATGTTCATGCTCACCTTTGGGCGCCTGGGCGATATTGTCGGCCAGCGGATCCTTTTTCTTGTCGGCCTGGTTGTTTTTACCGCGTTCACCTTTGTCCTCGGTTTTGCAACGAGTATCTTCATGGTGATTGTGCTTCGCTTTTTCCAGGGAATGGGCGCGGCCCTGATGCTCTCCGGCAGCATGGCCCTGGTGGCAGCCGCCTTTCCCCCATCACAGCGGGCGCGCAAGATCGGCCTTGTTTCGGCCTGCACCTACGTCGGGCTTTCCACCGGTCCGGTGATCGGAGGTTTCGTCACCCAGCATTTCGGTTGGCGGCATGTCTTTCTCATGCCGGTCCCCATCGGTATCGTGGCCGTGCTCTGCTGCCTGTTCGGCATGAAGGAAACCGAGAAAAACGCCTCGGGCGAGCGGATGGATTGGTTCGGCAGCCTGGTCTATGCCCTCAGTGTCGGCTGCATTATGATCGGTGCCGCCCATGCGCGGAAGATCGCCCTCGGGGTGCCCCTGCTGATTGCGGGCACCGCCGGCCTGGGGCTGTTTTTGGCCCTGGAGAGCCGGCGCCGCAGCCCGCTGCTGGATGTCGAGCTGTTGTCGGGCAATCGTTTTTTCACGTTCAGCTGCCTGGCGGCCATGGGCAACTATGCCGCCACCTTCGGCATCGTCTTCTTCATGAGCCTCTTTCTCCAGTACGCCAAAGGGCTCAGCGCCCGGCAGGCCGGGTTCATCCTCCTGCTGCAGCCGTTGATGCAGGTGGTGACTTCGCCCATAGCCGGCCGTCTGGCCGACCGGATAGAGATCGGCACCCTGGCCACGGTCGGCATGTTGATCAGTGGCGCGGGCTTGCTGCTGGCGGCGTTGACCCTTGGCATCCAGACCCCGCTGTGGTTGGTGGCCATTGAATTGATGTTGATCGGCTCCGGGTTCGGCATCTTCATCACCCCCAACTCCACCGCGATCATGGACAGCGTCGAGCGGCGGCAGTTCGGGGTGGCCTCGGGCATGATCGGCGCCATGCGGACCCTGGGCATGGCGACCAGCCTCACCACCATCACCCTGGTGTTTTCGCTCTTCATGGGAAACCAGGCCGTTACCGACGTCAACCTGCCCCGGTTTCTCTTGAGCATGAAGACCGCCCTGGTCGTTTTTTCGGTGTTTTCCTGCCTGGGGGTGATTCTTTCGTTCAGGCGCGGCCGGAGACGGCAATCCGCCTGAGATTGCCGCCTTCGCCCAAGAGACCGCTTTACTTCAAAGCCCTATAATAGGAATCAAGCGTGTACACCGCGGCCAGCGGATTGTGGCCGGTGACCCGATCCTTGACCGCCAGCACGGTACAGGGGGCCTCTGCGTATTTGAGGAAGAGCGAGTCATGGCCGACGCAGAGGCCGAGCAGGATGTTGAACTCGGTCTTTTCCGAATTGAGCACCTGGGCCTGGAGGATAGGGTTGCACATGGTTTCAAAGGTGCAGACGCTGATTTTGTCCTGATCGGTCAATCCCAGTTCTTCCTTGGGCACCCTGCCCACCTTGCAGATGACCGAAACCATGTCCAGGCCGTGTTCGCTGAAAAAGCGTTCCACCACCTTGGCCTCGTTGCGCAGCCCCAGGCAGAAGGCCAGGCCGATCCGTTGGTAGCCCATCTTGCCGATGAAATCCAGGATCTCCTCGATCCGCGGCTTGGCTGGCCGAACCTTGGCGTATCCCAGTTCGCGGTTGCTGTAGCCGTCGCGTTCCTGCAGGGAGGCCTGGCGGGCGAATTCGGCGTTCTCTGTTTTTTGGTATTCGCCGCGCGCCACCTCGACCAGATCGGCCTTGCGGATGGTGGGACAGTTTTCGGGATAACGGCCGCCTTCGGTCCGGCAGGCGCGTTCATCGGGTTTGAACGAACATTTGGCGCAGTTGGGGGAGGATTGTTGCATGCGGTCACCTCACTGTGGTTGGTTGAAGGAACGTGGCGTTCTCAGGAGGGCGTCACGGATGTTTTGTCATGGGTTCGAATCGTTGTGCATTGCGGTAAAGGGCGGCAGGGAGGGAAAGCAGGATTCGATGGGGATCGAGGCTATTTCGGCGGCGGCCTGGGCGTCATCCCCTTCACCGCCACGCAGCAGGTGCAGGGTCGACGGACTGAGGCCTGTACGCGCTAGTTCCTCCCGGAACAGGGCCCGGAGCGAGGGGAAATGGAAATCCTCGGCAAAGATCGGCTGTTGTTCCTCGGGCAATGCGGCCACCGTGGTTTTGATCCAGCGGACAAAGGCCCGGGAGAAAAGCATGCCCGCATTTTCGCGTCCTGCCTTGTATTCGGCAAAGAGCCGTTTTTTGGGGGCGCTCTTCCTGCGTTCTTCCACAAAGTCGACAAAACCCAATTGCCGCAGCCAGGGATGCAGCGGCACTTTCCGTGCGGGGAGGGTCTTGGTGCCGGTGCTGTGCAGGTGCAACAGCCAGAAATCCTGCATCCGCACCAGGTCATCGGGAACAAGGAGGAACACCTCGTCGCGGCTCGCCCCGCAACAGGCCGCAAGCAGCGGCGCCCAATAATGGGAGGGAAAGCCTGGTTGCTGAAAGGCCTGGAAATTGTCCTGGCGAAAGAGCAGGGCCAGGGCGTCGCGGGTGAACGGAGGGATTTGCTGGGTGGACATGGAACTCAACAACCTGGGATGGTGGACATGGATGGCACTCCTTTCTCTACCGCAACGGCCGAATCCGGACTTCAATCTCCGGACTATCCCGGAGCAGGGTCACCAGCCGTTGCGGGTCGGTATCCTTGTAATGATAGGGATAGAGGATCTTGGGCTTGATCGCCCGGGCGACGTCGGCCACCATCTCCGGGGTCATGGTCGAGTCCGGACTCATCGGCAGGAAGGCGCAGTCGATATTTTTGAGTGCCTTGATTTCCGGGATATTCTCGGTGTCGCCGGCAATGTAGATCCTCCGGTTGGCGAAGGTGATCACGTAGCCGTTGCCGACTCCGGGAGGGTGAAAGAGCTGGCCGTCCTTGCGGCGACGAACGATGTTGTAGGCCGGAACCGCCTGCACGCGAAGATCCCAGACCCGCAGGCTTTCGCCGTTGGACATGATCCATCCATCGGGCACCCGGTCGGAACAGATCGGCGGTTCGATGATGATGGTCTCGGGTTTTCGGATTTTTCGCAAGGCCTCGAGGTCAAAGTGATCGACATGGTCGTGGGTCAGGAGAATCAGGTCGGCGCGGGGCAGGGCGGCGTAGTTGCCGACCTTGCCGTAGGGATCGACATGCACCACCTTGCCCCGGTAGGTCATGACCAGCGAGGAGTGGCCGATGAAAAAGAATTCCAGGTCACCGGCTGAAGTGGAGATGACATCCCGTCGGACAACCTGAGCGGCATTGATGTTTAGGGCGGAAAACAATACCAGGACAACGGCGGTGAAGATGGTGCGCATGACGTGTACCCTCCGTGAGCGTGAAAAAATGCGGCGAGAGCGTACATAGTTGATAAATTCAGGAACAAAGTCAATTGACAACCGCCCGGAAAGCCAAAAAATCACAAAAAGAGAACGTCTGGGCAATGCATTGGCAGGGACGTGAAGAGCGATTGGCAGATCTGCCTCACTGTGCTAGAATAATTGTTCGGATCTGATGAACCCGTTAAGCGGTCCGAAAAGGTTTGTTGCTGTTAATTACTGAGTTTTGCACAATTTCCTCACTTTTTTTCAGGGTCTTCCCATGCGGACAACAATGCCCTTGATGCGTCTCTTTTTTTTCCTCTTAATGCTGGTCGTGTGGTCCGGAACCGTTTTTGCGGTGGAGAAGACGACCCGCTACAGCAACGACCAGTTCGGTTTCAGTTTCCAGTATCCTGCCTCCTGGGTCTTTGTCCATTCCCAGGCACGCGATATCCGGGTGAAGATTGTCGCTCCGGAAGGTAGCCCGGCGGCCGAGTGCGCGGTGGTCGTCAAGGAGTATCCCAATGCGGCCAAGGCCAAGCAGGGCGATATCGACCAGGTTTTTCTCGACCCGCCCACGGTCCAGGAGTTGGAGGAGATGCTGGGGCAGGAGAGCGGGCAGGTCACGGTGACCAAGGCCATGACCGGCAAGCTCGATAAGCGGCCGGCCCATGTCGCCCGATACCGGATGCACCTGAGCTTTAACGAGTACCTCTCCGGCCAGGTGGCCATGACCGCCACCCCCGGTCTGACCTGGTCCGTGGCCTGCAGCGGCCGGGGTGAAGATTCGCAGGAGTCCGAGAAGAATTACCAATTCTGGCAGCAATCGATCCAGGCGCTGATGGCCTCGTTCCGCTTCAAGTAATTGCCAACCTTCTTCACATCCCGGCTCAGGTACTGCGCAGGGACAGGGCGATCCGCCTGCGCCCCGTATCTACGCTGAGGACCCGTACCCGCACCTGCTGCCGCACCTTGACCACCTCGGCCGGATCCTTGACAAAGCGGTCGGCCAGCTGGCTGATGTGGATCAGCCCGTCCTGGTGGACGCCAATGTCGACAAAGGCACCGAACTTGGTGACATTGGTGACGATGCCCGGCAGCCACATCCCCTCGCTCAAATCCTCCATCTTTTCAATCCCCTCGGCAAAGGCAAAGGCCTCGAATCGTTGCCGCGGATCACGCCCCGGTTTGCCGAGTTCGGCGAGGATGTCCTCCAGGGTCGGCAGGCCGACGTCGCCCTGCACATAGCGCTCGAGCTTGATCCGCTGCCGCAGGGAAGGTTCGCCCATCAACTCGGCCACGCTGCAGCCGCACTCCTCGGCCATCTGCTCGACAATGGCGTACCGCTCCGGATGGACCCCGGAACGGTCCAGGGGATTGGCGCCGTCATGGATGCGCAGAAACCCGGCGCACTGCTCAAAAGCCTTCTTGCTCAGCCGGGGCACCTTGAGGAGTTGCCGCCGATCGGTGAACGGCCCCTGCTCCCGGCGAAAGGCGAGGATGTTGGCCGCGAGGGTTTCGCCCAGGCCGGAGACAAAGGTGAGCAGTTCCGGGCTGGCGCTGTTGATCTCGACCCCGACCCGGTTGACGCAGCTGACGACCACATCGTCGAGCCCCTGTTTGAGGGCCTTCTGGTTGACATCGTGCTGGTATTGGCCGACCCCGATCGCCTTGGGATCGAGCTTGACCAGTTCGGCTAGGGGATCCTGCAGCCTGCGGCCGATGGACACCGCCCCGCGGACGGTGAGGTCGTGGTCCGGAAATTCCCGGCGCGCCACCTCGGAGGCGGAGTAGATCGAGGCCCCGCTCTCATCGACCATGGTGACGACGATTTCCGGCGGCAGGTCCAGGGCGCGGACAAAGGTTTCGGTTTCCCGTCCGGCGGTGCCGTTGCCGATGGCAATGGCCTCGATCGCGAAACGCTCACAGAGTTGCCGGACTGTTTGGGCGGCTTCCTGCCGCTGTTTGGCCGACAAGGTCGGATAGATGGTGGTGTGGTGGAGCAGTTGACCCTGGCGGTCCAGGCAGACCAGCTTGGCGCCGGTGCGGAAACCGGGATCCAGGGCCAGGGTTCGCCTGGGGCCAAGCGGCGCGGCCCGCAGCAGTTGGCGCAGGTTGTCGGCGAAGACCGCAATCGCCTCCTGGTCGGCCTGTTCCTTGAGATCGGCCCGCAGTTCGTTTTCCAGGGAAGGTGCCAGCAACCGTTTGTAACCGTCTTCCACCGCCAGCTTCACCTGCTGCCCGGCAAAGCTGCTGCTGCGGACAGCGTGACTCAGAAGGATCTCCAGGGCCTCGTTTTCCGGCGGCAGAAAACTCACATGCAGCACCTTTTCCTGTTCGCCGCGGAGCATGGCCAGCAGCCGGTGTCCCGCCACCTTGGCCGCCGGTTCCTGCCAGTCGAAATAGTCGCGGAATTTGCCGCCTTCCTCCTCCCTCCCCTTGACCACCTTGGCGGTGATGACGGCCCTGCGCTGAAAGAGGGCCCGTAGCAGCGCGCGCAGTTCGGCGTTTTCGCTGATCCATTCGGCGATGATGTCCCGGGCGCCGGCCAGCGCCTCCTCGCCGCTTGTTATCTCCAACTCCGCATTGATGAATGGTGCCGGATCGATCGCCTTGTTCCCCTGGGCAAGGATGTCCCGGGCCAGTGGTTCCAGGCCCCGCTCCCTGGCCTTTTGCGCGCGGGTCCGTCGTTTGGGCCGATAGGGCAGATAGATATCCTCAAGGGCGGCGAGGTCGGACGCCGTGTTGACGGCGGTCTCCAGTTCCTCGTTCAGCAGGTCGCGTTCCGCCAGTGAACCCAGGATCGAGGCCCTGCGTTTGTCGAGTTCGATCAGTTCGGCCCTTTGGTCGCGAATGGCGGTGAGCTGCACCTCGTCGAGTGATCCTGTGCCCTCTTTGCGGTAGCGGGCGATAAAGGGGATGGTGGCCCCGTCGTCAAGCAGTGTGGTAACGGTTTCCACCTGTTTGGGGGTGATCTGCAGGGCTTGGGCAATGCGTCGGGCGTGATCGGTCATCGGCAATGAAGCATACGGAAAAAAGAGTTTCGGAAAAGCCCGCCAGGGGCGATCAGGGGTGTTCCGGCGGGTGTAGCGGGGCAAAGCGTGCCTGCGGACGGCCGTCGATCTCAATGTGTTCGACAAACATCGCATAGGGGCGGACCCAGAGCCCGCTGTCATTGTACAGCGGCCGATACAGCACCAGGGGCTCGAGCGTTTCGCTATGGCGGACAACGCCCAACACTTCATATTCCCCTCCTTTGTAATGACGGTAACGCCCCAAGGGCAGAACGGGCAGCGGCGAGAGATGGTCCATGGCGGAACTCCGTGCGGTGTCGGTTATGTTGTCGTCCACAATAGCGGGTCGTTCAAGAAAGTTTCATGCTTCCGGGACGGAAAACCGGGGTGGCCTTGATCTTGCCGTTTGCGACCAGGGGGGCATAAATACGGGCCTGATTGCGGCCATCGCTTTGAGTCGGATAACGGATACGGCGGATTGTATACTATATTCTTGGGGCCGGGTATGTTTTCTTGTTGTGGTATGTGCGGCTGCGCCATGGATTCCGGGCCTCATGCACGAGGGCTGTTCGCTCATTGTCAACAAGCACGCCGCAGGAACGACCGGAAATGCCCTGGTATTTTTTCGCTGCTATGATAAACCTTTACAAAGGAAGAACTTCATGGCAAGCGAAATTATACGGAAACAAGAGTCCTTACGGAGAATGAAGAAACAGATTTTTCCCCCTTGGGTGGCACAAACGATTGTCCTCATTACCGGCCTGTCCCTTTTTTTGCTGGGGGGTTGCGCCCGGCAACCGGTGGGCAGAATGATGGAAACAACCGCTTACTGCGGTTGCTCACTCTGTTGCGGCTGGGAGCGCGGCAGTTGGGCATATCTCAAACTTGATTTCTGGAACCGCTATGTCTCCTCCGGTCCCCAGGCCGGACACCCCTACCTCGGGCTGACCGCGCTCGGTAGCGAACCACAGGAACCGGCGCCCGGATTCTTTTCCTGGGATACGGTGGTTCGACCTTGGATGGTACCGGTTCGCCTGCTTCCCTGGTACTGGTTCCAGGAGGATGGAACCATTGCCGCCGATACCAGGTATTACCCTTTCGGGACCCGGATGTATGTGGAAGGATACGGCTGGGGGCGGGTCGAGGACCGGGGTGGCGCCATCAAGGGACCCAATCGTATTGACCTTTTTTTCGATTCTCATGACGATGCACGCCAGTGGGGAAGACGGAAAGCCTGGGTGCGGATCGAAAAGCGCTGATTTTCCCCCCAATTCTGATACATCCTTGTATCCTTGCCTGTCTGGAAAATGAGCATGTGGTCGCCGGATTCATTTCCGTTCTGCTGTTGAATCTCCTGCGGTTCTCTGTTTGCATGGCGGTGGTTGGCGGTAACGGAAAAGTCGTCTCCGTTGTCGCAATAAGCCATGCTGTTAATATTTTTAGTAATTTCAAATTATTATTTGTGGCACGGAAAAACGGGCAAAGGTTTTCTCCTCCTTGTAATGTGCCTTCTCCTGGTGGAGAGGGCGTTGTTTTGTTTTTGATTATCGTTCTTAAAAAAACTGTTGACAGGTCTAGCTGGAAGAGATATAGATTCGGCAAATAGTAATCATTACCAATAAAACGATAGGAGAAGAAAATGGATCAAGGTTCAATGAAAATGCCCCTGCTCGGTGACCAGTT
>JBFWIP010000017.1:27211-28504 GCA_050255935.1 Desulfobulbus sp.
AAAAAACTGTTGACAGGTCTAGCTGGAAGAGATATAGATTCGGCAAATAGTAATCATTACCAATAAAACGATAGGAGAAGAAAATGGATCAAGGTTCAATGAAAATGCCCCTGCTCGGTGACCAGTTTCCGGAAATGACGGTCCAGACAACCCATGGCCCCATGAGCCTGCCGGAGGACATGAAAGGCAAATGGTTTGTGCTTTTCAGCCATCCTGCCGATTTTACCCCGGTCTGCACCACGGAGTTTGTCGGATTCCAGAAGCGCTACCAGCAGTTTCAGGAGTTGGGCTGCTCACTGATCGGCATGTCGATCGATCAGGTCTTTTCGCATATCAAGTGGGTGGAGTGGATCAAGGAAAAACTGGATGTCGAGATTCAGTTTCCCATTATCGCCGCCAACGATGCGGTGGCCATGCAACTTGGGTTGCTTCATCCCGGAAAAGGCACCAATACGGTGCGGGCCGTGTTCATCGTCGATCCCTTTGGCAAGGTGCGGCTGATGCTTTATTACCCACAGGAAATAGGCCGGAACATGGACGAGATCGTCCGTGCCGTCAAGGCATTGCAGATATCGGATAAGCAGGGTGCCCTCCCTGCCGATTGGCCGAACAGCGACATCTTAGGAGACCGGGTTATCGTGCCGCCGGCAGGCGATGTCTTCCTTGCCAAGGAACGTGTGCAGCAGTACGAATGCTACGACTGGTGGTTCTGCCACAAACCTCTGGAAAAGTAAGCGGCATTTGTAAACAGGAGAAAAGGGGGAAGTCAATCGACTTCCCCCTCCTTTTTTTGAGTAAAAAGCGTTTCAGTCTCCCGTTTTCCCGGGCACTGGATTCTCGCCAGCGAATACATTGAGCCGATCACAGGTGCGGACCGAGGATCTGTTAATCGGGAATTAAAAAGCCAAAAAAGAGGGGAAAACGTGGTGCCAAACCTTCCGCAAATTGGTTCCAGACCATACAGTCGTGTACAGGTGCTGAGCCACCTTGGCAGATTGAATAGTGTACAATAAGAGGTGGTTCCACTTGTCTGAACGATTTATATCCGAAATTTGTCTACCCTTTCTTTGAGTCGATCAGCTCTCTCCCGGAGGGATTCCGCACTGATCTTGATCTCATTACTTGCAGTGCTCATAGAGGTGGCTCCTTTAGGGCGGTCAGTGACACCTGGTAGGTGGGATTCAACTCCGGCTCGTAGCGGCAGGTCTTGCTCACCCCGCTTTTGAGGTTGTCCGGAACCACCACCTCCGGGACGCCACCGAGAAAAGCGAAGCAACGCACGTGCGAACCGAT
>JBFWIP010000018.1:0-28446 GCA_050255935.1 Desulfobulbus sp.
CAATTATGAGGACACAAAAAATCCCCGGTGACATGATCACCGGGGTAGAGGAAAAAAGGTTTACCAGCGCTCGGTGCCGATAAACTGATTTACGTTCATGCAACTGGCTCGTTCACGGTCGTTGAGATCGTCCATGCTTCGGACATCTCTCCGGGCTCGATCCAGGGTGCAGCTGAACTCACGCCCCTCATTGTCACGGACCCAGACCATTGAGGCATAACCGATGCCTTCGGTCCTGTTTTCTCTTGTATCGAATTCCATGATGTTCTCCTTTTCTTTCGATTATTCAGTCAGTACAAGGAAAAGCACTTGCTGGCCAACCTTACCATCGCTCGGTGCCGATGAGCTGGCTAACATCCATGCATTGCTTTCGTTCTTCTTCACTGAGGCTCAATCGATCATTGGTGTCGCCTTGCAGAACAGCTATGGGGCAGACATATTCTTTACCGTTTTTTTCGGTAATCCAGGCAAGTGAATCGTATCCGCTCATATCATCCTCCTATGGATGTAGTTATTCGAGATTGCCTCTTGGATGGAACAGTAAGCAGAAAATTTGGGCATACAATAGGGAGCAATGCGGTTGTCAAGGGCGTGTGATCCCTACTTTGTGCACAATTATTTGTTGTTGTTTGTATTTATTTGTTTTTTTGTGTAGGTGAGGGCTGGTGAAAAAAATTTGGGTTGTTTAAAAAAGAGGCTCCGATCCTCGTCCTTCCGCACTTCCCGGTTTCTCTTCCCCTTGACGAACCCCGGCGGCGGTATAATTATCTGTGGCAGCCTAACTCTGCCTGTTGTGTTCGTTATCAGACATCATCCTTTGGATGACACCATTTTCCATGATTCTGTGGAGCACAGATTATGTACATGTATGCCAAACCTTCAAAAAAAACCGTTATTCTCTCCTGTCTGCTTTGCCTGACACTGCTGGCGGGAGGCTATCAATCTTCCCATGCCCAGAGTGAAGACGACCTGACTGTTCTTGACCGCTCGGCCAAGGCCTTTGCCTCGGTGGTGAGGAAAGCCGGGCCGGCGGTGGTGCATGTGGCGGTTGAAAAAGAAAAAACCGCTGGAGGACAGGGGCAGAATCCCCTTGATTTTTTCAATGATCCTTTTTTCGAGCGGTTTTTTGGACCGCAGTTTCGCCATCCCCGGATGAATCCCAAGAAAGAGAAGCGGACCTACAAGCAGCAGGCCGCCGGTTCCGGTTTTATCATTGGCGGTGACGGATTTATCCTCACCAACAACCATGTGGTGGCCGATGCCGACAAGATCACCGTCCGCCTGGCCGACAAACGTGAATTCCAGGCCAAGGTGATCGGCGCCGATCCTCAATCGGATGTGGCCCTGATCAAGATTGACGCCAAGAACCTGCCGGTGCTGCCCCTGGGCAATTCAGACGCCCTGGAGGTCGGCGAATGGGTTATCGCCATCGGCAATCCCTTTGAACTGAACCAGACCGTTACCGTGGGCGTGGTCAGCGCCAAGGGCCGGAACCGGATGGGCATCACCGATTATGAAAACTTTATCCAGACCGATGCCGCCATCAATCCCGGCAACTCGGGTGGTCCGCTGCTCAATATCCGCGGTGAGGCCGTGGGGATGAACACCGCGATCTTCTCCCGTAGCGGCGGCTATATGGGCATCGGTTTCGCCATCCCGATCAACATGGCCAAGAATATCGAGCAGCAGTTGCGTAAAAACGGCAAGGTTGCCCGTGGCTGGCTTGGCGTCATGATCCAGGATGTCAATGAGGATTTGGCCAAATCGTTTGGTGGTGAGGTCGGCGGCGCCCTTATCTCCGAGGTCACCGATCAATCACCCGCCAAGAAGAGCGGACTGCTCCAGGGCGATATCGTTACCGGCATCAACGGGGAAACCATTGCCGATGTCGGTGATCTGCGCAACAAGATCGCCATGACCCCGCCGAACACCGACATTACGCTGCAAGTCCTCCGTGACGGCAAGAAGAAAGAGTTGGTTGTCACCGTGGGCGAGCAGCCGGCTGATATGTCGGCCTTTACCAAGAAAGCGGGGAGCGGCGCCGACTTGGGGGCCTTTGGCCTGTCGTTGCAGGACCTGACCCAGGAACTGGCTGACCAGTTCGGGTACAAGAAAGACCAGGGCGTACTGATTGCCGATGTCGAGGCGGACAGCCCCGCAGCCGAGCTTGGAATCCAGTCCGGCATGTTGATCGAAGAAGTGAACCGGATTCGGGTACATGACCTGAAAGAATTGCGGAGTGCCTTCAAGAAAAGCGACAACAACAAACAGGTGCTGCTCCGTATCCGCTCCGGTGAGCACAGCCAGTATGTGGTGCTGCAGGGCGGGGAGTGATACCCGTCGCAAGGCGATAGCCCCTGCATAGGGAAGACGGTGAAAAAAAGCCGGTGCGGAGTTGTTTCCGTACCGGCTTTTTTTATGGGATTTCGACAGGATCAGGCTGTACCCGGCGGTGCCGTTTTGCAAAAAGCGGCGGGAACGGCGTCTTGTGAATGAGCGGGATCTGTTGCTTGCTGGCTGTTGTCGTCAGTTGTGTGAGGTTTTGTCGAAATTGCGGAGCTGTTCCTCGATGGTTTCCAGCAGTGACCGCATGGTGAAGGGTTTTTTGATGAACGGAACCTGGTAACCGTTTTCCTGTTGGAGGATATCTCCCGTATACCCGGACATGAAAACGGGTTGTATCTCCGGGCGCAGCGCATGGATTTTTTTCCAGAGTTCATTGCCGTTCATCTCCGGCATGATGACATCGGTGAGCAGGAGGTCAATGTGGTTTTGCCGGTCGCCTGCTATCCGCAAAGCCTCGGCCGGTCCGATCGCGACCAAAACGACGTGACCGCCCGCCTCTAGCATATCCCGGGCCATCTGGCGGACGGTTTTCTCGTCTTCGACCAGGAGAATGGTGCCCGAACGCCGCTGCAGGACCGATGCCGCCGGTTGCATTGTTTCCTCATGGAGCGGTACATGGCATCGGGGGAGGAAGACCTTGAAGGTGGTTCCTGCCCCGGGTTTGCTTTCCACCAGCACCTGCCCTTTGTTTTGGGTGACAATGCCGTAAACCGTGGACAGGCCAAGTCCCGTGCCTTTGCCGGTTTCCTTGGTGGTATAAAACGGTTCGAAGATATGGGGCAGCGTTTCCCGGCTCATGCCGATGCCGGTATCCCGGACACTGAGCTGGACATAATCGCCCGGAGCGAAGTCCGCATACTGGTCGGTAAAGGAGGCGTCCAGGGAAATGTTTGCGGTCTCGATGGTGACCTGGCCATGGCCGGCCATGGCATCGCGGGCGTTGACGATCAGGTTCATCAGGATCTGGTCCACTTGGGTGGAGTCCATGTACACCGGCCAGAGACCGGGGGCGGTATGAACCTCAAAGAGGATATCCTCTCGGATCAGGCGGCCCAAACCCTTTTTGATCCCCTTGACCAGGAGGTTGAGGTCAAGTATCTGGGGGGAGATCACCTCCCGGCGGGAAAAGGCAAGCAATTGGCGGGTTATGTCCCGTGACTGGCTGGCGGCGCGGATGATCTGGTTGGTATAGCTGCGCCTTTTTTCCTCGCTGAGGTCACTTTGCTGCATCAGATCGGCGTAGCCGAGGATGACCGAGAGCTGGTTGTTGAAATCATGGGCCACGCCGCCGGCCAAGCGGCCGACCGCCTCGATCTTCTGTGCCTGGCGGAGCTGGTTTTCCAGGAGGATCCGACGATGCTCCGCCTCTTTTTCCTGCGTGGTATCGACCATGATACCACGCCGCCAGCGTGGATGGCCGTTCTCCGGAACCACCGTGATCCGGTCCTGAATCCAAACGGTTCGGCCGTCGGCGGCGAGGAACCGGTAACTCAGCTCGTGATCTTCGCCTCGGGCGGTGGCATCCATCGTGGCCGTGTACACCCATTCCCGATCCTCGGGATGGAGGTGCAGCAGCCAGAACCGCTCCCCGGACCAGTCTTCGATCGGGTACCCCAGAAGGCGTTGGGCTTCGCGGCTGATATAGGTAAAGATGAGCGTCCGGGCATCCGTCTCCCAGACAATCCCGTCCACCGAATCGACCAAGTTGATGAATCGGGTTCGTTCCTGGAGCAGTTCTTTTTCAATCCGTTTTTTCTCGGTGATGTCCCAGCCGATGCCGAGCACACCCTGCAGGGTGCCGCCGGCATCGTGTAGCGGGGTTTTGATGGTTTCCAGCAACTCCCGGTGCCCGTCGTCGGCGTAGGTGATCCATTCCTCGCTGATGGTGGGGGAACCGTTGTTGACGGTCTTTTGGTCGTCGGCACGGAAGCCTTCGGCCTGTTCCCGGTCAAAGAGTTCAAAATCGGTCCGGCCGATAATTTCCGCCTCCGGCAGGCCGGCAAAGCGTTGAAAACGGTTGTTGCAACTGAGATAGATCCCCTGGGGATCCTTCATCCAGATCAGGGCGGGTACGGTCTGCAGCAGGTTGCGCAGTTGTGCCTGTTCCTGTTCGAGGCGCAATTGTGCCATTTTCAGTTCATTGATATCCCGGGCCATGAAAAAAAGACATTCTGTGCCGTGGAGGTGGATACGGGTGAGAAACATCAAGGCATGGCGCTGTTCCCCGGATTTAGTCCGCAACAGGAAGGGAAAATTCTCCAGCCGGCCATGCTCCTGCAGCAGGGAGATCGCCTGTTGCCGTTCCTCTATCGTCCAAAGGCCCAACTCGATCGAGGTGCGTCCGATCACCTCTTTGGGGCGCCAGCCCGAGACACGGGTGAAACCGGAGTTGATTTCCAGAAAACAGCTGTCCTCGAAGCGGGTGATCCCACCCATATCCGGTATGAGGTGGAAGAAGGAGGCGTATTTCTGTTCGGAAAGGCGAAGGTTTCTTTCAACCAGGGTCCGTTCGTGGATTTCCTTTTGCAGCTTCAGGTTGTGCTGCTCGGCCTCTTCGGGCCGTGCCGCCAGCCACCAGACAAAACAGCTCAGAAGCAGGGTGTGCACCAGGCCGATATACAGCAGGGGGGAACGGACGGCGGTGATCACCGGCCAGCCTTCCCTGGGCAGGGCCAGGAGCTGCCATTGAGCCCCGGGAATGTCGACCGGCATGACCACCGGATCCGGAACGCTGAACAGGGCCGGGTCGCCCCGGAGAATGGCTGTGTTGTCGGCATTCCGCGGATCGATCTTACGCAGGCCTATGTGAAAGTCCTCGCTTGACCGGACGCCGGCGGCATCAAGCAGTGAGGCCACATAGGTAACCACCGAGACGTTCCCCCAATATCGGGCCGGTTCCTCCGGATCGCTTGCCGTCCGGGTAAAGACCGGAACGCGTGCAATCAGGCCCATCCCCCCCTGTACCAACTGGTGGGGGCCGGAAAATATCTGCCGGCCGGTCAGCCGTGCCTGACGCACGTCGCCGTACTGGACGTGATTTTCAGCATAACGCAGACCGATGGCCTCCCGGTTGCTCTCCAGGGGATAGATTTGGGTAATGACATCATTGGGGGCGACGCCGATATTGCGGATATAGGGATGCGCCTCGATGGCCTGCCTGGTCAGGGCGGTAAAGAGTTCCGGACTGATCCCGCCCCGCAAGGCGATAACGCCGCCAATGCCGGAGGTGGCGCTGAAGATGTTGAGCACCGCGCCTTCCAGGCGTGCCCGCATGGGGGCGAGTTCGCTGATGGCCTGGTTATGCTTTTCAAGAGACTGCTGCCTGCTGCTGAGGCGGCCGATATGCCAGCTGACAAGCAGGCCGAGGATGAAAATCAGCCCGGCAATACACCACGGGGCTTTTGAGCATCTGAACAGCGTGGAAAACGAATTTCGACTCAAAGGATCCTCCGGTGAAGAGGGCTACCCGATGGGCTGTAGAGAAAATTTGAATGAAACCAAGTGAAACCATGGAAAGATATCATTCAGCATAACAGGGGGTCCGGCAAAGTCAAGTGCGTCGCCGGACTGAATTTTTTCATTGCCTCAGCCGACATGCGGCCCTACTGTTTGTCTCCGTCGACAATGTTTATCCATCAGCAAAAAAGGAGGAAGAGGCGTGCGGATACACGGATTGCAGCACGTTGCCTTTGAAGGGCTTGGCCATATCGGCAAATGGATCGCGGATCAGGGCCATTCCCTGACCCTGACCCGCTTGTATGCCGGCGAATCGTTACCGGATCCGGCCGACTTTGACCGGCTGGTGATCATGGGCGGGCCGATGAATATTTATGAGGATGACCGCTATCCCTGGCTGGCCGGTGAACGGGCGTTCATCCGCCGGGCGGTTGCTGGCGGGAAATCGGCGGTGGGGATTTGCCTCGGGGCGCAGCTTTTGGCCGATGCCCTCGGTTCCAAGGTGTTCAGCGGCGCGCATAAGGAGATCGGCTGGCTGCCCATCCGGGTGACGGAAGCCGGGCGGCAGAGCAAGCTCTTCCGGGGGCTGCCCGCCGAACCGGTTGTTTTTCACTGGCACGGGGACACCTTCGACGTGCCGCAAGGCGCGGTTCATCTGGCCGAGAGCGAGGGATGCCGCAGCCAGGCCTTTCTCTTTGAGGACCGCATCCTCGGCCTCCAGTTCCATCTGGAGTCAACCCCGGAAACGGTGCGGGAGATTCTCGCTCACTGTGGGGACGAACTGGTGAGCGGCGGGCCGTATATCCAGAGCGAAGCCCGGATGACAGCCGTGGATCCGGCCCGGTATGCCGCCATCAACCACCTGCTTGAAACCCTGCTCAGCCGTTTGGATTGAGCAGGGGGTGCTCGTTCAGGCCGTTGCCAGGCCCTGGTGCTGCTTGAACCGCATCAGTGCGGCGAGGAAATCGCTGGCCGGGGTGGGAACCCCATATTTTTTCCCCTGGGCCGCCACATAGCCGACCATGGCCTCGACCTCGGTCGGCTTGTTGTTTTCCAGATCCTGGAGCATGGAAGCCCGGTGGTTGAAGGTCGCCGGCACCAGGGTGCTGTAAAAGACCCTGCGGTAGGCATCGGCATCGGGCCAGGGCGTGCTCCCGCCCATGGCGGCGATCACGGCGAAGGTCTCCCCGATCACCTGATCCATGATCATCCGCGTCTCCCCGCTTTCTCCCAAGGCTCCGTAGTGCACCCCGAGGATGGCGCCAAGCGGGTTGAGGGCGCAATTATAGAGCAGCTTGGCATAAAGCGACTGGTAGACATCCTGCACGGCGATGCTCGGCAGGCCGGCGTGGTTCAGGGCCTCGGCCAGACGTTTGGCGGCCGGGGGAACAACCCCGCGGACGCAGCCGCCGATGTGGACCGCGTCGGCGGAAACCGTGATTCTGACCCGTCCGGGTTGCTCGATCTCAAACCCGGTGATCACCCGTCCCGCCAGGCTTCGTTCCCGGCCAAGCCGTTCTTCGAGTTTTTCGAGATTGCCGCAACCGTTCTGCAGCGACACCACCGGACAGTAGCATTGGGACAGGCCGGCGATGTCGGCAATGGCCCGGTCCGTGTCATAGGTCTTGGTGGTAAGGAGGATCATGTCGTAGCCGTCGCCCTTCCGGCCCTTGAGGCTGGTCAGCAGTTCGAGCCGGTCGCCATTGACCCGGTAGTCACCGAAGAGGCCGGTTACCTCCAGGCCGCCTGTCCGGAGGACATCGACAAAACGGGGACGGAGGACCAGTCCGACCTGGTGTCCATCCGCCGCCAGCATGCAGCCGATTGCCTGCCCCAGGGCACCGGCGCCATAAATTAAGGTTCGCATTGCGTTCTCCCTGCACATGGTGTGCATTCTTGCCCGGGGTTGATGCATACGCAGAATATCCTTGTGGAGGACATCCTTTGATTTTCCCCGTTGCACTTGTCAACCCGGGAGGACCGGCGTGGAACTGATCGTCATTGCCGCCCTTGCCGCCAACCGGGTCATCGGCCGCCATAATACCATTCCCTGGCACATACCGGAAGACATGGCGCATTTTAAAAACGCCACCATGGGTCATCCGGTGATCATGGGGCGGTTGACCTATTGCTCCATCGGTGGCGCCCTGCCCGGTCGCCGGTGCATCGTCGTCAGTACGACGCCCTCCTTTCAGCCCCATCCGGACTGCATCAAGGCGGACTCGCTGGAAGCGGCTCTGGCCCTCTGTACCGGCGCGGCCAAGGTCTTTGTCATCGGCGGTGCGCAACTGTTCCGGGCGGCCCTGCCCCTGGCCGATACCCTGATCCTCAGCCGGATCGGGCAACCGTTTGCCGGGGATGTCCTTTTCCCGGATTTTTCCGATCATCCCTTTGTTCTGGTCGAAAGCCATCCGCTGCCGTCATCGGTGCCGGTGGTCATCATGACCTATCGAAGGATCAGATAAGGCGATTGGCCGCCATTTCAGGCTGGAACAGTGCTGCAGTGCGTTGATGAAGCCACGCCCCGGCAGGGAATTTTCTCCTGGCCGCGGGCAACGGGTGGCCGGGATGCCGGATTCAGTCGGCCTCGGGTTTGTGCTCGCAGGAAGCTCCGATGCGCGGGTAGTCGGTTTCCGGGCCGATGACGTTGACATCCTTGGCAAAGAGCGGTGGTGAGCTGAGGTAGGCCGCGACCAGGGCCGCCACCGCGGCAAGCGAATTGATGTGGGCCCGTTCGTAGCCGTGCGAGGCATCCAGGCCGAAACAGATCAAGGCGGTGCGGATATCGTTGCCCGCCTCCAGAGCGGCGGCGGCATCGCTGCGGTAATGGAGAAAGATATCGCGGCTGAATTCAATTTCATGCTGCATGCAGAGATTGATCAGGTGGTGGGTGAGATGGATGTCAAAGGGACCGCTGGAATCCTTCATTGCCAGGGTCACCCCCATTTCACAGGTGTTCTGGTCCGGAGCCAGGGTACCGTTGTCAATTGAGACCATCTCGGCCACGTCTCCGTGGAGGACATGCGAGGCGCCCACCCCCACTTCTTCAGAGATGGTGAACAGCATGTGGCTGTCCAGCGGCAACTCGATGCCGTGTTCCAGGAGGGCCTTGGCCGCCGCCAGCAAAGCGGCCACCCCGGCCTTGTCGTCCAGATGGCGTGCGTTGACAAACCCACTGGCACTGGCCTGGTATTGGGCGTCGATGGAGACAAAATCACCCACCCTCAGCCCATAATCCCAGAGTGTGTCCATGGAGGTGCATGCCTCGTCGATGCGGATTTCGAGATTGCTCCAGTCGCTGGGCTGGTGATCGACCTCCTCATTGTAGCGGTGGCCGGAGGCCTTGAGCGGGAGGATGGTGCCGCGGGTGAGTTGGCCGCTGTCGCTGTGAATCAGTACCCGTGCCCCCTCGGCAAAGCGGGCCGACCAGGTGCCGATGGGCACCACGCTCAGCCTGCCGTTTTTTTTCAGTCCCTTGACCATGGCACCCAAGGTGTCCAGATGGGTGACCATCGCCCGCCGCGGCTGGTGGCACTTACCGGTCAGGTGGGCCCGGATGGCACCGCGCCTGGTCAGTTCATAGGGGATGGCCAGGGATTCCAGCTCGCCGCAGACCGCCCGCACCATTTCGTCGGTCATGCCGGATGGGCTGGGAATATTGAGAAAACACTCCAGCAGGTGAAAGATATAGTCGCGGTCTATGGTGGGCGTCATGGGGCGGTCTCCGGAAAGGCTCTGGTTTGGGGGAAGAGCAGATCGATGAAGCGTTGGGCCGTGGGCTGCGGTTCATGATTGGCCAGGCCGGGACGTTCGTTGGCCTCGATACAGACATAGTCGGGACCGGTGATGTCGGGGACGAGAAAATCGAATCCCACCACCGGGATCTGCAGGGCCTTGGCCGCGGTTTCCGCCGCCTGAATCAGCGCCGGGTGCACTTGGTCGGTGACATCATGGATCGTACCGCCGGTATGGAGGTTGGCGGTCTTGCGGACGGTCAGGCTGGTCCCCTGTGAAGGAGTGTCGTCAAGGGTGTATCCCTGACGGGCAATGGTGCGCCGGGTTTCCTCATCCAGGGGAATGGTGCTTTCGCCGTGGGTGGCGGCCGCCCGGCGTCTGCTTTGTTTTTCGATCAGATCGCGCACGGTGAGGATGCCGTTTGCCCTGATGGTCGCCGGCCGACGCACGGCGGAAGCCACGTGGCGGTAGCCGATCACGATGATGCGCAGATCCTCGCCGGTGACATACTCTTCCATGACGACCTTGTCGCAGAGTTGCCCCGCCTTTTCCAGGGCGTCCAGGACTTCGGCCTCGCTGTCCAAGTCGACAAACACCCCGGCCCCCTGCTCGCCCCGCGCCGGTTTGACCACCACCCGTGGATAGCGGGTGAGAAAGTCCAGGGACTGGTTGGCCGAGGTGATCACCTCCTGGGCCGGGACCCGTATCCCAGCGTCCTTCAGGATTTTTCTCGTCACCGCCTTGTCGTCGCAGCGGCTCATGGCAATGGCGGTGGTCAGTTCGCTCAAGGACTCCCGGCAGACGACGCGCCGCCCGCCGAGGCTGAGTTCGAAAAATCCGTTGTCCCCATCGAGCACCTCGATCCCGATACCTCGGCGTCGGGCTTCGTCGGTGATGATCCGGGCATAGATATTGAGTTGTTCCTCCGGATCGGGTCCGAGAAAGAGCGGTTCATTGATCGGATTTTTTTTCTTGATTACATAGACCGGAACCTGCTCGAAGCCGAGTTTGTCGTAGAGGGCAATCGCTTCGCTGTTGGTGTGCATCACCGAGAGGTCGATAAAGCTGCGGCCGTTTTCGATGCAGGCCATGATCAGCTCCCGCACCAGGGTCTCCCCGACACGGGCGAAACCGCAGTGCTGGTCCACGGCCAGGGCCCAGAGACTGGATCCGTTGTCCGGGTCATGGATGGCCTTGAAATGGTCGACCCCGGTGATGGCGCCGATGATGGCGCCGCTGTCCGGGGCAATGGCGATCAGGACGCAGAGGGCTTCGTCGCGGATGGCCTTGGCGTAGAAGCCCTTGTAGCTGGGCAACATCCCCCAGGAACGATAGATTCGGTTCAGGGCTTGCTCGTCATCGCTGTCGCAGATGGGGCGGACGATCACCCCGGTCGGTTCCTGCGGGGGAACCCGGTAATTCTGAAAATCGAGGCGATAGGTGAGCGATGGATCGAGAAAGAGTTCCTGCGGTGCATAGGAGATAACCACATGGGGATCGCGCATGTAAATGGCTATGTCGCGCCGTCCCCATTGTTCCTCCCGGATCACCGCGGCCAATCGCTCGGCGCTCTCAAAGGTTTGGCCGAAGATGAGTCGCCCCCAGCCGCAATCCACGCACACTTCCTTGTCCATTGCCGGAAGGTGTTTTTTATGAATGGGCTTGCCCCAGTGCTTGAGAGAAGCCATGCAGGAAGGGTCCATGGGATTGTTGCACTCGTCTGCCGTCATGTTCATGGTACGGTTCCTCAGAGTTGATGGGTTTGGAGCCACATCTCCAGCAGGGCGACCTGCCAGAGTTTGGAGCCGCGTAGCGGCGTAATGTGTCGATCCGGTTCCTGCAGGAGCCTGTCGATGTAGTCCTCCCGGAAGAGTCCGCGCTCACGGGCGCTGTCATTGGTGAGATAGCCTCGGACGAATTCCAGGTAGGGGCCCTGGATGTATTTCAGGGCCGGGACCGGAAAGTAGCCTTTGGGCCGGTCGATCACCGCATGGGGGATGACCGTCCGGGCCGCCTCCTTCAGAATCCATTTGCCGCCGTTTTTCAGCTTCAGGTCTGCCGGAATATGGCCGGCGAGATCGACCAGTTCGTGGTCGAGAAAGGGGACCCGGGCCTCGAGGCTCCAGGCCATGGTCATGTTGTCCACCCGCTTGACCGGATCGTCGGCAAGCATGATGGTGGTGTCAATCCGGAGAGCCTTGTCCACGGCGGTGGATGCCCCCGGTTGGGCAAAGGCCTGGCGGACGAACTCCCGGCTGAAGTCGGCGTGGAGATAATCGGGATGGGCGGTGCGCGCGAATTCCGCCTGGTCACGGTCGAAAAAGACCCGGCAGTAGTCGGCCACCGGATCGGGAGAGTCGACCAGCGGCGGATACCAATGGTAGCCTCCAAAGACCTCGTCCGCCCCCTGCCCGCTCTGCACGACCTTGACGTGCCTGGCCACCTCCTGGGAGAGAAGGAAGAATCCGACATTGTCGTAACTGACCATGGGTTCGGACATGGCGGCAAAGGTCTGCGGCAAGGTGTGGAGCAAACGATCCGAGGGTACGAAAATGCGGTGATGGTTGGTGGCGAATCGCTCGGCAATGATGTCCGAATAGTGGAATTCATCCCCCTTTTCGCCGCCGGCCTCCTCGAAACCGACGGAAAAAGTGTTCAGGCCGCGTTGGCCTTCTTCGGTAAGGAGGCCGACAAGCAGGCTGGAATCCACACCGCCGGAGAGGAGCACCCCAACCGGAACATCGGCGATCATCCTCCGGCGGACTGCTGCCCGCAGTTGTTCCAGCAGGCGTTCTTGCCATTCTTGCGCGGAAACGGCGAGATCCTCGTCATCTTGTTCAACCCGCATCCGCCAGTAACGATGATCGCGCGAATTGCCCTCGGCATCGTAAATGCGCAAGGTCGCCGGAGGCAGTTTGCGGATACCGCGCAGCATGGTCAGCGGGGCGGGAACAACGGCGTGCCAGTGGAGGTAATGATGCAGGGCGACCGGGTCGATACGGGTGTCGACCTCGCCGGCAGCCAGCAGGGCCGGCAGGGTCGAGGCAAAACGGATCCCTTTATTGCCTAACGCACACAGGTAGAGGGGTTTGATGCCGAGCCGGTCCCGGGCCAGGATAACCCGGCCGCTGTCACGTTCGTGAAGGGCAAAGGCGAACATGCCGTTAAAACGCTCAACGCATTGTGGCCCCCAGGCATGCCAGGCCTTGAGGATGACCTCGGTGTCGCCGTTGGAAAAGAAACGGTAGCCGATATCCTCCAGTTCGTTGCGCAGTTGGGGGTAGTTATAGATACAGCCGTTGAAGACGATCGCCAGGCCGAGCTGTGGGTCGGTCATCGGCTGTTGCGCCCGTTCGCTGAGATCGATGATTTTCAGCCGCCGATGCCCCAAGGCCACTTGACCGTGGCGATAGGCCCCCGAGGCATCCGGCCCTCTGGCCCCCATACGTGCCATCATTTTTTCCAGAGGCGCAAGGGGAGGTGGATCATTGTAAAATTGATACTCACCGCAAATACCACACATGAAAGACAATCCTCGTTAATCAGTTGGGAGAAAGCGAATGAATGATGAATTCGCACAGTACAAAACAACAAAAAGCAAGAGACCGTACTTCAGAAATCAGGTGTGCCAGGCCGGGAACGTTGTTTTTACGGTTTCTTGCGAAACGACCAGATTGGTGGATCCGTAAAAAGTTAAAAAACAAAAAAAACTGCGTCATGAAAATGAGATATCAACAATCACTGATTGTTATTTTCGAGTTTTTCTGCGAGAACGTGAAAATAGAATACTGCAGATGGCATGATTTATTTTGCTTCGGGTCAGGGAAAGAAATAAGTATTCTGGTGATGTACCTGATTTCATCCCGGATAGGACGAACTGCAATTTGTTGATATCAAGTGTATTTACAAATTGAAGGAATGCCGTATCATGATCGGGAGGCAAGTATGATATAATAATTATTTTTTTCAGTTCACTTTAATGATGAATGAGGTGATTGATGTATTTTTCTCTCTTTTTGCATAAGTATGGAATTAATTTGATGAAAAATATAAAATATGAATTAAAGTTGTTTTGTTCTTTAAAATTCACTCATATTTTGGTTGAAGAGGTAAAGAATTATGCAGATTATAGGGTGTTTTCTGTCGCATAAATTCTTGTATGTTTCGGCAGGAAAATGTATTTTTTTGAGAAAAATAAGAAGGATATTGTATGGATTGTAGTTAGATATTTTTTTGTAGCAATCAATCTATACAAACATGAAGGGTATATTCTGTCAACCCACAGAAAGGATCATTTTCTGATCTTCGAGGATGATTTGTGAAGTTATATCATCTTGATATAGCGATGTTTGCTGTTTTTAGTTTTTTTTGTCTCCGTGTCCGTGCGGCGCGACGCCCCAAGATGAAGAGTCCCGGGGGGAGAGGGGCCCGGGTGAAATCGAAAAAACGAAGAGGAAAAAAAACAGCCGGCTCCACCCGGCAATGGTATCTCCGCCCATGCATCCGGCCGTTTTTTGTGCTAAAGAAAATGGATGCGACGCTTTTATCTGCCTCTCCAATCCCTACCGGCTGACCGGATCGAGATCAGCGGCCAGGAGGCCCGGCACATGGCCATGGTCCTCCGGTTGCAACCCGGCCAGCAGGTCGAGTTCTTCGACGGCCAGGGCACGGTGCTGACCGCCGTGCTCCGGTCCGCGGACAAGCACCGGGTCGTTGCCGATATTGTCGGCGTCCGCCATGAGGACGCGCAGGAGCAAGCGCCGCTCACCCTGGCCCAGTGCCTGCTCAAGGGCAAGAAGATGGACCTCCTGGTGCAGAAAGCCACGGAACTCGGGGTGCGGACCTTTCTTCCCCTGGTCTCCCGGTACTGTGAGAATCGGGGGGACCGCGACCCGGTCGAACGATGGCAGCGGATCATGATCGAGGCCTGCAAACAGTGCCACCGCGCCACCCCCATGGAGATTGCTCCCGTGACCCTGATCGAAGAGGCTGATTGCACCCCTTATGCGCACCGGCTGGTCGCCTGGGAGGCGGAACAAGCCGCTCCCCTGCCCACCGGCTTCGTCGACCACCCCGGTTCCATCTGCCTCCTGCTCGGGCCCGAGGGCGGGCTGCACGGTTCGGAGATCGCCGCCCTGGAGCAGCGAGGGTTTGTCCCCTTTTCCCTGGGGCCGCGGATCCTGCGCGGCGAAACCGCCGCCCTGGCCGCTGTCTCCATTGTCCAGTACCTGAGTGGCGCCCTGAGCCCGCCGCTTGCCAGCCGATATCCTTTTGCCGATAACCGCTAACCTGTTATGCGCGCTGTTGTTCAACGAGTCAGTCAGGCCCGGGTCGAAGTCGACGGGGAGATCACGGGGGCCATTGCCGCTGGCCTGTTGGTCCTCCTGGGGGTCCACCGCAGCGATACCGAAAAGGACCTGGTGTGGATGGCCGACAAGATCCAGCACCTGCGGATCTTTGAAGACGAACAGGGGCTGATGAACCGGTCCCTTAACGATGTCCACGGCCAGTTGCTGGTGGTCAGCCAGTTCACCCTGTTTGGCGACTGCCGCAAGGGGCGGCGTCCTTCCTGGAACGAGGCCGCTCCCCCGGAGCTGGCCAAACAGCTCTATGAGCGCTTCATCGATGTCTGCCGAGAGCGGGACATTCCCACCGAAGCCGGTATTTTCCAGGCCATGATGGAGGTCTCCTTGACAAACGATGGACCGGTCACCATCCTTTTGGATTCCCATAAAATTTTTTGACGACGGAGTGCTATGACCACATTTGCTCTTGGCTCGACCTACCATGGCTTTACCCTGGATCGAGTTTCCTTTGTCGAGGAGATCAATTCGACCGTTTACCTGTTCACCCATGCGGTGCTCGGCTGCCATGCCCTGGCGATCAAGAACCGGGACCCGAACAAGACCTTCTGCGTTTCCTTCATGACCGTGCCCGAGGACTCCACCGGCGTGGCCCATATTCTCGAACATTCCGTGCTGATGGGCTCGGAAAAGTATCCGGTCAAGGATGTCTTCGGCGAGATCAACAAGGGTGGCCTGATGACCTTCCTCAACGCCATGACCGGTTCGGACACCACCTGGTACCCCTTTGCCACCCGCAATGTGAAGGAGTACTTCAGCATCATGGATGTGTACTGCGACGTGGTCTTCAATCCGCTGCTGCTGCGGTCGACCTTTGAGCAGGAGGGCTGGCACTACCATCTGGAAAAGGAGGAGGACAAGCCCCAGTACATGGGGGTGGTGTTCAACGAGATGAAGGGAGCCTACTCGGACCCGATCCGTTCCCTGTTCCACAACATCTACCGCGGGCTGATGCCGGAATCGACCTACGCCCATGAATCCGGCGGCGATCCCCGCCGCATCCCGGACCTGAGCTACGAGGAGTTCGTCGCCTTCCACCGCACCCACTACCACCCTTCCAACAGCACCTTTTTCTTTTACGGCGACGCCCCCCTGGAAGAGGAACTGGCCTTTGTCCAGGAGCGTTTTTTGAGCAGGTTCGACCAGCCGGTGGACAAGGCCAGGATCAAGGAAGGATTGGACGTGTCCGCGCCGTTGTCCATCGAAGACAGCTACCCCGTCCAGCCGGGCAGTCCTACGGCGGAGCGGACATTTCTGGCCATCAGTTCCACCATCGGCACCATCCGTGACCGAAAGCTCAATACCGCCTTCCAGATCATTGCCAACATCCTGTTCAACTCCGACGGCTCGCCCCTGAAAAAGGCGGTGTTCAATGCCGGTGTCTGCAAGGATTTCGGTGGCCTGTTCCTGTCCAACTCGTCCATCAAGTCCCTGATCATCACCTATCTGGTGGGGACGGATGCGGAGAAGCGTGACCACTTCCTGGCCCTGTACAAGGCCACCCTGACCCGGATGGTGGACCAGGGACTGGACCGTGAGCTGATGCTGTCCGAATTGAACAAGTATGAGTTTTCCGTGCGGGAGGAGATGAACAAGGCCCAGCGCGGCCTCGACCTGATCGGCAAGGCCCTGCCGGTGATGAAGGGCGGGATGGACCCCTTCGACGCCCTGGAGATCGATGCCCTGCTGGCGGAGATCCGGCGGGAGGCTACCGAGGAGGGATATTTCGAGCAATTGATCCGGGCATACCTGCTGGACAACCCGGCCACGGTTACCGTCACCCTGGCCCCGGATCCGGAAATGATGGCCAGGAATCTGCTGCAGGAACAGCAGCGGCTGGAGGCCTACGACCAATCCCTGGATACGGAAGGACGCGCGCACTTGATCGAACGGACCCGGGAGTTGATGGCCCTGCAGGCTGCGGCCAATACGGTGGAGGACCTGCGCCGCCTGCCCCGACTCGGTCTGGACGACCTGGACCCCCGTCCACCCTTCCACGAGGTCCGGCCGACCACCCTGGGCAACACCGAGCTGCTGGTCAACAACCTGGAAACCAACGGTATCTGTTACCTGGATTTTGGCTTCGACTGCTCCGCCCTGCCCCTGGAGCTGCTGCCCTATCTCGATCTCTTTGCCACCATCCTCACCGAGATCGGGACCGCCAACAAGGATTACATGCAGTTCGCCAAGGCGATCAATCTCTGCACCGGCGACTTTTCCCACTCCTTCCAGGCGTACGTGCGTGCGGGTGAACGGGACACGATCCGTCCGATCCTGTGGCTGCACATCAAGGCCCTGTCGTCCTTCCTTGACCAGGCCATCGACCTGCTGACCGAGGTCCTGACCTCGGTGGATTTCTCCGACGAGCATCACATCGAGGAGATCGTGCAGCGCGAGTTCGCCTGGGCCGAACATTCGGTGCAGAGCGAGGGCTATTCCCTGGCCGCAACCCGGGCCTTCTCCCCGCTTAGCCGGGCCGGGCAATACCACGAGCAGGTACACGGGGTGACGAGCTATCTGCATCTCAAAAAGCTGGCCGGCGATTATCTGGCCGGTGAGGCCCAACTGCATGCGGCCCTGCGCCGGATCCGCGAACTGCTGCTGCGCCGTCAGGGGATGGTCATCTCGGTGACCGCCGACGACAAGGACATTGCCCGTTTTCAGCAACTCGGCCTCGATCTGGTCAAAGGCTTGCCCGACCAGGCCGTGGCTCCGGCCCGGATCCACTTCCCGGAAGTTCCCCAAACCCAGGCCTACACCACCTCGGCCGAGGTGGTCTACAATGTCCAGGCGTGCACCCTGTTCCCGGAGCCCGGGCAGTACAGCGGGAGCTTCGAGGTCCTGCGTACCTGGATGTCACGCGACTATCTCTGGAATACGGTACGGCAGATGGGTGGTGCCTACGGTTGTTTCATCCAGTTCAACCATCTGACCGGCAATTTCGGCATGATCAGCTACCGTGACCCGCAGGTCAGGAAAACCTTTGATGCCTATGAGGCACTGCCGGCGGTTATCGGCGGATTGGAATTGTCCCCTGAATCGATGCAGCAATTGGTGGTCGGAGCTTACGGGACGGCCACTCCGCATCAGGGGCCGGCGGCCAAGGGTGCGGCAGCCCGCAACAATTATCTGACCGGGGTGACCACTGCCTTCCTGCAGCAGCGGATTGAGGAGATTGTCCGTACCGGGCTTGCCGATCTCCGCCGTTACGCACCGCTGTTCAAGCGGCTGCAGGAGGAGCGCCTGCGGGTGAGCATCGGCAATCGGGACAAGATCGAACAGGACAAGGCCTTGTTCGGCGAGGTCATGGAACTCTGATTTGCGTCGCGGTTATTTCTTTTTCGGGGTGGACAGCCGATCCACCACCTTCTCGTAATACGGCCCTTCTTCACCAAGCTCGATGCTGCGCCCCATGCGGCATTCGAGCTTGGTCTTCAGGCAACCGATCCGTTTGAGCTGCCGGACCTTCTCTTTCTCATCCGTACAAGTCTCCAATAACTGCTCCAACCGGGTGATCTCCTTTTGCAGCGTAATCTCCTCCGGGACATAGCCGGCGTTTTTCAACAATCGATAGGCCATGCGCAGGTCCGCGGGAACATTGCTGAGGTCTTCCTGCGGCAGGGGTTTGTTTTTCCAGTGGCTGAGATCGGGCAGACTGCCCTCTTCCATGGCCTGGAGGATTTTGCGTTCAGCGATCTGTTGGATGATGGAGAGCATGGGCTGTTTCTCTTGAGTTGTCGCTCCGAGCCGCTACAATAGAGTGCATCGTACCGGCGAAAAAAAACTTATACAAAGAAAGCACAAAGGAGCGGTGTATGAAGATGCGATGTCTGCGGGGTGTCTCCATGGGAGTGGTGATGACGGGAACCTTGGCCTGGGGGGCCGACTTGCCCTGGGAAGCGAAGCTCCCTTTTAAAGAAGCCACCATCCATTACCAACTCAGCGGGAACGAACAGGGGGAAGAAACCCTGTACATCCGGGACTATGGCAGGTTGCGCGCCAAATACCATAAGGGGGCCATTACCGCCATGGGCATGTCCACCCCGATCGAGACGGTTGAAATCACCGATCCGGACTGGGTTGCCTCCTATGACCTGGTGGAAAAGAGCGGTTCCAAAACCACCAACCCCAACAAACTGTATCAGGCGGAGTATAACAAGCTCAGCCGCGGCGAGAAGAAAAAATTCGAGAAAAACGCCAAGGAATTGGGCGCGGGGATGATGGCCCGCTCCGGGACGACGGTGACCCGCTCCAGCGACAAGGTCCTCGGATATGCGTGTGATGCGGTTTCGGTCAAGGGGCTGTCCACCTCCACGGTGCTCCGCGGCAGCGATGTGCCGCTCCGGATCGAGATCTCGGTCATGGGGATGAAAAACACCACGGTGGCCACCAAGGTCGATACCGACTCGGCCATACCGGACAACGTTTTTGCTCCACCCGCCGGAATAACCGCCCAGCTTGATTCGCAGGCGGAAGCCATGCTTGAGGGAACGGTGCGGCAGATGATCGATACCTTGAAAGAGCCCGACGGAGCTCAAAAAATGCAGCAACAAGGCGGGGACGCGGCGACGATGGCCCCCGGGCGGCAGGCGGCCATGGAGGCCGACGGAGTGAATGCGGCGGATCAGGAGGAAATGATGCGCCGGATGCAGGAAGCGATGCAGCAAATGCAGCAGATGCAGCCGCAGCATTGAAAGAAAAAAGCCCCCGAAGTGTTTTGCTCCGGGGGCTTTTTTTTACTTCTTTTGGAGAATGGTATCCCTGAGGTACTCTCGGTCGTTTTTTTCCGGGTAGTCAAGAATGTAATGCAGCCCGCGCGACTCCTTGCGCAGGCTGGCACTCTGCACAATCAGGTCGGCAATGACCGCCAGGTTGCGCAACTCCACCAGGTCTGGAGTGAGCAGGTAGTCGTAGAAGTGCTCCTTGATCTCCTTGACCATCCAGCTGAGGCGGGTCTGAATCAGATCCAGGCGTTTTTGCCGCCGGACGATGCCCACGTAATTCCACATCAATTGCCGCACCTGATCCCAGTTGTGTTTGACCAGGATCGACTCGTCGAGGACCTCCGCCCCCCCGGTCCGCCACGGTTCGACCTCGATCCGTTCCAAGGTGCGTATTTCATCGATGCGATCCTTGACCAGTTGTGCCGACCGATGGGCAAAGACCACCGCCTCGAGCAGGGAGTTCGAGGCCAGCCGGTTGGCGCCATGCAGACCGGTGCAGGCGGTTTCCCCCAGGGCCATCAGGTTGGTGATCGAGCTGCGGCCCCATTCGTCCACCAGAACCCCGCCGCACATGTAATGCGCGGCCGGAACCACCGGGATCGGTTTTTCGGTCAGGTCCACCCCGTATTTTTTACAAGTCGCGTAAATGTTGGGAAACCGTTCGCGGAGGAAATCGGCCGGTTTGTGGGTGATGTCGAGAAAGACGCAATCCGCGCCGGTGGCCTTCATCTCGGCGTCGATCCCGCGGGCAACCGCATCCCGGGTGGCAAGATCGCCTCGGGGATCATATTTTTTCATGAAGGCTTGCCCTTGTTGGTTGATCAGGGTACCGCCCTCGCCTCGCACCGCCTCGGAGATAAGGAAATTTTTCGCTTCGCGGTTGAAAAAACAGGTGGGGTGAAACTGGATGAATTCCAGGTTGGCCACTTTCGCCCCGGCGCGGTAGGCCATGGCCACACCGTCGCCGGTGGCGATATCCGGGTTGGTGGTGTACAGATACACCTTGCCGCAGCCTCCGGTGCAGAGCACGGTCACGCCGGCGCGGTGGGTTTCGACCTCGCCGGTGATACGGTTGAGGACATAGGCCCCGAGGCAACGGTCTCCGTTTTTGCGTTCGCGGCCGAGGGCCTTGGACTCAATCAGCAGGTCGATGGCCAAGTGATCTTCGAGGACGGTGATGTTGGGGTTGGCGCCGATCTGCTCCAGCAGTGCCCGCTCGATTTCCTTGCCGGTGAGATCCGCCGCATGCGCCACCCGGCGGGCGGAGTGGCCGCCCTCCATGCCCAGGTCAAAGCCCTGCCCGTTTTCGCCCCGCTGGAAGCGGACCCCGAGATCCATCAGTTCCCGGACCCGGTCCGGCCCTTCGGTGGTGACGATGCGCACGATTTTTTCGTTGCACAGCCCATCCCCCGAGCAGAGGGTGTCGGCGACATGGGCCTCCACCGAATCTTCCACGGAAAGGACCGCCGCCACGCCGCCCTGCGCCAGATTGGTGGCCGTGTCGGCTTTTTTCTTTTTCGTGATCAGGGTCACCTTGGAAAATTGCGCAACCTTCAACGCAAACGAAAGTCCCGATACACCGCTGCCAATAATAAGTACATCGCTATAATCCGTCATTTCAGGGTCCCGCGCCAGCAATGTTTCACGTGAAACATGAGGGCTTTGTAAAAAGTCAACATCCGAAAAACCGTGCATCGCAACATGAGTCTGGTGCGAACACGAAAAAGTCGTCCCCGCGACTGTTCACGAGAACGACAAACAAGGGCAAAGTGATTTTGGTGGCAAGAGAACTGTTCTCTGGAGAGCAAGAGTATAGTATACTCGTTGAATGTTTCATTAACAAAGAGTTGTCAGGAGAAGATTTACGGTGGAAACACACATTATCGCCTTGGCCAATCAAAAGGGCGGTGTCGGGAAAACCACAACCGCGTTGAACCTCGCTGCCGTATTGGCGAGCAAAGGGAAAAAGGTGCTGCTGGTCGATTCCGATCCCCAGGGAAATGCTTCCAGCGGCGTGGGGGTGTTCGGATCGAGCACGGAAAAAAATATCTACAACTGTTATACCGGGACCCAGAAGGCCGGGGACTGCATCCAGCCCACCAACCTCAAAAATCTTTCGATCTTGCCCGCCTCCATCGATCTGGTTGGGGTGGAAGTGGAACTGATCAGCCAGGAGAACCGTGAGAAGCGGCTCAAGTCGATGCTGCGGCCGCTCCGTGATTCCTTTCACTATATCCTCATTGATTGCCCGCCTTCCTTGGGCATGCTGACCATCAACAGTCTCACCGCCGCCGATTCGGTGCTGATCCCGCTGCAGTGCGAATACTTTGCCATGGAAGGTCTGGCCCAGCTGATCTCCACTATCCGCAAGGTCAAGAAAACCTTGAACCGCGATCTGTTTATCGAGGGATTGCTGCTGACCATGTATGACCGGCGTAACCGCTTGACCCATTCCGTGGCCAACGAAATCCAGAAACATTTCGGCGAGCAGGTCTACAAGACCGTTATCCCCCGCAATGTCCGCTTGAGCGAAAGCCCCAGCCATGGCCAGACCATTATCGAATATGATCCCGGCTGTCCGGGAGCAAAGGCCTATATACAGTTAGGCGGCGAAGTTTTGAAACGAGCCCGAGGGAGGGCCTGAATCAATGGCGAAAAATGTTTTGGGCCGTGGGGTAAGCGCTCTGTTGCCCGAGGAGAACCCGGAAGGGGAAGAAAAATATTTTATCTGTGATATCGACAAGATAACTGCAAACCCCCACCAGCCGCGCAGTTATTTCGACGCGGAGAAATTGCAGCAACTGGCTGATTCGATTGCAGAAAGAGGTATCATCCAGCCGCTGTTGGTAGTCAAGGGCAGCGGCAGCCGCTACACCTTGATCGCGGGCGAGCGGAGGCTCCGCGCCGCCAAGCTGGCCGGTCTTGAGGAAGTGCCGGTTGTGGTGATGGATGAGGCCGGGGACCGGGAGCGTCTCGAACTGGCCCTGATTGAAAACATCCAGCGCCATGATCTCAATCCCATCGAGGAGGCGCAGGCCTACAGCCGGTTGATGGAGGAATTCCAGCTCACCCAGGAGGAGGTGGCGAAAAAGGTTGGACGCCAGCGCTCCACTATCACCAATGTGCTCCGGTTGTTGCAGTTGCCGGCCCCGCTCCAGGAAGACGTGGTCCAGGGACGGATCAGCGAGGGGCATGCCCGGGTCCTGCTGCGGATCAAGGATGAGCCGGAACAGATGCAGGCCATTCGCGACCGGATTGTCAACGAGGAGTTGTCGGTCCGGGCAGCGGAACGCCTCTGCGCGGGCAAGGCGCGGAAACCGGCAGCCAAGGCGGCCGAAACCCCTACCCCGTCGGTGGTCAAGGAAGAGCTGCCGCCCGCCTACTGCAACACCCTGGTGACCCAGTTGACCAACCAGCTGCATACCAAGGTGCGGATTGTGCAGCAGGGGACCCGGGGCAAACTGGAACTCGAATACTACTCCAGCGATGATCTCGACCGGTTGGTTGGGCTGCTCTCCCGCTAGCCCGCGTTAACTGATGAGAAATGCGGGCTAGGGACAACAAGTTGCCCATGCCAGGGCAATCGAATCAAGCTGGCGGAACGGTCAAGCCATCCCTGCGCATGGCGCCGTTGGTGGCCATGGCCGTCTTCCTTGTCCTGCTGGTGATCGGCATCACCCTGGATGAACCCTCGCGGGTGTTGGAGCAGGCCCGGTCGATCTGCCTCGCCTGTATCGGGATCGGCTAGATGCAGCGCCTGCGGC
This sequence comes from Desulfobulbus sp., assembly GCA_050255935.1. Taxonomy (GTDB): domain Bacteria; phylum Desulfobacterota; class Desulfobulbia; order Desulfobulbales; family Desulfobulbaceae; genus Desulfobulbus. The sequence continues at coordinate 23,389 of JBFWIP010000018.1, forward strand.
GATATGTGCAGCTTGTCCTTGCCCTGCTGGCCAACGGCTACTGGGGGTTCCCTGCCAGCGGCAGCCTCTACCAGGGGCCGCTCAAGGTGCTCTGTTCGCCGGGGCTGAATTGTTACTCCTGCCCCGCCGCCACCACCTTTTGCCCCATCGGCGCCCTGCAGCAGTTGCTGCTCGGCATCCGCATGTCCCTTGCCGCCGGCCAACTCTTTGTCGGCACCTATGTCCTGGGCTGTATCGGCCTGTTGGGCGCCGCCTTCGGCCGTTTCATCTGCGGCTGGGCCTGTCCCTTCGGCCTGATCCAGGAATGGCTCTATCGTCTCCCCTCGCCCAAGATCCGCCTGCCCCAATGGTTGGGCCGGGTACCCTTTCTTGTGCTCATCCTGCTGGTGGCGCTCCTGCCCCTGGTCTGGGTGGACGATTTTGGCCTCGGCTTGCCCTGGTTCTGTAAATTTCTCTGCCCGGCCGGAACCCTGGAGGCCGGCATCCCCATGCTGCTCCTGGATCCGGATTTGCGCGTGAGTGTCGGCTGGCTCTATGCCAACAAGCTGGTGCTTCTCGTCATCACCCTGATGGCCAGTGTCGCCGTCTCGCGCCCCTTTTGCCGTATCTTGTGTCCGCTGGGCGCTTTTTACGGCCTGTTCAACCGGATCAGCCTGATTAGGTTGAAATTTGATGCGGATAAATGTACAAAGTGCGGGGCATGTCACCGGGTCTGCCCGGTTGAGATCCGGGTCGACGAGACACCCAACAGTGGAGCCTGCATCCGCTGCCTCAGATGTTGCACCGAGGCCTGCCGCTTTGGCGCGCTCGGTCTCGATATCGCGGGATACGGTGTCGCCATCGGTCCGCCGCCAATGCCCACTGATGAACCCCAGCACCAGGGAGCCAAGGGATGAAGGGACGTCATGCGGTGCTGTCCGTTGCCTGTGTACTGCTGCTGAATCTGCATTCGGCGGCTGCGGCAGAGATGGTTTCCATCGCCGGTGAAGATATCAACATGCGTTCCGCACCCGGGACCGACCAATCGATCCTGTGGACGCTCGGTTCCGGCTTTCCCCTCGAAGTGATCGGCAAGAAAGGCGAGTGGCTCAAGGTACAGGATTTCGAGGGCAGCACCGGCTGGGTGCACCGGAAGACCACCCAGCCGACGCCTTATGTGATCGTGCGGGCCAATAAGGGGACCGAGCAGCAGATCAATGTCCGCAAGGAACCGACCACCGACGCCGAGATTGTGGCCAAGGCCCATTACGGGGTGGTGTTCCGGGTCTTGGGGACCAAGGGTTCCTGGATCAATGTCGAGCATACCCGGGAGGGGGTATCCGGCTGGGTCCTGGGGAGCCTGCTTTGGGGGCAGTAAGCGGCCGCGTTTGCGGTTGTTGGCAGGAAAAAGATCGTTTTGCTGTTCATCGTTTTATTTTCACCCCATCTGCACCACGTTCGTTCGTTGGGTTGCGAGGTTTTGGAAATATGTACGACGTAACCCGATCGATACCGATGATTCCCGATAAGAAACTGATCCGACTTCGTTTTGAACAGGCCGCCGCGACCTACGAACTGCATGCCACGGTCCAGCACCGGGTGGCTGAGCATCTCCTGGCCCTGCTGGCCGAGGCCGCTCCCGGACTGCAGCCCGAACGGATTCTGGAGATCGGCTGCTGTACCGGGCTGTTGACCCGGCGTCTTTTCGAGCGTTTTCCCGGTATACGGCACCTGACCGTCAGCGACCTGGTCGCGGCCTTCGAGACCTGTGTCTGCCGCAAGATCGGCCCGAAGGAGGCGGAAAAGATGACCTTTGTCGCCGGGGATATCGAATCGGTTCGCCTCCCCGGCCGCTACGACCTGATCATCTCCTCCTCCACCCTGCATTGGGTGCACGATTTTCCCGCCTTGTGCGGCAAGTTGCAGCGGCACCTCAATCCAGGGGGACTTTTCGCCCTTTCCTTGTATGGCAAGGACAACCTCACCGAAATCCGCGAGGTGACCGGGGTCGGCCTAGCGTACCGTAACCTGGAGCAACTGCTCAACGTCATGAGCGAACGGTTCGAGATCCTGGCGGCGGAGGATGCCCGCGAGGTCTTGTGGTATACCGATCCCCTGGCCGTGCTCAGACACCTGCGGGCGACCGGAGTCAACTCCATCGGCCAGAAGGCCTGGACCAGGCGTCAGGTCAAGGAATTCATCCAACAATACCAGATCCAATTCGGAGGCGAGCAGGGGGTCCGGCTCACCTACCATCCCATGTTTGTCGTCGCCCGCCCGAGATCGGAACACCCTCCCGCCGGGGCGTCGATCTAACCTCAACCAAGGGGCAGCGCATGACCCAAGCCCAATACACCATCGCCATCGGCGGCATTGACACCGATGTCGGCAAAACCTACGTCACCGGCCTGTTTGCCCGTCATCTCCTGCAACTGGGCCATTCCGTCACCACCCTGAAGCTGGTCCAGACCGGCTGCACCGGCCTATCCGATGACATTCAGCTGCATCGCAAGCTGATGGGGCAGCCGCTCACCGATTTCGACCGCGACGGTACCACCTGCCCCTACCTCTTTCCCTTTCCCGCCTCTCCGCTGCTTTCGGCCCGCATGGTCGGCAAGACCATCGAGGAATCGGTGTTGGATCAAGCGATCGCCACCCTGCAAAAGCGGCATCAGTGGTTGCTGGTGGAGGGAGCCGGCGGGCTGTTGGTGCCGCTGACCGTGAATCTCTTGCTGCTCGACTTCTACGCCGCCCGGAAGATGCCCATGATCCTGGTGGGCTCGCCCCGGTTGGGTTCGATCAACCACATCCGCCTCAGCCTCGAGGCGATCAAGGCGCGCGATATTCCCCTGCTGGGGCTGGTCTACAACCTCTACGGCGATCATCCCAAGGAGATTGTCCAGGATACCCTGCTGGAATGCCGCAAGGCGCTCACCGATTACGGCTTTGACCAGCACCTGGTGATCGTGCCCGACATGCGCGAGAGCGAGGCCGCCTCCTGGCAGGTGCTGGCCGATGCGGCACGCGCCCTCAAAGAAACACCCGCATGAGAAATGCGGGTTAGGCGCCGGAGGACGTTACCGGTCTGTTGCTCAAGGCGTTTTTTTGCGGAAGACGAGTTGGCGGGAAAGGATGAAGTTGGCCGCCATGCCGGCGAGCGATCCGGCCGCAACGGCCAGGGAGGGATGGCGGGCGGCCTGGGTGAACTGATAGACGCACGCCAGGTAGACCGTATTGTTGAGCAGCCAGCCCAAGGCGTTCACGAGGATGTAGTGTAGCCATTCATGGTGCAGTTTCTGCCCGCTGGCGCCAAAGGTATACTGGCGGTTGAGCCACCAGGCGACCGTGGCGGCAACAGGAAACGCCAACAGTTGGGCCTTGACCGGACCGGTGGCGAGCACCAGGACTTCCACCAGGCCGGCGTTGACGACGAATGCCGCCGTCCCGACCAGGAAGAAGCGCCAGATCTGACGGAAAAGTCCGGATTGGAGTGGAGTGGCCATTGATTCCCTTTCCCCTGCCCGCATTTGATCAGCCTTGGTTCATGGGAATGCTGAGATATTTCAGCCGTTTGATTTCACAGCGTCCACGGGTGACGGTATCGAGGATCAGGCCGCAGGCAAGGCTGAGAAAGGCGAGCACCATCATGCACATCGAAAGCACCGCCGTCGGCAGCCGCGGCACCAAGCCGGTGCTCAGAAATTCCGAAAGAATGGGCGCCATCAGGACAATGGATGCAAGGGCGAACAGGGCGGCAATCACGGAAAAGAACGGCATGGGTTTTTCTTCCTTGATCAGGACCAGGATCATCCACAAAATCTTCCATCCATCCTTGAAGGTGGACAGTTTGCTGGCGGAGCCGACCGGCCGGTCCTTATAGGCGGTCTCCACCTCGGCGGTGGGCATGCGCAGATGCAGTGCATGCACCGTGAGTTCGGTTTCTATTTCGAAACCTGCGGCCAGCGCGGGAAAACTTTTCACGTACCTTCGGGAAAAGACCCGGTAGCCCGAGAGCATATCCTTGAAACGGTCGCCGAAGATCCACCGGACCATTCCGGTCAGCATCCAGTTCCCGAAACGGTGCCCGGGCCGGTAGGCTTCCCTGATGGTGGTCACCCGGGCGCCATTGACCATGTCGAGCTGGTGTGCCAGCAGACAACTGATCATTTCCGGCGCCTTGGCGGCATCATAGGTGTCGTCACCGTCAACAAGCACATAGATGTCCGCCTCGATATCGGCAAACATCCTGCGCACCACATTGCCTTTGCCCTGGAGCGGTTCCACGCGGACGACGGCCCCGGCCTCTTTGGCGACCTCCCCGGTCCGGTCGTGGGAGTTGTTGTCGTAGACGTAAATGGTGGCTTCGGGTAAAGCATCACGGAAAGATCGAACCACTTGGGCGATGGTCGGCTCTTCGTTGTAGCAGGGGATGAGGACGGCGGTTTTCAGGGACGGGGTGATGGCGCGTTGAGTCATAGGTCGTGGCCGTGCAGAGTCGGTGTTTGGTATCGGCGGTGTTCATGCGGCCAGGGTGCCGCATGTGCCGCTGATACGGATTGTTCCGGATGAGAAATCCAGATTGTTCCTCTCTACCAAATCAATGAGCGCCTTTCAATCGGAACGGATCGATTGGTTCCCGAGCCCGTGGGAAGTTTCGTTGCGGGATATTGTGGACCATGATTCTTGCTCGTCCGTTTTCTCCCCTTCCACCGCCTGGACAACGCCTATGGAGATGATTCCGCCCGATGTCGTCATTGCCGAGGGTTCGCCCCGAAACCATTTGCTGAAAAAAATCTTTTTGGGACTCGCCTCCCTGGTTTGCTGGCTGGCGAGCCTGGCACTCCTTCAGGCACCGGCACTCTGGAACGGGTATCCCCTGGTCTTTTATGATACCGGCGGCTATGTCGAGGCGGCCTTGAACAGGTATCTCGTTCCGGGCCGGTCTTTGTTTTATGGCCTGTTTCTGCAGCTTTTTTCCCTTGATTGGCGCTCCTTCTGGGGCGTGACCATTGTCCAGGCCGCCTGCACCCTGTGGCTGATCCATCTGCTGTGGCGGACGCATCGTCTCCGGGGCGGACC
>JBFWIP010000019.1:0-26133 GCA_050255935.1 Desulfobulbus sp.
TGGCAAACCAAATATCAAATTCTTGGAATGTTCGTGGGTAGTCGGTCCCGGCAACTGGATATTTTTGGGTTTCCATGGTCCCAGACTACACCATGTGGCCGGTTGAGCAAACTGCATACCCACTTTGTAAAATAAAGCATACAAAGTAATGGAGTGAGGCCAGCGAGGCAAAGAAGGAGAAGAGTCATCGCAAAGACATCCGCCAGGCCCCCTTGACCAGGTCGCGGCGCCAACTTTTAAAAATTGGTTATGACTTATTGGAACAATATTGACTTTCACGGGCAAGGATATCGAGTGACTTTGGCCACTTCGAAAATCAGTGTCATATTTGTTTTCCTTTGAGCGGTTGCATTTATAACAAAGAATCTGGAATCACGATGACTCATCCTCGAACACACCATCGAAGAAGCGCAACCCTGAAACGATTCGTTCTCGTTTAACGTTTTTTAAATCCATTACTAGCTCATCGCCCACCATTTCGATCATACCTGAAGCCTGAATTTTGAAATGGGCGAGAAATAATCCATTACAATAGTTGATCAATGCTTTGGTCGTCCAAGCGTCGCCTTCCTGTTTCGTTATTTCTATCTGCGGGATCAGCCTGGCGATTTCCCTGTCATTTATCTCACTGCAAGCTTCTAACAATGGTATCTGGGCGACATTTTCAATAATGCGAAATGGCCCTTCATCTGCACGTACCGCGTTGCAAAAGAACCGCAGATAGCTTGCCACCGAGCCTTCATTTGTTAAAGAGAGAGCACCCTTTTCGTTGAGCTTGTGGATCGGTGTAGATGCACCAAGAATGGGAATGACAGACTGATCATTCACTAGAAAACTGAGAGTCGCGAGGACATCGTTCGGCCCAGTCACCGAGATCTCGGCAATATGCCATCCCGGATAGAAGATCGGAATCGCTTCCCTTACCGACCTAGCAGTACCCAACGCCTGTTCTGTAACTAAACCAAACCTGTCTATTCCTCCGCTGAATTGGGTGAAGACGGTATCCATACATTGCGGCAAGACCCTTCTAACTGCACCGAGCGCCGCTACCACCAACTCGGCAGTTCGCTCGCTATTGGGTGATACCCATTGGTCACAATAGAGAGGCGGAGTCGGCCATTCACCATTCACATCGACGAGGCGACTCGCTATTACCAGGTGACGGCAAACGAAGTTAGAGATGTGTATCAGGCTACTCGGTGTGATACGCCTGTGATACCAAAAAAGAAAAGCAACGAGCATTAACCCGTTGCTTTTATAGAAAAAAACTGGTGGACGAGGCGGGATTCGAACCCGCGGCCTTTGGCTTCGGAGGCCAACACTCTATCCAGCTGAGCTACCCGTCCGAGTATTGTATAGCGATCAATCCAGGAAATGAGATGTCTCGGTAAATTTCATGGATAAGGTGCAGTCTTTACCAAAAAATGCCTCCAATTTCCAGCCTAATCTCATTTCTAAAAAGCTTTTCTCTCCCAAAATTTATTACCGATGGTTCAATCTCACCCAAAACTCATAGAGATATTTTAAATCCGGTAGTAATGCCGATACCACTCAACAAACCTGTGGACGCCTGTTTCAATGGAGGTTGCGGGTTTAAAACCAACCGCTGAAACCAGTTCGGAGACGTCGGCATAGGTAGCGGGGACATCTCCTTTTTGCATGGGCAAAAAATTTTTCTCCGCTTTTTTCCCCAGGCATTCTTCGAGCACCTCTATGTAGCGCATCAGCTTTTCTTTATTGTTGTTTCCGATGTTATACACCCGCCAGGGACAATAACTGGTGGCTGAATCCGGAGCGTCACCGCTCCATGCAGGGTTGGGTTCGGCAATATGGTCGATCACTCGCACAACCCCCTCGACAATATCATCGATATAGGTGAAGTCCCGTTCCATGTTGCCGTTATTGAAGACATCGATCTGTCTGCCTTCGAGAATAGCCTTGGTAAACAAAAACAGGGCCATATCCGGCCTGCCCCAAGGACCATACACAGTGAAAAAACGAAGGCCCGTGGTCGGCAGGTTGAACAGATGGCTATAGGTGTGGGCCATCAGCTCGTTCGCTTTTTTGGATGCGGCATAAAGCGACACCGGATGGTCGACATTGTGGTGGACCGAAAACGGCATCTTGGTGTTTGCCCCATAGACTGAGCTTGACGAGGCATAGACCAGATGCTTGACGCCTGTATAACGACATCCTTCAAGGATATTTACAAATCCGACAAGATTGGTATCCACATACGAATGGGGATTGATCAGGGAATAGCGCACGCCAGCCTGGGCGGCCAGGTTGACCACCGCGTCGAACTGCTCTTGGGCGAACAGATCGGCTGTTTGCTGCCGGTCCGCCATGTCGAATTCGGCGTGGCGAAAATTGGCGTACTTTTGCAGGTCGGCCAGACGGTCACGTTTCAGTTGGACATTATAATAATCGTTGAGATTATCCAACCCCACCACGTTCCGCCCTTCTTCGAGCAGACGCAGGGCCAGGCCATGGCCGATGAAACCGGCGGCACCGGTTATCAGAACGTTATGCAAACCCATCCAAAAAGCCTCTCGAAGTTTCGCCAAGCGGCGGGCGAGTTTCAATCATCAAAATTTCCTTGCGGTCCTTTCTCGGTGGTCATGGTTGCCGCCCGTTCACGGATTTTCTCCATACTCCATTCTTCGGGAGACTCTATCCGGCCGGTTTTGGGACCAAGGTCGTACGATCCGGCTTCCAGAATGGCCTCAACCCCGTAGCGGGCGGTATCGGCAGCGTTGAAGACCTCGACCAGCATGGTGTAAACAAAATTCTCAACCCTTCGGGCCATCCGTTGGCGAATAGCTTTTGGCTGGCCGAGGATTTTGTTTTCAAAGGGCAGGTTAAGATTTTTGTAGTCACCCTTTTTCCAGCCCTTGCCGTCGGCATGACTCCGCATGGCCTGCCAGAGTTCTTCGGAAACGCCCTCATCTGCGACCTTGATGAAATCCCCGTTGGCATCCAAGGCAGCATTGCCGTAATCGTTCACTTCCAGCCCCCAGGAGACCATCTGCAGGGCAGTGGCCACATTGGCCTTGGTGGTGTAGGTCTGGGCGGCAATTGCGCGAAGGCGATCGGAATTATTGCCTGAGGTGCCATGCTGGGCGCCGGAAACGGCGTATCCGGCGAGAGCCTTATGGATTTCGGCGGTCAGTTCAACCTGAATCCCTTGCGAAGAGGCCTCTATACCGTGTGTGGTGCCGTTGTTGAGCGCAATCCAATCCGGAAACACGTCGTGGGCATTGAGCCCCTGAATGATGAACAGGGCCTCCTCCTTGGTGGAAAGCCCGAGCTTTCCCTTGATTTCCCCTACCTCGGTTTCCAATCCTGCCCAGGAGGGCACATAACGGGCCAGCTCGAGGTTGGCCAGAAGATTGTCGGCATCGGGCATGTGGGAGGCATCTATGGCAATCGAGGTGATGCCCGCCTCAAAGAGCGTGGGGATCTCGACTGCGGCGACCGGCACATCCTCAGGTTTCTTGATACCATAATGATCGGCATGGATGGCCACCGGCACCGTTATCCCCAATTCATTGCATAGGGCATCCACCTGCCGGGCCATGTTCCAGTAGTTGATCGGACAGTAGGCATTGGCCCCACCTTCAGATCGGGCGATTTCGATGATAATGGCGGCGTGGGCCCGTTGAGCGGCCTGCAGGGCGCCACGGACAATCAGGTTGTTTCTGCCGTTGGCGGCAATGGTCATGGCCCCACCCTTGGCGAGCATGGCACGATCGATCACCTTGCCGCTGACAAGCAGGGCCCGTGAGTTGGGGAACAGGGATCGAATAGTCGGTGGCCGGCCTATCTCCAGGGCTTTTTCAAAATCACAGATATAGGACATCTTCTTCCTCCTGTTGGCATTGGTCATAACGGTTGGGAAAAAAATGAAGAATTGATGGACTCAACAAAAAAATAGTGTACCCGCAACCCCAAGAAATAAACAAGGAAGTTCCACTCCCGGGAAGGAAAAAATCACAATTTGAGAATCAAACGCCTCTCCACAACCCATTCCGTGGCAGGCTTCGTCTACCGGTCTTTTTCGGTCTCCGCGCTCGGTTCGGGCTCGGCTTTCGGTTCAAAACCCGACAAGGTCTTTCGTCCCAGAAGGGACACCGCCACTATGCTGATTTCATAGAGTACAATCAAGGGACCGGCCATCAAGAGCTGATTGACCACATCGGGCGTCGGCGTGAGAATGGCGGCGACAATAAAGGCAATGAGCAGGGCGTATTTACGGTTTTTCTTGAGGAACGACTTGCTCACTACCCCGATCTTGGCCAGAAAAACCATGAACACCGGCAATTCGAAAATAATGCCGAATGCAAAAAAGAGCCGTAAAGCCAGGGAAAAATATTCATCGACCGAGGGCATCGGCTCGAGGAAACTGCTGGAATAACCGAGCAGGAACTGAAAAGCGGGCGGGAACACAACAAAATAGCCAAAAGCGGTGCCCGCGACGAAGCAGAGCGTCGAAACGGCGGTAAAGGGGAGAAGAACCCGTTTTTCATGCCGGTAAAGGCCGGGGGCGACGAAACGCCATATTTGAAAAAAGATGACCGGGCTGGCCAGGACCACGCCGCAGACAAGGGCGAGCTTTAGATAAAAAAAAACCCTTCCTGGTAGGAAGTGAAAATGAGCGGCTTCCCTTCCGGCAACACCTTGACCAGGGGCCGTAAAAACCAGTCGGCCAGGGGACGGACCACACTGTAGGCAGCGGCAAAACCGGCAGCCACTGCGCCCAGTGAAATCAGCAGGCAGGAACGCAATTCCGCCAGATGTTCCGAAAGGGCCTGTTGTTGTAATTGTTCCTCGGTTTCCACGTGACACAAATCCAGATTGGTGTTGAAAAATTGTTTCTGCTTTCTACCGCATCACAGGAGGAAAGTAAACCGGATATGGATAATGTTTGACTTCGACTTCCTCTTGAGGCTACACTGGCCAATATTCCCAATAGATTGATTTGCAAGGATTTTTACAAGGTACGACATGTCTTCTATTCTCGTTGTCGACGACGAACTGAGCATGCGCGAGTTTCTGCGCATCCTTCTGGAAAAAGAAGGATACCAGGTAACACTGGCTGCCGAGGGGAAAAGCGCCCTCCAACTCGCCGAACAACATCCCTTTGATTTGGTCATTTCGGACATTCGCATGCCCGGTATGACCGGACTGGAATTATTGGCGCAACTCAAGGAAGTTCAGCCCGACATCGGCGTGATCATGATCACCGCCTTCGCCTCGCCTGACGACGCGGTCACCGCAATGAAGAACGGGGCCTTTGATTACATCACCAAGCCCTTCAATGTCGATGAGATCAAAAGGGTGGTCCGGGCTGTCTTGAAAAAACGGATGCGGTCGGAAAACGGAAACGGTGGGGGATTTCCCGAAATCATCGGCCGCAGCCCGGAAATGATGAAGATCTTTGATCTGATCACCAAAATTGCCCCCACCCCAGCCAATGTCCTGATTTACGGAGAATCCGGCACAGGAAAGGAACTGGTGGCCAAAGCCATTCATGACCGCTCGCGGGTGGCGGGGAAGCCTTTTGTGCCGATCACCTGCAGTGCCATCCCGGAAAGTTTGCTGGAAAGTGAACTCTTCGGCCACGTCAAGGGCTCTTTTACCGGGGCCATTGCCGACAAGGCCGGCCTGTTTCAACAAGCCGACGGGGGCACGGCCTTTCTCGATGAAATCGGCGAGTTAACCCCGATCATCCAGACCAAGCTCTTGCGGGTGCTTCAGGAGCGGGAATTCATGCCCGTTGGTTCGACGAAAACCCGCCAGGTCAATGTTCGCATTATTGCCGCCACCAACCGGATCCTGGAAGAAGAGATCATCTCGGGGAAATTTCGTGAGGACCTTTATTACCGCCTGGCAGTGGTGCCTATCCGGGTGCCTCCCTTAAGGGAACGGCTCGGCGATGTGCCTCTGCTGGTCGAGCATTTTCTCAAGAAATACTCGACGATTTTAGGCAAGGAAGTACAGACCATAAGTTCCTATGGGATGGAAGTGCTGATGCAGTACGATTTTCCCGGCAATGTGCGCGAACTGGAAAATATTATCGAACGCGGCGTTGCCCTGGAATCCTCCAACATCATTCTTCCGGAAAGCCTCGTGCTCTCGCTCCATCGCCAGGGGAAAAACCAGCCCGTGGAGCAAACCGTCCCGCCCCCTCTGTTCGTGGCGGCCCAAGATGAGCAGGATCTCTTTGACCAAGGCTTGGAGGAAATTTTGCAACGGGTTGAAAAAGAGATGATTTGCCATGCGCTTGCCAAGGCGGGCAATTCGAAAATGCGGGCCGCAGAACTGCTGAAACTCAGTTTCCGCAGTCTGCGCTATAAAACAAAAAAACATGGCATTGACTGACGGCGGCAAGAGAGTGACGGTTTGGATCAACAATATGGTTCGATCTCTTTTCAGGATCTTTGCACCGGTTCCCAGCGGTGAGCAGGAGGTGCGGCGCCATATCCTGTGGTGGGTCGCCATCCGTGTCGTCCTCTTTACACTGCTCCTCAGTATCGCCGCTTATTTTCGTGGGAAAGGGCCTTCCGCGATTCTCCCTCCCCTCTCTCTCTCCTCGTTTTTCCTTCTTGGGATATATGCCTTTTCAATCCTCTCCGCGCTGATCCTGCCCAAAACCCGGTGGCCGGCGCGCCGCTTCGGGGTGATCCAACTTCTTTTCGATCTTCTGTGCAATGCCCTCCTTGTGTACGGAACCGGTTGCAGCCAGTCCGATTTCATCGCCCTGATGATCCTGCCGGTCATCACCGGCGGCTTCATCCTCTACCGGGTCGGAGCACTTTTTCTCGCCGCATCCTCCACCTTGCTCTTGGGCGGCGTTTTCTTTTTGGAGCAACTCGGTTTCATCCCGGCCTACTTCCTCGATACTGTCTACAAGGCACCATCAAGCGCTGTCATCAGTGCCAATCTCTTTGCCCTGTACGGCCTGATCTTTTTTCTCGCCGCCCTGCTTAGCGGCCATCTGGCCCGGCGTCTTCGTGTCACCGAAGAAAAGCTCAACCGGACGTCCCGGGAATACGATCGGCTTTCCACCCTGTACAAACAGATTTTCGATGATATCTCCACCGGTATCATCACCACGGATTCCCTTGATTTCATAACATCGTTCAATCAGGCGGCGGAACGGATAACCGGCCAGGACCGGGAAGCTATCCTTGGTCAACCATTTGTTCGTATTTTCCCGGGAATCAGTCTTCAGGAGAAACAGGGCCGCAATGTGTGCGATTATGAACGAAAGGATGGGATGCCTATTCGCCTGGGCTATTCGTTCAGTTTTTTAACTACACCCGGTGAAAAGGAAAAAGAAGCCCATTGGACCAAGGGCAAAGTGATCACCCTGCAGGATATCAGTCAGATCGAGCGGATGGAAAACCAGGTCCGGGAGGCGGAAAAGATGGCGGCCATCGGTGAATTGAGTGCCTCCATCGCCCATGATTTCCGCAATCCCCTTGCCGCCATTTCCGGGTCCGCCCAGATTTTGGCCATGGAACAACAGCCGCTGAAAAATCTGGATGAAGCGACCTTCAAGACCCTGCTCGGGATTATCTTGCGGGAATCAAACCGGATGGCCAAAACCATTACCGACTTTCTCCAATTTGCCCGGCCGGCCGCTGTCCAAAACGAATGGTTCAACCTCAACCGGATGGTGGACGAGATCATTGCTCTTCTTCAGGCCGGCCCTTTTGCCGTTGCAGCAGGTCGTATTCAAAAAAACATGGAGGAACGCCTCTCCTGCTGGGCTGATCGGCAGCAGATGCAAACGGTGCTCCTGCACCTGCTGGAAAACGCCTGTTATGCTGTGGAGGCGGGTGAAGGCGGAATCATGGTCGCCGCAGAGGACGACGAGACAGGGACGCTTCGACTTGAAATCCGGGACCAAGGCGTGGGGATTGATCCGGAAATTCGCGGCAAGGTGCTCACCCCCTTCTTCTCGAGCCGCCCGGAGGGAACCGGCCTGGGCCTTGCCATCGTCCATCAGATTATAGAGAATCATCAGGGATCTCTTGAAATACGGGAGAACCACCCGCAGGGCTGCGTTATCCGCCTTGATCTTCCCCAGCCCGCTACTCCCTGATTTTTTCCACCCTTGCCCCCAGGGCAGACAGCTTTTCCGCCATGTTTTCATACCCCCGTTCGAGATGGTAAATCCTCGATATCTCGGTGCGGCCGGCAGCCGAAAGACCGGCAATCACCAACGAGGCGGATGCGCGAAGATCAGTGGCCATGACCGGAGCACCACAGAGTTTATCCCGGCCGATGCCCCGCACCACCGCCCGCGAACCTTCAATGGTGATATCGGCTCCCAGCCGTTTTAATTCGGCCACATGCATGAAGCGGTTTTCAAAAATGGTTTCATGAATAATGGAGGTGCCGTCTCCCTGCACCATGAGCGCCATGAACTGCGCCTGAAGATCGGTGGGAAAGCCGGGGAAGGGTAAGGTGGTTATATCGACACTGCGCAGGCGGCACACGCTTTTTCCATCGATTTCCGGGCAGGAAATCGTGAGGCTGTCTTCGGTTTCTTCAATATTGACTCCGCAAAGGAGGAGCTTTTCCGTCAGGACAGAAAGATGGCCGGGGTTACAGTCGGAAATGGTGACCGAGCCTCCGGTGGCCGCAACCGCGATCATGTAGGTACCGGTCTCAATACGATCGGGGATAATGGTTGATTCGGTGGCATGGAGCCGCGGAACACCGTGCACCACCAGCCGGTCGGTATCCTTGCCCTCTATTTCCGCTCCCATGCCCACCAGCATATCCACCAAATTTCCGACCTCGGGTTCACGGGCGGCGTTTTCGATAACCGTCTCTCCCGTGGCCACCACCGAGGCCATCAGCACGTTTTCCGTTCCCGTGACCGAAGGAATATCGAAATAAACGGTCCCCCCCTGCATCCGATGCTCGACAACAGCCCCCACATACCCCTGTTCCAACTGGGTGGTGACGCCCAATTTCTCAAATCCCTTGAGGTGATAGTTGATCGGCCGGGCTCCGATGGCACAGCCTCCGGGCAGGGAAACCCGGGCAAAACCGGATCGGGCCAAAAGCGGTCCAAGCACCAAAACCGAAGCCCGCATGGTCTTGACCAGATCGTAAGGGGCCTCCGCACCGGTGAGGTGATCGCTGTTGATATGGATTGTCTTGCCGTTCCGTCGCCACTGCAGGCCAAGGATCTCCAATAATTTGAGCATGGTCCGGGTATCCCGCAAATCCGGGACATTATGGAGGATGTGTTCACCGGGAGCGAGCAGGGTGGCCGCCAAAAGGGGCAGAGCCGCATTTTTCGCACCGCTGATGGGCACGTTTCCGTACAAGGGGACGCCGCCTTCTATGAGTAATTTATCCATAAATCTGAATGTGGGGAAAATTTCGAAATGGTTGGTGTCTATCCAGAAATGAGGATTTTTGTTTTGGTTCAAGTTCAATGCATGCGAAAATATTTACCGCAGGCATCTGTTTGATGTTCCGAAAATAAAATTTTGAACAAAACGCCGAAATTGGGCGAAGGAATCGTTTCTGGAGGACACTCGTTGGAGAGGCTGTCCGCTTATCCCCGCGCCGTCCTACGGGCCCGGGCGACCCTCGGACGGCCGGCATAATCAGGCTCGACCCGTATCTGCTCATACACGCCGCCCGCCCTTTGTAAAAGGTGCGCAACGGCCGTCTCTTGCTCTGCGCCGATTTCCAGGAAAAGCCAGCCGCCGGGTTGCAGAAAGTCCGGCGCCGACTCAATGATGCGCCGGATACACGCCAGTCCATCCTCGCCACCGGAAAGGGCCATCCGCGGTTCGGCCAGGGCGACTTCCGGCTCGAGGAAATCGATCTCCGCGTCGGCTATATAGGGAGGATTGCTGACGATACAATCATATTTATTTCCTGGGTGCAATCCGGAAAAAAGGTCTCCTTGGATCAGGGCCACTTGGCCTTCAAGGCGATATTTCGATCGGTTCCGCCGTGCTATGGCCAGTGCCGCCGCCGAGAGGTCGACCGCAACCACCCGGCATGCAAGTTCCCGGGCGAGAACCAGGGCAATTGCCCCGCTCCCGGTGCACATGTCAAGCACCCGCTGCCCGGGTCGCCGATCGACGTTGGCCAGAACCTGCTCGAGCAAGAATTCCGTTTCCGGACGGGGGATGAGAACAGCAGGCGAAACGACCAACTCAAGCGACCAGAATTCCTGGACGCCGGTGAGATGCTGCAGTGGAATTCGGCGGCATCGCCGGTTGACCAGTTGAAGATAGTGGTCGGCGACGTCGGCCTCGATCTCTTCGGCTGCCCGCAGCACGAGTTGACTTCGACTCGAAGCGGTCAAAAACTGCAGGAGCAATCGGGCTTCCAGGTCGGGATCCTCAAGCCTGGCATCGGCCAATTGCCGCGATGCCGCCTGTAAAAGGGTATCGATACGCATTGAACGGCGGAGTTCAGTTGCCTGCTTTCAACGCTTCTGTCTGGTAATGGGTGATGATGGGCACAATTACCTCATCGAGCATGCCGGCCAATACCTGGTCGAGCCGGTAAATGGTCAGGTTGATCCGATGATCAGTCACCCTGCCCTGGGGAAAATTATAGGTTCGGATTCGCTCGCTCCGGTCTCCGGATCCGACCTGACTCTTTCTCTCCTCTGAAATCCGGTCGTGCCGTTCCTGTTCCATCCGGTCAAGCAAGCGTGCCCGCAAGACCTGAATCGCCTTGGCCTTGTTTTTGTGCTGCGACTTTTCATCCTGACAGGTAACGACCAAACCGGTGGGCAGATGGGTCACCCGCACGGCCGAGTCGGTGGTATTCACCGATTGACCGCCGGGACCGGAAGAGCGGTAGACATCGAACTTCAACTCATTGGGTTCGATGTGAAGATCAACCTCTTCGGCTTCGGGAATGACGGCCACGGTCACCGCCGAAGTGTGAATACGGCCCTGGGTTTCGGTATCCGGAACACGCTGCACCCGGTGCACCCCGGATTCATACTTCAGCCGCGAGTAAACCTGGTTGCCGCTGATCAGGGCAATGATTTCCTTGAAGCCGCCGATCCCAATGGAATTGGAACTCATGACCTCAACCTTCCACCCCTGGGCCTCGGCGTAACGGCTGTACATCCGAAACAGATCGGCCACAAAAAGGGCCGCTTCATCGCCACCGGTTCCGGCCCTGATTTCAAGAAAAATATTCTTTTCGTCGTTGGGGTCCTTGGGGAGCAACCGGAGACGGATCTCTTTTTCCAGTGTGCTTTCCTTGCCTGACAATTCGTCAATTTCGGCCTTGGCCAGTTCCACCAGTTCGAGATCATCCTCTTCGCTGTGGATGAGTTCCAGGTTCTCGGCAATCTGTTCGCGGATCTTGCGATAGGCGGAATAAAGTTCGGCAATCCTGGCGACATTGGCATGTTCACGCACGATCTGGCGATAGCGCACCTGATCGCCGACAAGCTGGGGATCGGCCAACTGCCGCTCAAGCACACTCAATTTTTCATCAATATCACGCAGATTGTCAAACATGACGGACTCGTCAAAAGTCAAAAATCGAGAAAAGGTACATTACCAAAACAGTGCGTCAAAAAGCACGAAACGTCGTTTTTGCAACGATTGGCAAGAGCGACCGGCATGGCCGAAAAAAACGAGAAAAATAAAATCCCTCGTGACTACAGCCAGGTACCGATCCACGCACTCTGCGTCTGCAGAGTATTTGCGGCCCGGCCAGAATGAAGTCAGGAGGGAAAAAGGAAAATATCGGCGACGAGTTATTTTTTCTTGGTTGCCTGGTAACCGGCATATTTTTTCTTGAATTTCTCAATACGGCCGGCGGTATCAATCAGCTTCTGTTTACCGGTGAAAAAGGGATGGCAGGCGGAGCAAATCTCCAAATGCATCTCGCTGTTTACCGAGCCGAGTTCGATTTCGTTGCCACAGGCGCAGACCGCTTTGATTTTATGATATTCTGGATGGGTGTTGGCTTTCATGTGGAAAACTCCTGCTGAAATATTAATGGACTCGTCAAAAGTGACAGCCTCGAAAAATCCCAACAAACGCTAAGTCACGTAATATAAAAAAACAATAACTTACAATGCTGGAGATGTCATTCCCGCCGCTTTTGGCCAAAACGACACCTGATTGTCTATAAAATAATTTTTACCAAAAAGATGGCAATATATCTTTTTTCCCCATTTCTTGAAAGAAAAAACAAGTTCTAGCGATTCATGGAGGCAAAAAATTCCTGATTGTTCTTGGTTTGGCTCATCTTGTCCAAAAGGAATTCCATGGCATCGGCGGGGTTCATTGAGGAGAGAAGCTTGCGTAATATCCAGATACGGTTGAGGTCATCGGCAGGGAGCAACAGATCTTCCTTGCGGGTTCCGGACTTCTGGATATCAATGGCGGGGTAGATGCGGCGGTTGGCCATTTTGCGGTCAAGGACAATTTCCATGTTCCCGGTGCCCTTGAATTCCTCGAAGATGACCTCATCCATGCGGCTGCCGGTATCGATCAGGGCGGTGGCCAGGATGGTCAGGCTGCCTCCCTCTTCCACATTACGGGCCGCCCCGAAAAATCGCTTGGGACGATGGAGGGCGTTTGCCTCCACACCACCGGAAAGGATCTTGCCCGAGGCCGGGGTCACGGTGTTGTAGGCACGGGCGAGCCGGGTGATCGAATCGAGCAGAATGACCACATCCTTCTTATGCTCAACCAGCCGCTGAGCCTTCTGGATAACCATTTCCGCCACCTGAATGTGCCGCTGCGGCGGTTCATCGAAGGTCGAACTCACCACCTCGGCATCGACGCTTCGCTTCATGTCGGTCACCTCCTCGGGCCGTTCATCAATGAGCAGCACGATGAGGATAATCTCCTTATGGTTGGCGACAATGGAGTTGGCGATTTTCTGCATCAGCACCGTCTTGCCGGTTCTTGGCGGCGCGACAATCAATCCGCGCTGTCCCTTGCCGAGCGGAGCGGTGATATTCAACACCCGCATCGACAGGTTATCCGGGGTGGTTTCCAAATTGATCAATTCATCCGGATGAAGCGGGGTCAGGTTGATAAAGGCGGTCTTGTTTTTGGCGGCCTCGGGTGGTTCATAGTTGATGGTGTCCACCTTGAGCAGGGCAAAATATCGTTCATTGTCCTTGGGAGCCCGCACCTCGCCTTCAATGGTGTCGCCGGTACGCAGATTGAGCCGACGGATCTGTGAGGGGGAGACATAAATATCATCCGGACCTGGGAGGTAATTGTAATCCGGGGCACGAAGAAAACCGAACCCATCCTGCAGGATCTCAAGCACGCCGCTACCGCGCAACTTGCCATCTTCATCTGCCTGTTCTTTGAGGATGGCGAAAATCAGTTCCTGCTTGGTCATGTTGCTGTATCCTTCGATATTCAAGGAAGCAGCAAGGTTGACGAGTTCTTTAATTTTCTTGTTTTTCAACTCAGTTGGATTCATTGACCGGTCATTCCTCCATGAGGTCAGTGCAAATAAAACGCTGATGAACTATCAGCTGATGAGAATAAAGGTAAATACAAATGGAATAAACGGCGAGACATCATCCAACGCCATAGTCGATGAACTACGTCGGGAGCATTCACTGAAACAACCTGGAAACTATTTGTATTCTTGCCGATCCCTGAACTGGAAAATGGGATAGGAGCATCCCTGTAATGAGTGCAGATCCAGTTAATTTAACTCTTCCTTCAATAAGGAATCGGAGGAAGGGTCAAATGTATATATTTTTTGCGTGAAATATCAGAACAAGAAACCGACGGATAGAAATCGATCTGTTGAGATGTTACTGTGCTAAATATTGGGTAAACAGAAGCCTGTCAAGCACTTTCTCGTTAAAAGATCCCCGGAAACCGTTCGCAGAGCGCATCTCCGAGGCGGATGACCTCTACCCGGGTCCTGCTCCAGGAGCCGCTGTTGTCGACGCGGTAATCCGCCAGTTCGGCTTTTGCCCCCAGATCCATCTGGGCGGCAATTGCCTGGGCGGCTTTTTTACGGGACACCCCGTCGCGGCGCATGATCCGGCAGCACTGTCTGCCGCGCCTGGCATAGACCACCAACACGGCGTCGACCTTGTCTTGCCAGCCAGCCTCGTACAGCAGCGGGATTTCCACAAAAACAAGAGATGCCCCCATCCTTGTCACTTCCTGGTGCATGGCCTCCGCCGCAAGCGGATGGAGCAGGCCGTCGACTCGGCGGCGAAACGCAGCATCAGCGAACAGCCGCTCACGAAGCGCGACCCGATCAATATTCCGATCCGGTAAGAGGAAGGTTTGCCCAAAATTTTCCGTGAGCGCGGTCCACCCCGGCTGGCCGACATCGAGCAGCGTCCGGCAGCACTGATCAACGTCGATCAACGGCACCAGGCAGTAACTGGCAAGCAACCGGCTGACGCAACTCTTTCCCGAACCGATGCCACCGGTGATTCCCAAAAGAAACGGTGCCATCAGAGCGCACGCAAGGCATCGATCAACTGTTGCATATCCGGCCACAATGGGGCGGTAAAGTTCATCTCCCGGCCATCAACGGGATGGACAAAGCGCAACGTGCCGGCATGCAGCATCTGCCTTTGCACAACAAAGCGGGAATCATGCCCGACGGAGCCTCCATAGAGCCTGTCGCCGACCACTGGCAATTGAAGGGAGGCCATATGCACCCGTATCTGATGGGTCCTGCCGGTCTCGATCCCAATTTCAGCCAGACACCAGCCGTTGGCAAACTGTTCCACAATTTTCCAGTTGGTGGCGGCATATCTGCCGTCAGTCGGGCGGATAGCCATTTTTTTGCGATCAACGGGATGACGGCCAATGGGCTGGACAATTCGCCCCTGAGGCCCGCGGGGAGAACGCAGCAGAAGAGCGTAATAGGTCTTGTGAATCCTCCGTTCCTTGAAATCGGCCATCAAGGCACGGAGGGTCCTTTCGTTTTTCGCCACCAGCATTATCCCTGAAGTCTCTTTATCGAGGCGATGGACAATTCCGGGACGCCCGGTTTCAACGGCGGGTAACTCCTTGCAGTGGTGTAACAGCCCATGCACAAGCGTGCCTGTGGCATGTCCACAGGCCGGATGCACGACCAACCCCGGTGGTTTACTCAGGATCAGTAGATGCTCATCTTCGAACAGGACCGGAAATTCGATATTCTCCGGTAAAAAGGTTTCTTCCGTGGCATCGGGGAAGATTACGGTTACCTTTTCCCCGGTCCGAAGGCGATATCCCGCCTTCACGGCCTGCTCATTCACCCGCACATTGGCGGAAGAGATGAGTTTGTTGAGTGACGATCGGGAATGTTCCGAAAAATGACAGGTAAGAAAGTGGTCGAGCCTGAGTCCGGCCTCGCCGGCTGCAACCGGAAGGACCTCCGGGGGGTCGCTTCCCGGCTGGAGACAGTTTGGGTCACAATGCATTACCGGCGATGCGGTCATGACGGGCAGCCGCCTATCAGCAGAATAATTTTTCGATCTGTTTTTCGACGTTATCTTCATCGATCTGTTTGGCAAGGGACAATTCCTTCACCAACAGACTCTTGGCGGTATCCAGCATCTTCCGTTCCCCGTAGGAGAGATCCTTATCCTCCTTGAGCAGGAAAAGATCCCGCAAGACGATGGCCACCTCAAAAACGGAACCGGTTTTGATTTTCTCCATATACTCCCGGTAACGCCGATTCCAGGTCTGAGGGGTTATTTTGACGTCGCGTTCCTTGAGAATATCGATAACCTTCGTGACTTCCTCGCCGGAAATGATGGCCCGCAATCCGACATTGGCGCTGTTGGCAGTCGGGATCATGATCGTCATGTCATTGTCAAGGATGCGCATGACATAAAAACTTTGATCTATTCCACCAATGGTTTGCGTTTCAATGGCTTCAATCAGCCCTACGCCATGGGCCGGGTAGACAGCCATATCACCTTCTGAAAACACGTATCCCTCCACAACTTAAAAGAAAAATGCAGTCAGCCTTTATCCCCCTGCTGACCGCCAGTATCTAAAATACTATGATAGCATATTTTTTCAACAATGGCAAAGACTGGTTCTTTTTCCGGCAGGGGAAATGGGGGCGAAGCGAGCTCACCTTGAAGCGTATCTTTTGACGTTTACGGGAGAAAAAAACGCTGCCGCGAAAGGGGATCAGGAGGAGTTCGATACCTCAGGAGCGACCATTGATCCGATTCATGCATCGGTCAACACCGTCGCGGACAAACAGTTCCACGGCCTGTTCAACGATATCCTGGCGTTTCTCGAACAGGGCAATTTCATCCGCTCCCATTCGTGAAAGCACATACTGGTCAACCGGTTGTCCCTGTCCCTGGTCATCGAGCAGCGGCCTCCCCACACCGATTTTCATCCGCGCAAAATCAAATGTACCCAGATGCTGTGCGATGGAACGTATACCGTTGTGCCCTCCCGCTCCGCCTTTGCCGACCACCTTGATCCGACCCGCAGCCAGGTCGATATCATCGTGAAGGACAAGCATCTGTTTCAAGGGAATTTTAAAATAATCAACAAATGCGCGAACGCATTGCCCGGAACGATTCATATAGGTTTGCGGCTTCAGAAAGAGAACCTGGTTTCCCAAGACTCGCCCTTGCCCGTACAACCCATCCATCTTCCGCGATTCAACGCGAGAACCGGCTTTCCCGGCCAAACAATCGAGAAAGAAAAAGCCGATGTTGTGCCGGGTCAGCTCGTATTCCCGACCGGGATTACCCAAACCGACAAGGAGAAATCGGGTGTCTGCCATGAGAAGGAGAAAAGAAAAAAAAAGAGCCGGAAAGAAAAACTCCCGGCTCGCACAAGACAATCAAACAGTCAAAGCCCACCAAGGGGAGGGCTATTTCATTGAACCGCCACACAAACCGTTGCAGTTTTCTCCAGCATCTCAACGTTTGCCGGCAGGGAAAGGTCACCGCAGGTCAATCCGGCCCCGCCCTGCTCAAGCGGAGTAATATCAGCTTGCAGCATATCCGGAATATCGAGCGGGCACCCGCGCAAGGAGACGGTATCCTTGAATACCTGCAACTCACCGCCGAGGTCGACGCCCTTCGCGATTCCGGTATATTTGACCGGTACGGTGAACTTGAGCGGTTTGTCCAGTGCGATCTCAAGAAAATCAACATGGATCAGACTGCCGGTGATAGGATCTTTTTGTACCTCCTGAACAACCACGTGGCGCTCAGGCTTGCTGTCGCCGTCGACCTTCAGGGTGATCACTGCATTCCGGCCATGGATGAACAACAAGCCCTTGAACAATTTTGCCGTTTCAAATTGGAGGGGAACAGGTTCCGTACCACCACTGTACAGATTTGCCGGTGTGATTTCCTTCATCCGTAACTGCCGCATCGGCCCCTTGCCAAATACCGTGCGCACCACCGAGTCTAAATTTACCTGTAGCATATCAATCCTCCCCTATCCCCGGGTCCTGTAACAATTCGTAATAATCAGTTAAAAACTCAAACAAACAAATAGCTTACAGAATCCTCATTATGGATTCTGTTAATTGCCTCTCCCAGCAATGCTCCCACCGAAAGCACTGTGATTTTTTCACATTGGGCCGCCTCGGGCTTGAGAGGTATGGAGTTCGTGACCACGAGCGATTTCAAGCAGGATTGATTGATCCGCTCAATGGCGGGCCCGGACAGAACCCCGTGGGAGCAGCAGGCATGCACCTCTTTGGCGCCAACCTGCTTCAACATATCGGCACCGCCACACAGCGTTCCGGCGGTATCCACGATGTCATCGAGCAAAATAGCGGTTTTTCCGGTTACATCACCGATAACATGCATCGCCTCGCACTCGTTGGCCCGCTCACGACGTTTGTCGATTATCGCCAATCCGGCATTCAACCGCTTTGCAAAGGCACGTGTCCGCTCCACACCGCCGGCATCGGGAGAAACCATGACCACATCGTCAAATCGCTCTCGAATGTGCTTGAGGATAATGGGGGCAGCGTAGAGGTGGTCGACCGGAATATTGAAAAAACCCTGAATCTGGCCGGCATGCAGATCCATGCACAACACCCTGCGGGTCCCGACAACCATCAACATCTCGGCAACCGCCTTGGCGGTAATGGGCACACGAGGCCGCACCTTCCGGTCCTGACGGGCGTAACCATAGTAGGGCATGACCGCAGTGATGCGGCGGGCTGAAGCTCGCCGCAACGCGTCGACCATGATCAACAATTCCATCAAATTATCGTTGACCGGGGTGCAGGTGGGTTGAACAACAAAAACATCGGCACCGCGAACATTTTCACCGATTTCAACAGACACCTCACCATCGGAGAACTGCTTCACCTCGGCCGCACCAAGCGGTACATCGAGATAATCACAGATCTCCCGGGCAATAGCCGGATTGGCATTACCGGTGAATATCTTCAATTTTTTAGACATGACGGACTGGTTCAATAAGATTGGCTGGGGCGGGAGGATTCGAACCCCCGATTGCAAGGATCAAAACCTTGTGTCTTACCGCTTGACGACGCCCCAGCCCGTTCCAGATACACTGAGCGGACAGTGCTGTTCAACTTTATTGTACTGGATCGACCAAATACGTTTGCGGAAATCGCTCCCGGAAAACGGCGGCCGCCTCTCCAGCTCGCTGTCGATCCTGAAAAATCCCGAAGACGGTTGGTCCCGACCCGGACATCAACGCCCCTTTTGCCCCTTGCGCCAGCAACTCGGCCTTTATCTGACCGAGTTCAGGAAACTTCTTCAGTGTGACCTTTTCCAGGTCATTGGCAAGCAGCACGGGAAAACCGGCGCCATCCAGCGCACCAACGGCATCCTGCGAATTTTTTAAGTTAACCGAATCGCCCTCCCCTGTCAACGCAAAAGTCTGATAGACCCAACGGGTTGAAACGGAAAAACCGGGATTAACCAACACTACCTGGTAATGTTCAAGCGGGGCAATCGGTTGGAGGATTTCACCGATTCCCGTGGCCCGAACCGCGGGAGAGGTATCAAGAAAAAAGGGGACATCGGCCCCGAGCTGCAGTCCCATTGCAGCGAGCGTCTCCGCTGGACAATCGGCGGCGAGCATCGCATTCAGGCCATGAAGGGTTGCAGCCGCATCGCTGCTGCCACCGCCAAGTCCGGCGGCTACGGGAATATTCTTGCGCAGGGTCAGGGCCACTCCCCGGGGGTTGGCGGGCCTGTTTTGCACACTCCAGGCAAAAAAAAGCGATGCAGCCCGAAAGACCAGATTATTCCGGTCTTCGGGGACCTTGCCTCCAGGACAACGCAACCGGATGCCTTCGGCGAGAGGACACAGTTCAACCGTGTCATACAACGCCACCTTCTGCATGTGGGTGTCCAAAAGGTGGTAGCCATCGTCGCGCCGTCCAAGCACCTTGAGGGAAAGATTGATCTTGGCGGGAGCCTGAACGCTCACTGTCCTGGGCAACATACGGGGTGCGGGCGAGGCCTCAGGCAAGCTTGACAAACCGCATCTTCAACTCATAGAGGACGCGGTTCAACAACTCGCATTCATCGGCATCCAAATTCCCTTTGGTTTTCTCGGCAAGCAGGGCCAACGTGTCGATGGTATGTTTGGCAAGCTCCCGGTCCACAACCCGTTGGCCGGTTTCCGGGTGGGGCAACTCTCCCATATGGTAGAGCGCCGAGGTATTCAAGGAGAGAACAAGGGAGGCAAAGGTTACCTCGGGCATGACGCAACGCCCGGAGGCATCGCGGACCCTTCCATCGGGGCATTCGCCGCAGCTCGAAAGATTTTCGGTCATACTATTCCTCACACCGATTCCCTTTTCCCGATCCTGTCGGGGAAAAGGGCAAACTTATGTACAATTTAAAAACACATCTCAAGACAATGGCCCCACAGACGTCCCCTGACGGAACAATCACGCATCATAGTGATTTCACGCCCCATGAAGCACGACACGTCGTTTTCGCGGCTTTTTTTACGGGAACGACAGCATTCATTCCCCGTACGCCCGCCACAAATCCAGTGGTGGAAACGACAACAGCCACGACACGGGAAACTCGCTGAATATACCGGTATCGCCGGCCACTCTCAAGATTAAAGTGGCAAGGTGTTCCACGCGAAAGATCGAGCTGTTCCGACAATTGCCGCCCTCTTTTCAGATGGCCCTTGAAGAGAGTCCTATTAGGAGCTATATATTTCAGGTTTCCATGACGAGTCGCCATTCTCCGCAATCAATGGAAAATCGAAAACGTGGATCACGCAAACTGTCCGGGGCGAAATACGGGACATCATTTTGCCGATATCTTGCGGGAACGGTTATCGTCAAGCAATCAAGAAACAAACTATGAAAGAAAAAGGAGTGTTCATGGAAGAAGTCCGCGTTCGTTTTCCGCCCAGCCCTACGGGATATCTGCACATTGGCGGGGCAAGGACAGCGTTGTTTAACTGGTTGTTTGCCAAACAGCACGGCGGCAAATTGATTCTGCGCATCGAAGACACCGACGAAGATCGTTCCACCCAGGCTTCAATAGACGGTATTCTTGAAGGATTGCAGTGGCTCGGGATCGACTGGGACGAGGGCCCCTACTTCCAGACCCAATTCGCCCAGGAGCATGTCGCGGCCGCCAACCGCCTGCTGGAATCCGGCCATGCCTACAAATGCTTTTGCACCAAGGAAGAACTCGAGCGCAAACGGGAAGCCGCCCTGGCCGAAAAAAAATCGGATGTCGGCTACGACGGGACCTGCCGCCACCTGACAGCGGAACAGGTCCGGGAAAAAGAGGCCCAGGGCCTGCCTTCCGTGATTCGGTTCAAGGTGCCCGAACGCCAGGGGACCCTTTTTTACGACGATGAGGTGCTGGGCCGCATCGAGCGGGCCTACAGCGAGATTGAGGATTTTGTCATTGTCCGTTCCAACGGCAAACCGCTCTACCTGCTCTGCAACGTCGTGGATGACATCCGCGACCGCATCACCCACATCATCCGCGGCCAGGACCACATGACCAACACCACCCGGCAGGTGCTGCTCTACGAGGCGCTGGGCGCCCCATTGCCTGTCTTCGCCCACATGCCGCTCACCCTGGACCTGAAAAAACGCAAGATCTCCAAGCGGAGCCACGGGGAGATCGTCGCGGTCCAATTTTATCGTGACCACGGCTTCATCCCCTGGGCGCTCTGCAATTTTCTCTGCCTGCTGGGCTGGAATCCGGGGACCGACCAGGAGATCTTTTCCCGCGAGGAGTTGGTCGAGGCCTTCAGCCTTTCCCGTATGAGCCGGGTCAACTCGGTGTTCAACTTCAAGCCGGGCGATCCGAAATTCTTTACCGATCCCAAACTGATCGCGATCAACGAGCATTACCTGCGAACCATGGACCTGGCCGAACTCGGCCCCATGGTCCAAAAGGAACTTGAAGCCGAGGGGTTGTGGGAGGCGGAATACTCGACCACAAAGAAGCAATGGTATCTCGATACCCTGGGCCTGATCCGCGACCGGTTTCACACCCTGAAGGATTTTGCCACCGCCGGCCGGGCCTATTTCTCCGAGCAGTACGAGATCGACCCCAAACCGCTGGCAAAAAATGTGCTGAAACATCCGGAGCTGGCCACCTGGTTGCCGCAATTGGCCGAGCGCTACGCGGCCCTTGACGAGTTCAGTGCGGAAACCACGGAACAAACCTGCCGCGACCTGTCCGAGGAACTGGCCATCAAACCGGGCATTCTCATCAATGCCATGCGTACCGTCCTTACCGGGCAACTGGCCGGTCCTTCCATGTTCGATATTCTCATGACCCTGGGCAGGGACCACGTCGTCACCCGGCTGCGCGCCATCGACCACCTGTTTACCGAAGCCTGATTTTTCTACCTGTTCTCAACGGGATACCATCTATGACCACCGAAAAAGAGACCACCGGCAAACCGCTCGACTTCATTCGCCAGATTATCGTCGATGACCTGGCCACCGGTAAACACGCCGCCATCGTCACCCGCTTTCCACCCGAGCCCAACGGATTTCTCCACATCGGCCATGCCAAATCCATCTGCCTCAACTTCGGGGCTGCCGAGGAATATAACGGTCGCTGCCATCTCCGTTTTGATGACACCAATCCGGGCAAGGAATCGACCGAATACGTGGAGTCGATCAAGCGGGACGTCCACTGGCTCGGCTTTGACTGGGGGCGACACCTCCATTACGCCTCCGACTATTTTGACCAGCTGCATGACTTTGCCATCGCCCTGATCAAGATGGGCAAGGCCTATGTCTGCCACCTCAGCGGCGAGGAAATGCGCCAGTACCGCGGCACCCTCACCGAACCGGGCAGGGAAAGCCCGTACCGCAACCGGAGCGTGGAGGAAAACCTCGATCTCTTTGCCCGCATGCGTGCCGGTGAGTTCGACGACGGCACCTGCGTGCTCCGGGCCAAAATCGACATGGCCTCACCCAATATCATCATGCGGGACCCGGTCATCTACCGCATCTTGAAAACCAACCACCATCGAACAGGGGACAAGTGGTGCATCTATCCAATGTACGATTTCACCCACTGCCTTTCCGACATGCTGGAAAAAATCACCCACTCGCTCTGCACCCTGGAGTTTGAAAACAACCGGGCGCTCTACGACTGGGTGCTGGATACCCTCAAGACGCCCAATCATCCCCGGCAGATCGAGTTCGCCCGACTCAACATCAACTATACCGTCACCAGCAAGCGCAAACTCCTGCAACTGGTGACCCAAGGCCAAGTCTCCGGCTGGGACGACCCGCGCATGCTGACCCTTTCCGGTCTCCGGCGACGCGGCTACACCCCGGCCTCGATCCGCAACTTCTGCACCACCATCGGTATCGGCAAACGCGAAGCCTGGATCGACATGGGCGTGCTGGAAAATGCCGTCCGCGACGACCTCAACCTCAATGCCAGACGGGTTTTCGGCGTGCTCGATCCGCTGAAACTGGTGATCACCAACTATCCTGAAGGACAAACCGAGGAGCTCGTTGCCCAAAACCATCCCCAGAACCCGGATATGGGCGAACGAAAAGTCCCCTTCAGCCGCGAAATCTATATCGAGCGTTCCGATTTCATGGAAAACGCGCCGAAAAAATTCTTCCGCCTCAGCCTTGGCCGGGAGGTGCGCCTGCGTTACGCCTACCTGGTCACCTGCCATGAGGTCATCAAGGACGATGACGGCGAGGTGATTGAACTGCGTTGCACCTATGATCCGGAAAGCCGTGGGGGGACCGCGCCGGACGGACGCAAGGTCAAGGGCACGATCCACTGGGTTTCGGCCCCGCATGCCTTCCGGGCGGAAGTACGCCTCTACGACCGGTTGTTCACCGTGGAGTACCCGGACGCGGACAAGGAAAAACAGTTCATGGAATTCCTCAATCCAGCCTCGCTCACGATCCTGCCCGGCTGCATGCTCGAACCCGGCCTGGCCCAGGCCGGGCCTGATGATCGTTTCCAATTCGAACGCCAGGGCTATTTTTGCCTGGATGCCAAGGAGAGTGCACCCGCAAAACCGGTGTTCAACCGGATCGTCACCCTGCGCGACAGTTGGGCTAAAATCAGCGAACCAGGGGCTTGAATATGGCGTTGATCAATCTTCGCAAAATGGCCATCAACCAGTCCGGGACCATTGTCGCGGTCAAGGTCGGTGGGGAACTCGGACGCCGTATCCGGGAGATGGGCCTGGTTCCGGGGACGGAAATCACGATCAAGCAACGCGCCCCGCTCAACGACCCGGTCGCCCTGCGGGTCATGGACGGAACCCTGACCCTGCGCAACAATGAGGCGGATTTCATTGAGGTGGAAGTGGCCGATGCAGCTGCAGCGCATCACACCCATCGATAGAGGTGGGCTGCCTGGGGCTGCCCCGGCAAGCAGTCACGGGTCAAAAAACGGAAACCGATGGAGTCACCAAACAGGGGGGAAAATCGCGGCCTCGTTTTCGCGGTTTATTGCGCAAACAGCGTTCTTTTTTCACTTTGCACCTCATTCCGTCAGCTAGGCGGTCGGCATCATTTCCTTCCCGCCTCCCCTTGGCAAAGCTGTTGACAGTGCTCATTGTTTGGGGTAACTAACAATGACTGTTTCACCAAGGGGAGTTGGCAACGACAACATTCTTTCCCCCGACAAACCTGATGGGTCCCGGAATGGAAAAAACAATGAAAGCCGCCCATCATACGAACAAAAAACAAAAATGGACAAAGCACGGAATGCCGTTTTCATGGTTTACGGCGAGAACGATTCACTTCGGCGGTGCTTGGCCCAATGTCATCAGGCGTTTGTCGTGTCTATGAGCAAAGATCAACCTGAAAATACCTGCTTTTTCCTGACCGATTTTCTCTCCCGATGTCGTCGCCGGAAGCAGTGTGGTCATCGAGGAGGGCAGTCATGCACCCCTCTTTCCAGCACCTGTTGCAACAGCCGGTTTCGAGTTTGCTCCATCAACGGTGATCGCCGCACCTGTGCGAGGATGGCCAACCTGGGGCTCCTGCCCGGATGCGAACTCGAATTGCTCTGCAGGGGAAAAGGACAACAGTGCATGATCAAGATCAACGGTGGGACCCTCAGCCTTGATGCGCCGACGGCAGCAAGTATTATGGTCGCTCCGCTCTGACACCCTCTTCTTTTCAGTCATTGTCCATTCCGTATCCATTGAACCGGGAATCCTCATGCCCCGGAAGGAGACGATCATGCAGCATATTCTGGTTGCCGTGGCAGTGGCCCTTGCTGGTGTTACCCTTGGCCGACGTCTTTGGAACGTGTTCAGATCCGGTCAAAATCCGGGCTGTGGATGCGGATGCCCCGGCTGTACGGAACAAAACGGTTCACAGTGCCGCCGGCCACCCTTTCCCCTTTACAAGCCTTGATTTCAACCAATTGGAGATCTTGCTTCCCAGGTAGCCGGACTGCTTTCTTGTAAGCAAGCCGGCTTGAAGATCCCGGTGCCTCACTGTAACCTCTGCCCTCTTTTCCCCGATTCGCGCCATCCATGAAAACAGCACTGACCATCGCCTTGACAGGCAATCCCAACGCCGGAAAAACCACGCTCTTCAATCATCTCACCGGCGCCCGCCAGCATGTCGGCAATTATCCGGGGATCACGGTTGAGCAGAAAGAGGGTTGTTGCCTTCATAACAGCCAGGGTTTGCGTGTGGTTGACCTGCCCGGCACCTATTCGCTGACGGCCTACTCGGTGGAAGAACTGGTTGCCCGGGATTTCATCATCAACGAAAAGCCCGATGTGGTGGTGGACGTGGTCGATGCCTCCAACCTGGAGCGGCACCTTTATCTCTGCTGCCAGTTCCTGGAGTTGGGCGTGCCGATGGTCATCGCGCTCAATATGGTGGATGTTGCCGAAAAAAGAGGGATGATCATCGACAGCAAGGAATTGGCCCAACGTCTGGGAGTGACGGTGGTACCGATCATCGCCCGCACCGGCAAGGGGGTCGATCAACTCCTCGACGCCGTTCTCCGGACCGCCGCCATGGAGGAACGGCCGCAACCCGCCTTCCTCCGCTACGGTTCGGATATCGACCAGGCCCTCTCCGATATGCTGGAGGACATTGCCCTCTGCACCGAGTTGACCGCGATCTACCCCCAAAGGTGGCTGGGGGTGAAGCTCCTGGAACACGACGAGCAGATTGTCCAAAAAACCAGGGCAACCTACCCGGAAGTCGCCGAACGGCTGCTGGCCCGTTGCGAGGAGGTAGCCAATCACCTCCAGCACACCCTTGGGGTCTACCCCGAGGCGGTTGTCGCCGATCACCGCTACGGGTATATCAAATCGATCCTCCACAAGGGCGTGGTTGAGCGCAAGTTCGTGGCCGATCGCCTTTACACCTCGGATAAAATCGACAAGGTGGTGACCCATCGCCTGCTCGGTCCGTTGATCATGGCGGGGGTCCTGTTCGGTCTCTACACCTTCACCTTCAGCTACAGCACGGTCATGGTCGACTGGCTCGCCGGGTTCTTCGCCTTGCTCAGCAACACCATTGACAGCTTCCTGCCGGACGGGCCGTTCAAGTCGATGCTCATCTCCGGCGTGGTGGACGGTGTCGGGGGGGTCATGGGCTTTGTGCCGATCATCATGTTCATGTTTTTCGGCATCGCCGTGCTCGAGGACTCCGGCTACCTGGCACGGGTGGCCTTCATGATGGACCGGATCTTCC
>JBFWIP010000019.1:26233-28290 GCA_050255935.1 Desulfobulbus sp.
GTGGTGGACGGTGTCGGGGGGGTCATGGGCTTTGTGCCGATCATCATGTTCATGTTTTTCGGCATCGCCGTGCTCGAGGACTCCGGCTACCTGGCACGGGTGGCCTTCATGATGGACCGGATCTTCCACTTCTTCGGCCTGCATGGCTCATCGGTGATGCCCTTTATCGTCTCCGGAGGAATTGCCGGCGGCTGCGCCGTTCCCGGCGTCATGGCCACCCGCACCCTGCGCTCGCCCAAGGAACGGATGGCGACCCTGCTCACCGTTCCCTTTATGAACTGCGGCGCAAAACTGCCGGTGCTCACCCTGTTGATCGGCACCTTTTTCTCGGCCCACGAGGCGCGTTACATGTTTCTCGCCACCGTGGTCGCCTGGATCGTCGCCCTCTGTGCCGCGAAATTCCTGCGCATGACCGTGCTCAGGGGCGAATCCACCCCCTTTGTGATGGAACTGCCCCCCTATCGGTTCCCCACCATCAAGGGGCTGATGATCCATACCTGGGAGCGGACCTGGCAGTACATGAAAAAGGCGGGGACCGTCATTCTCGGCATCTCGATCCTGATCTGGGCGATGATGACCTATCCCGGCCTTTCCAACGAACAGACCGCCCGGTTCGAGCAGCGCCGGCAGCAAGCCGAGGCAACCTATGCCGCGGGTTCGGAGGAACGGACCAAAGCCGTCCGCCAGATCGAGGCCGATCAGGCCATGGAACGGCTGCGCCACTCCATCGGCGGACGGATCGGCATAGCCTGTGAGGAAATCAGCCGCTTTGCCGGCATTGACTGGCGGACGAATATCGCCCTGATCGGAGGGTTTGCGGCCAAAGAGGTGATTATTTCCACCCTGGGAACGGCCTATTCCCTGGGGGAGGTCGATCCGGAAGAGACAACCTCGCTCGGTGAGCGGCTGGCCAAGGATCCGAACTGGAATCCGATCAAGGCGATGGCGGTGATGGTGTTCATCATGTTTTACGCCCCCTGTTTCGTGACCGTCGTCTGCATCGCCAAGGAAGCGGGCTCATGGAAATGGGCCGCCTTTTCCATGGGCTTCAACACCCTTTTTGCTTTTATCATAGCGGTGGCGGTGTACCAGATCGGCGCCCTGTTCTTCCTCAACGGCAGCGTTCAGGGCTTGTAGTCGGCAAACCGTTCCAGCACCTCGGCCATGGCTGCCGGGGAAAGGACCGGTGGCTCGCTGACCTGCAGGGCCTGGAGATACATCCTCGCCAGGGCCTCCACCTCGATGGCCAAGGCGAGAACGTGCTCAAGGTCGGCTGCGTAACAGATCATGCCGTGGTGGCCCAGCAGGCTTGCACAGCGGTCTTGCAGGGCGCTAACCGCCGCATTGGACAAGGCCTCGGTGCCGAAGGTGGCATAGGGCGCGCAGGGGATGGTGTCGCCACCGGCCATGGCCACCATGTAGTGGAAGGCGGGGATCGGCCGTTCCAGGCAGGCCAGGGTGGTACAATAGGGGCTGTGAGCGTGGAGGATGGCTCCGGCCCGCGGATATTGGTCGTAAATATCACGATGCATGCGCCATTCCGACGACGGTCGCCGCGTTCCAGAGGCGTGCCCCTCCACATCCATCCACACCAGGTCTTCGGGCCGACATCGATCATAGGCAAGCGCCGAGGGCGTAATAAGATAGCCATCCCCCTCCCGCACACTGACATTGCCGGAGGTCCCTTGATTGAGTCCCTGGCTGTTCATCGCCCGGGCCGTTGCCAGCAATTGTTGCCGCAATACTCCTTGTTCTTCCATCAACGCCGCTCCGGATAGAGGCTCAACAGGCCTTCCCTGCTTGCCGTACAGACGCCGCGTTCGGTGATCAGTCCGGTCACCAGCCTGGCCGGGGTAACGTCAAAGGCCGGATTGACGGCCGCCGTCTCCGGCGGAGCGATCGAAAACCGCCGCACAACGCCGTTGTCGTCACGGCCCATGAGCTGCAGCACTTCCTCCTGGCCCCGCTCCTCAATCGGGATTTCGGCCACGCCGTCGCTCACGGTCCAATCCACGGTGGACCCGGGCAGGGCCACGTAAAAGGGGACCTTGTTGTCA
>JBFWIP010000020.1:0-15342 GCA_050255935.1 Desulfobulbus sp.
GCCGAACACCATCTTGCGCGCATGGCACATTGTTTTCGCGGTTTTTTGCGGGGACGATCATTCATCGTAAGGAGCAGGGGGCGTTCTGTCAACCGGGCAATTGATCGGGGAAAAGCTCTGCCAACAGGGTTTTGATGGCCGCGGCCCATACCTGGTATCCCCTGGTGCTGAGATGCACCTGGTCGTTGAGAAAGCCAGGATGGGTGATGGGCAGGCAGTGCTGCTGAAAGGGGCCGACCGTATCGAGGAAGCGGCAGTTTTCGGTGGCGGCCGCAACCTGGGCCAACTCCTGATTGACTTCCTCCAGATCATGCGGCGCCACAATCGGCATGGGCATGAGCGAGTTAACGATCAGGGGCGCGGTCGGGTAGCAGAGCCGCAGCCGTTGCAGCATGGTCGTGAGCATGACGGGGAAAAGCCGGTACCCGAAAAGGAGATTGTTGGTGCCGGATTGAATCAGTACTGCATCCGGGTCGGGGCAGGCCTCGATTTCGTCCATCAGCCGGACGGAAAGCTCCTCGGTCATTTCTCCGGCAATCCCCCGATTGATCACCGCAACCTCGGGCAGGAGCCGGGACCAGTCACCCCACTCGACCAGCGAATCCCCAAGCATCAGCAATTGTATCATAATCCACCTTTACGGTTGTGACTGCAGAACAACGCAGCCCATATTGGCAACAGAAATTTGTTGGCCGCACTGTACCGTATCTCCCCGGTCCGGGTCAACGACGTCAAGCGGCCCGGTGCGGCCGGTGTCAATGATGCGCACCCAACGGCGGCTGCGGGTGGGGGCGGGTATGGTGAAAACCGCGGCTTGTTCGGGATGGCCGTTGAGCATGATGAAAAAGTCATCGTCTGCCGGTGCAAGCGAGGTGCCGTTGAGCAGAAAGGCCAGGGTATGGCATTCATGGGACCAGTCCTGCCGCCCGGGTTCCAATCCCTGCCAGTTGATTTCCAGGAAATGGGCCTGCGTTGCGGGGTCCTGATCATGGGGGAAAAAATCTTCCCGGCGGAAGATGGGATGGGCCTTGCGCAGGGCGATCAGCTTTCGGATGAAGCGCAGTTGGTTGGCGTTTTTCCGGGCCAGGGACCAGTCAAGCCAACTGATGGGATTGTCCTGGCACCAGGCATTGTTGTTGCCCTGCTGGCTTCTCCCGAATTCATCGCCGGCCACCAGCATGGGTACCCCCTGGGACAGAAGCAGGATGGCGGCCATGGTGCGTTGCCGGCGGGAGCGGAGGACTCGGATTTTTTTGCTGGCGGTCGGCCCTTCGACGCCGCTGTTCCAACTGATGTTGTTGTTGTCGCCGTCTTTGTTCCCCTCACCGTTTTCGAGGTTGTGTTTTTCGTTGAAGCTGACCAGGTCGGCAAGGGTAAACCCGTCGTGGCTGGTGATGAAGTTGATGGAATTGGCCGGGCTGCGGCCGTTTGCCTGGTAGAGGTCCGAGCTGCCGGCAATGCGGGTGGCGAGTGCCGGGACCGTGCCTGCCCGGCCGCAACAGAATGCGCGGACATCGTCCCGGAAGCGGCCGTTCCACTCGGCCCAGCGGGGGTGGGGCGAGAAACTGCCCACCTGGTAGAGTCCTGCCGCATCCCAGGCTTCGGCAATGATTTTGGTGTCGGCGAGGATGGGATCTTCGGCGATCATTTCCACCACCGGCGGATTGGCCAGGATATTGCCCTTTGCATCACGGCCCAGGATCGAGGCCAGGTCAAAACGGAAGCCGTCCACGTGCATTTCGACCACCCACCAGCGCAGGGCATCCATGATCAGGTTGCGGACAATGGGATGGTTGCAGTTGCAGGTATTGCCGCAGCCCGAATAGTTGAGATAGCTCCTGGTCCAGGGGTCGAGCAGGTAATAGATGGTGTTGTCGATTCCGCGAAAGCTGGTGGTCGGTCCGTCGGTACCGCCCTCGGCGGTATGATTGTAGACGATATCGAGAATCACCTCGATGCCTGCCCGATGCAGGGCCTTGACCATGTCCCGGAATTCGTTCAGCGGGGCTTCCAGATCGCTGCTGTAGCTGCATTTGGGGGCAAAGAAGGAAAGCGGGCTGTACCCCCAGAAATTTTTGAGTTTTTCCCTGGTCCTGGGATTGATGAAGGTGGGTTCGTTTTCATTGAACTCGGTCACCGGCATCAGTTCCACCGCGGTGATGCCCAGTCGCTTGAGGTAGCTGATTTTTTCAGTGACGCCCTTGAAAGTCCCGGGATGGGCCACTTTCGAGGATGCATCCCGGGTGAATCCCCGCACATGCAGTTCGTAAATGATCGAGTCCCGCAGAGGGATATTGAGCGGGCGGTCCTCCTCCCAATCGTACCGGGGGGCATCGGGCAGACAGCAGGGCTCGCTGCCGAGGCAACTGCGCTCTCTCCCCCAATCCGGTGAGTGGATCTCCTTGGCGTAGGGGTCGAGGAGAATCCGTTTGCGATCAAAGGCATGTCCCGAGGTGGCCGGTGCATGCGGCCCGTCGATGCGATAGCCGTAGCGGAAGTTTATTGGCGGCCTGACCAGGAGAATATGCCAAACATCGCCGGTTTTATGATGAAGAGGATCGAGCGGTATCTCCCACAGTTCTCCGTCCCCCTCGTCAAAGGCGATCACCAGGCTGACGGTTTGCGCATGGCGGCTGAAGAGGGCGAAGTTGATCCCTTTGGGCGTCAAGCTGTTGCCAAGCGGCAGGGGCATGCCTGCTTCCGTTTGAAAAGTCATTTGCGTATTGAAATAATAATTATTATTATGTTAGAAACGCATTCCAATGTAGGCATGATACCTGTTTGTTCACCATTTTGAAACCGTCAGGGAGGAAGCTATGGGGTTATTCAATAAATTAGTGGTTTCAGGCATTCCGGCAATCGATTGGGAAATGACCCCTGAATACACTTTCGGAACCTTTGAGAGTTGGGGCGGAAAGGAACGGATCCGCAACAACAATGAACGCATCTACTATTTTTTTATCGACGCCTGGGAGGAGGAACCGAAACTCTGCCTCATGGAAAGAGGGGTCAAATATGCCCGAGTGATGGCTGAAATTCTCGCTCCGCCGGAAATGGTGCGGCAATGTGTGCGGGACCAGGGCAAGGCGGCCTTGTATGAACGGACCTTTCCCATCAATGAGCAACTGAAACAATGGCTTCTTGAACATGTGGTCGACACCGATGATACCTCCAAGGTGGTTTTTCTCGAGCAGCCGGAACAAAAAGGCCCGGGCGAATCGGGGCTGCCGATACGGACCTCCAGGGAACCGGTTCGGGCGCAGGTTGTTCTTCCCGACCAGGCTGAGGAACTCAATGAAGCAGACATTACCGCATTGGTCGGCAGGTATGATTTTGCCGATCAGGAACGGAATCCGCAAGGTGCTTTTGCCAACGAGCTTGTGGACAACGGTGACGGCTTGACCGTCACGGATACCGTTACCGGTTTGATGTGGCAACGGGGGGGGCTCGACATCATGAGCCATCGTTCCATCCGCCGGGAAATTGCCCGGATCAACGAGGAACAATTTGCCGGGTATTCCGATTGGCGCCTGCCGACCATGGCCGAGGCCTTGTCATTGCTTGCACAGGAGAAAAAAGCCCATGACCAGTATCTGCACCAATGTTTTTCCGGGGAGCAACCCTTTATTTTTGTCGATGCGGTGAGAAAACCGGGAGGGCAGTGGTTTGTCGACTTCAAACAGGGGCGGGCTTTCTGGTCTTCCGGTACCATTCCCGGTGGTTTCGGACGACTGTGCAGGACGGAAAAACAGGCAGCAAGCAAAAAAAGCAGTTGATCGACCGAAAGCTCCCTAGTATAGGAGATGAAATGATTTCATATGTTTTTTCACTATAGAAGGGGAGAGAAAGGTCCGTGAAGCGGATATTGGTGGTTGACGACGAGGCGCAGATTCGTACCATGCTCACCCAGATGCTGGAGCTTGAAGGCTATACGGTTCATACGGCCGAAAACGGTGAAGAAGGCCTGACGTTGGTGGGGCGATACGCCTTTGACCTGGTGATTACTGATATGATCATGCCGGTGAAGGACGGGCTCAAGTTCATCATGGAACTGGTTCGCGACTATCCGGACTTGAAAATTTTGGCTATCTCAGGTGGCGGTGCCATCAAAGCCGAGCGGTATCTGACCATGGCCGGTTACCTGGGCGATATTGCCACCTTGGAAAAACCTTTCAAGCGAGAGATGCTGCTCGATATGGTGAGAAAACAGATCGGAGGGGAATAGCGATTGCCGGCAAACGGTTCGAAATATTTTTTAACAAAAAAGGCCTGCATGATATGCAGGCCTTTTTTGTTGCCACCGCAGGTGCGCTAGGTGGTTGAATGGGCAAGCCGTTCCCCGCTTTTTTTCTTGAATCCGTATTCCACCAGTTTGGCGAGGTCGGCCCACATCGTTTCGCTGCCCATGATGGCAACCACAATCGATTGGCCATCACGGGTGAACTGACCGACATAGGTCTGGCGGGCCGCCACAGTGTAGCCGGTTTTGCCGCCGACCGCGCCGTCGATCCGCCAGAGCGCCCGGTTATGGTTGCGGAGTTTTTTCCCGTAGGAAGTGCTGACGTATTTTTGCTGCATGCGTGCGGCGAAAGCCTCATGGCGCATGGCATAGCGAAACAGGTTGGCCAGGTCGCGGGCCGTTGACTGCTGGCCGACCGCAGTCAGGCCGGAGGCGGTACGGCAGACCGTGTTTTTCGCTCCCCACATCTTGGCGCTGAGCGTCATAAGATGGGCGAATTTTTCCTCGCTCCCGGCAATTTTTTCCGCCAGCGCCACACTGGCGTCGTTGGCCGAGGCAAGAAGAACCGCGCTGATCAAATCATCGGCCAGGTAGGTATTGCCGGGTTCAAGAAAGATCTTGGAGCTCGGCATATCGGCGGCATGGCGGCTTACCGCGATACTTTCGCCTTTTTTTAAGGATTCAAGCGCAATCATCGCGGTGACGATTTTGATGGTCGAAGCCGGTTGGCGGGGATTGTCCGGCATTTTGGCAAAAACGATCTCGCCGTTCGCCCCATCCATCACCATCACGCTGCGGGCGCTGATTTGGGAGGCAATGTCGGACTGGTTCCCGGCCACCGGGCCTGGAGTGACAGCCGGCAGGGCGCGTGCCCGGGAGCGGACGCCCCGTTTAGGCGGCGTCCGTTTTGTAGCGGCGATCTTGCTTTGCCGGGTTTGCGTCCGGGATTTCTTGCGGGAGCTGCTTACAACCGGTTTCTTTTTTTTGACGGACGAGGTCTTGGCGCAAGCAGCCTTGCGGGACACCGTTTTGGCCGGAACCCCTTTCACCCGGGCCGTGCTTGTGGGGGCCGGTTTCGTTTTCGAGGAGGTCTTTTTCTGTTTGTGCTTGTCGCCGGGAGCGACAACAACAGCCGGACGGACAGTGTTTCCACTGGCTGCCAAGGGTAGAAGCAGGGCTGGACTGATCAGGAGAAACAGCAGGAAAAAAATGAATCGTTGCATGGAAGGATGCGGGTAGGATGAAGGTGATTGAATAAAATGGTGAAATTTATATTCCTTCTTCGAGCCTGTCAAGCAGATTGCCCTTTTCTTTGAAAGTCAACCTTTCTTATGGTAAACAGCCCTGCGATAAGCAACCGCAGGGTATTTGGGGAGGGAGGAGCTATGCAGACGCAACCAGAAACAGCAGACCATGAGCAGGAAATAACGCAGGAGATACCCGCTGATCAGGCGGTGGCCGCACATCTTCCGGCCATTCAGGAAAATCCGGTCACCTTGAACGATCTGGTTGATATCAGTTGTCGAAAATTTCGTTCATTTCCGGCTATCGGCATGGCTCTGGAAGAACCGTTGACCTACAAAGCCTTTCATGAACGGATCCTGGCCGTGGCCGCCTATTTGCGGCAACTCGGCGTCAAGGCCGGTGATCGGGTCGCCTTGCTTGGGGAAAATTCCCATAATTGGGGCACGGTCTATTTGGCGGTTGTCCGGCTTGGAGCGGCCACGGTTCCGATCTTTCCCGATCTGCCCGATGCCGATGTCCATCATATCCTGGGAGAGATGCAATGCGATTGCATCTTCCTGACCCAGCGGCAGATGGAAAAAATATACGATTTCAAGCAGCAACTCAAGCACGTCATCACCCTGGACGATTATCGTGACGATACCGGCCTGATTGCGGTGCAGCCCTTCAGTGAAGTTCTTGCCGCCGCCCTGGCCGAATACGGTGATCAGGCCCGCGATGAACTGCTCGAGTTTCCTCCGGTGGACACGGACGACGTAGCCGCCATCCTCTACACTTCGGGAACATCGGGCTTTTCCAAGGCGGTCATGCTCAGCCACGGCAATCTCTGCGCCAATGCCTGGTCCGCAGCCGGTATTATCGAGAGCATCCCCCCAAAATGGGTGTTTCTTTCCGTCCTGCCCATCTCCCACACCTATGAGTTCACGGTCGGTTTTCTGCTCCCCCTGCTCAAAGGCTGCCGGGTTGTCTATGCGGGCAAGACGCCCACGCCCGCGGTCCTCCAGCGGATTTGCTCCAAGGAAAAACCGCAGGTAATGCTGGTGGTGCCGTTGATTATTGAAAAAATATTCAAAAAGCGGATTGCCCCGGCAGTGGAAAAAAGCAAGGTGTTGAGCTTTTTTTGTCGCTTCAGCCTGAGCCGCAAAGTCATTTACCGAAAAATCGGCGCCAAGTTGAGCGCCTTTTTCGGCAACAACCTGGAAATTATGGGGATTGGCGGGGCGGCCCTGAATCCGGAAGTCGAGTGTTTTCTCCGGGATGCCGGTTTTCCCTTTATCGTTGGCTACGGCCTGACCGAGGCCTCGCCGTTGCTGGCTGGCGGTCCGTACGGGGATACAACCGTCCGCCCCGGATCGACCGGCAAGCCGGTCCCTCATGTCAAAATACGGATTGAGGATCCTCTCCCGGAGACGGGCGTCGGCGAGATATGGGCCCAGGGCAAGAATATCATGAAGGGCTATCTCAACGATCCCGAAGCCACCCGCGAAGCCCTGACCGAAGATGGCTGGCTGCGTACCGGTGACCTCGGCCTGATCGACAGTGTCGGCAATCTCCATATCAAGGGGCGGTCCAAATCCGTGATCGTGCTCTCCAACGGCGAGAATGTGTACCCGGAGGCGATCGAGCACAAAATCAATGCCTATCCCTTCGTGGTCGAAGCGCTGGTGGTGGAAAACCGGGGCATGCTCGAGGCCTGGGTTTATCCGGATTATGAATTTATCGACAGCAAAACCGCTGGTCAGAACCGCAGTCAGCGCCACCAGTATCTTGCCGGGTTGCTGGAGGAAATGCGGACCACCGTGAACGAGCAGATTTCGGCCTCGTCGCGGCTGTCCCGCATTCTTGAACGGCGTGAGCCCTTTGTCAAGACCGCCACCCACAAGATCAAACGGTATCTCTACTCCGCCGATACCATTCACGTGTAGGCGGCTGCACGCTTCACGGCAACACCAATAAAGGGGGGAATCATGAACAAAAAACTGGGCGCGTCAGGAGTGATCCTGCTGGCCGCGGCGAGTCAGGCCATGGCCTCAGGGTACCGGATCCCGGAACAGTCGCTGAATTCCACGGCCCGTTCGGGAGGCTACGTGGCCTACACGCCGGGTGCCGATGCCACGTATTACAACCCGGCCAACATGTCCTGGCTGGAAAATTGCTGGACACTGGAAGTCGGGGCCACCTGGATCCATCTGGGTTCAATCGATTACAAGGATGCCCGGACATCATATAATAGTGGCAGCTCGGAGGCGGAGGATTTTTTTCTGCCCACTCTTTTTGCGGTCTCGCCGGACTTTAACAACGTCCGTTTCGGCTTTTCCGTGACCGCGCCGGGAGGACTTTCCAAGCAATGGAAGGACCCGTATCCCAAATCGTACGCCGAAGAATTTTCCCTGAAGGTTTTCGAGTTCAACCCCACGGTTTCTTACAGGTTCAACGATAGGTTCTCGGTCGGTGCGGGGCTGCGGGGTGTGTATACCGATGGCACGGTGAAAAGCAATTTTCGGGACAGGGATGTCTTTACCCGAGATATGAATGGGGATTCCTGGGATTTCGGCTACAATCTGGCGGCCACCGTCAAGCCTGTGGACAATACCAATCTCAGCGTGACCTACCGTTCCAATGTCGATTTAACCGTGGATGGCGAGGCGACACTCCAATATCTTCTCGGCCCGATGATCCGGTACAGTGGCTATGCGGAAGTGGAGATCCCCCTGCCGGCGGTCCTGGCGGTGGCTGTTTCCACCACCTTCTTTGATCAGTTGACCGTTGAACTGGAATATGATCGAACCTACTGGTCGAAATACAAAACCCTGGACTTCAACTACGCCACTGCCTTCACCTCCCCGAATCCGCTTGCCAATTTTGATGCGCCGCTGGCCAAATATTGGAAGGATTCCGACGCGTGGCGCCTCAGCCTCAGCTATGACATGAAAAATAATTTCATCCTGATGGCGGGTTTCGCCATTGACGAGAATCCTGTGCCCTCGGACAATCTCGGGTTCGAATTGCCGGATTCCGATGCCCTGCTCTATTCGCTGGGCATTCGCTACAAAATCAACGAGAACATGGAAATGGGCGTGGCCTATCTGTACGACGACAAGGAGAGCCGCACGGTCGATAATGGCGTCGTCAGCGGCCGCATTGAAGACGCATCCGCTCACCTGTTGACCTTCGGCTTCAGCTATAAGCTGTAATCGCTGCAGTCTTCAGGCGCATTGTGGAGAGGGCCCGGCCGCAAAATGCCGGGCCCTTTTTTTTATCCCAGGAGCAGGGAGTTGGAAAAACGGATGATCGGCATGATCAGCCAGCTGATCATGCCGGTATAGAAGAGGCCGAGAAGAATGAAAAAGCCGTAGGGCTCGAGCTTGGCATAGCTGCGGGCGCTTTCGGGCGGAAGCAGGCCCATGAGCACCTTGGAGCCGTCCAGGGGTGGAATGGGGATGCAGTTGAACACCGCCAGCATGATGTTGATCCAGACGCTGGCCGCCAGCATGGCCACCAGGGGTTGCAAAAAGGCAAAGGGCAGAAAACGGAAGAAGTTGACTGCCAGATGGGCGACGGCAGCACTGGCAATGGCCAGAAGCACGTTGGCTCCCGGCCCGG
Source organism: Desulfobulbus sp. (assembly GCA_050255935.1). GTDB lineage: Bacteria > Desulfobacterota > Desulfobulbia > Desulfobulbales > Desulfobulbaceae > Desulfobulbus. The sequence continues at coordinate 9,089 of JBFWIP010000020.1, forward strand.
CCAGGGCAACCTTGAGCATATCCTGGCGCGGATGGCGGAAATATCTCGGGTCGACCGGGACCGGTTTGGCCCAGCCGATTTTCATGATGATGAAGGCCAGCACCCCGAGTGGATCGAGATGCTTGAATGGGTTGATGGTCAGGCGCCCCGCGTTTTTCGCCGTCGGGTCGCCCAGGCGCCAGGCCACGTATCCGTGGGCCAGTTCGTGGACGGTCAAGGCAAAGAGCAGGGGCGGGGCCTGAATAATCAGCTGGCGCATGAAGGTGTTGACATCAAAATCCATCACCGGAAATATCCTCGAAGAAAAGTTGCTGTTTTGTGTGTTTCTTTTGGGAGACAACCATAAGGCCGATCAGGAGAAAAGCGAGGGGAAAAGGGCTGCGCCTTAGCGGGTTGCCGGGGGGGCCACCGGGTATGTCCCGCGGATGAAATCCAGGGCCTGTTGATGATCGCCGATGGCGCCGTCGAGCTGGCCTTCGATGAGATGGTTGCGCATGGTGCGGAACTGCGGCCCGGGAATGTAGCCCAACCGCTTGAGTTCATCGCCGGTGACCAAGGGCTTGACCGTGCGCAGTTGGGTGACAAAGAGGGAGGCCGCCTGCTGGATGAACCGCTTGCGGGCAATGGTCATCAGGTAGAGCCATCCCTCGGGTTCGAGATCGATGAGCAGCCAATAGATCTCGCTGGGCTTGAAATAGGTTCGCTTGACCATCTCCCGGGCGATCCGTTCGACATCGTTTTTTTGTTGGATCAGCTTCTTGCGTTGTTTAGGGGGGAGGTCGAACCGGTTGCAGAAGTTGATCAGTTCCTTGGTGCGGGAGCGGCTGAAGATGGCCAGCAGATACACCATCCAGGTGTCAACGGCGTCGGGCAGATAGAGCAGCCGGAACCAGGAAATGGCCTGGTTCGCCTGGGTGAGGTAATGGAGGAAGCGGCGGTCGATCTTCAGGTTGGGGCGCAGGTCCGGCCAGAGAAAAGGGAAGAGCTTGAAGGCGTCCATCCGCCGCAGGGCCGGAATGGGGTTGTTTTCCGAGAGAATCAGTTTCAGTTCGTGAAAGAAGCGGGGCTCTTCAAAGTGGTCGAACAGATTCATCTGCACCGTGTTCTTGATCAGTTTTTCGGTGTGGCGGGTGATGGTGAAGTCAAGCCGGCCCTCGAAACGGATCGCGCGGAAGATACGGGTGGGGTCCTCCACAAAACTGAGGTTGTGCAGCACCTGGATGCGCCGCTCCTTGAGGTCGTTTTGGCAGTTGAAATAGTCGACCAGCGCCCCGAACCGTTCCGGGTTGAGGTGGATGGCCATGGCATTGATGGTGAAATCGCGGCGGTAGAGGTCCAGTTTGATCGAACTCAGTTCCACCGTGGGCTTGGCCGCCGGATGCTCGTAGTACTCCAACCGGGCCGTCGCCACGTCGATCCGGGTTTGGTCGGGGAAGACCACCGTGGCGGTGCCGAATTTCTCGTGCGGGTGGACAATGCCGCGATGCTTGTCCGCCAGATGCTTGGCAAAGCGGATTCCGTCGCCTTCGATGACCACATCGATGTCGGTGTTTTTGACGTGCAGCAGCAGGTCGCGGACAAAACCGCCGGCCACATAGGCGTGGTAACCGAGGCCGGCTGCGGATTCGCCGATTTCGCGCAACAGGACGATGATTTCCCGTGGCAGCACCTGGGTCATGACGCCGACGAGGTTGCGGGTCCGTTCCACGGAGGGCCGTTCGTCGCTGCGCAGGAGGTCGCCGGGCAGCTGGCCGGGATCATTAACCAAGAGACCCATGAGGTCGGTGCGGGTGATCACGCCGATGATGGTATCCTCCCTGAGCACCGGGATCAACCGTTGACGGTTTTCCACGATCAGCTTCTGGACATCCGCCAGGGTGCCGCTCTCCGCCAGGGTGGCGATGTCGGTGGTCATGTACTCGGCCACCGGCAGGGATCCCAGTTTGTGAAAGATGGCTTTTTCCACCACCATGCGCGAGATCATTCCCAGCAATCCGGTGGGATGGGGGCCGTTTTCCCGGCCGCCGTTGTCCCGCACCACCGGCAGCACGGTGACATTGTAACGGGTCATCAGCCGGTTGGCCTGCTCGATGCTCACCTCGGGCGTGACCGTGATCGCAGGCGAACTCATCATCTCGGCGGCAACGGCCTTGGGGCGGATATGGTCATGGAGCAGTCCCACCAGCCGTTCTTCGGCCTCGGCAATGGTCAGGCCGCGGATGGTCGCCGAGGCGGCCGAGGCGTGGCCGCCGCCACCGAATTCCCGGGCGACGGCACCGGCATTGACTTCCGGAATCCGGCTGCGGGCGATGAGATAGGTCCGTTCCCCCATGCTGGCCAGGGCAAAGAGCACGTCAATGTTTTCCATCACCATCAGCCGCTGCACCACCACCGCAAAATCGTCGATGTATTCCTCTTCGGTCAGGATGCAGATCACCACGGTCACGCCGCGAATCACATAGGATTGCGCCTGTTGCTGCAGGCGGCCGATGAGGTTGATCTGCTCGGCGGAAAGCTCGCGGGAGACGAACTGGGTGACGATGTCGAGATTGGCGCCATGGCCGAGCAGCCAGGCCGCGGCGGTCAGGTCTTCCGGGCAGGTGGAGGAGTGAAGGAAACTACCGGTATCCTCGTAGATGCCGAGCGCCATCAGGGTGGCTTCGTCAGGGCTGGGGGTGATGCCGCGCTCCTGGAACAGGTCGACAAAAATCGTGGTGGTGGAGCCGAAACGGCGGATGACCTCGATTTCCCCTTGAAGATCACCGGGTGCGTCCGGATGGTGGTCGTAGAGATGGATCGACAACTGCCGATTGTGCAGGCATTCGGCCAAGGCCCCGAGCCGTTCCGCCTGCCGGGTGTCGACCACGATCAGTCGTGTGATCCGCGTCGGGTCGATATGCTTGATTTTTTTGAATTCGTAGATATTGCGGAATTCCTGGGCCAGGTAATTGCGGACGGTTTTTTCTTGCGAACCGGAAAACACCAGTTCGGCCTTCGGATAGAGCCGCTTGGCGGCGATCATCGCGGCAAGGCTGTCGAAATCTGCGCCGATATGGGTGGTGATAACGTCCATGCGCGCAATTATACACACAAAGGCCGGGAAGTTAAACCGGGAATCGGCGGGATCCGGGGAAGGGACGGGCGAATCCCGGCTGAAGATCGAGTGCCGATGGAACGGGCCGGCGAGGAGACGATGGGCGGGCTGCAGAGTAAAATTGTTGAGCATCATTTTGTTGTTGCTTGACAATTATTCGTTGATGCTCTATCTTGACTGACTTTCTAGGGATCAGTGGAGAGCGGGTGTAGCTCAGTTGGCAGAGTACAAGCTTCCCAAGCTTGGGGTCGCGGGTTCGAACCCCGTCGCCCGCTCCATGAAGAGGTCGTTCCGGCCTTGGGCAGGCTGATTCCTCTGATTCCGGCGGAATCGACCGCCGGATGTGCCGGTTACGTGAAAGTGGGCTCTGCCCGCTTTTTTTATTGTCTGTTTCCGGAAAACGTTATTTTCCCATCAAGGGTCGCTGTTACCACACATTGAATAGGAACGGATCAAGAGCATTGGAAGAAACCGCTGATCGATTGTTGGCGACCATCCAGGGGTTTGCCGAACCCCTCTTAGAAGACATGGGGATGGAGCTGGTTGAGGTACAATTCCGGCGAGAAGGACATGGCTGGGTGCTTCGATTCTACATCGATAAAGAGGGTGGTGTCACCATTGACGATTGTGCCGAGGTCAGCCGGGAAATCAGTGCCTATCTTGAAGTGGAAGACCTGATCAGTCACGCCTATCATCTTGAAGTCTCTTCGCCCGGCCTTGAGCGGCCGTTGAAAAAAAAGACCGATTTTACACGGTTTGCCGATCGTCTGGTTCGGGTCAAGCTGCGGGAACCTCTGGATGGGCAGAAGGTGCTTGTCGGGACCCTGTCGGGCCTGGAGGAGGATACCGTCGTTTTGAAGATGGAAAAGGAAACGGTCCGCATCGATTTGGAAAATATATCGAAGGCCCGGTTGACGCTGTAGTCCCGGATCGGCCGCTGTCGGGCAGCCTCCGGATTGGAGAGGCTGCGGCAACAACGGGAACGAGAGCCTGAGTTGGAGTAGAGAATGGTTGGAGCAGAAAATTTAAAACGAATTGTCGATCAGATCTGTCGGGATAAAGGCATTGATCGTACCTTGCTGATTGACGCCATCGAAGAAGCCGTTCGTTCCGCGGTGCGGAAAAAATACGGCAACCGCCGTGAGATCGAGGTGCAGTTCAGCGAGGATCTGGGCGAGGTCGAGGTCTTTCAGTACCGGACCGTGGTCGACGAGGTTTTCGACGAGGAGACCGAGATTTCCCTGGAAGATGCCCGCCGGCTCGATCCCGATGCCGAGTTGGACGACGATCTGGGCGAAAAGATGGACAATATCGCCGATCTCGGCCGTATCGCCGCGCAGTCGGCCAAACAGGTCATCATCCATCGGATGCGCGATGCCGAGCGCGATGTCATCTATGAAATGTACCGCGACCGCGAGGGTAGCATCGTCAATGGGATCGTGCAGCGCTTTGAACGCGGCGACATGATCATCAACCTGGGACGCACCGATGCGGTGTTGCCCCGGGATGGGCAGATCCCCAAGCGTTCCTACAAGCAAGGCGACCGCATCCGCGCCTATGTCCAGGAGGTGCGGCGTGATACCCGTGAAGGCAAGTATCGCGATGCGCAGCTGATCCTCAGCCGGACCTGCAACGAGTTTTTGATCAAGCTGTTTGAGATGGAGGTGCCGGAGATTGCCGAGGGGATCGTCAAGATCATGGGGGCGAGCCGCGAACCCGGTTTCCGGGCCAAGATCGCGGTTTCCTCGATTGAATCCGATGTCGATCCGGTCGGTGCCTGTGTCGGGCTCAAGGGCTCTCGGGTCCAGAACGTGGTGCAGGAACTGCAGGGGGAGCGGATCGACATCGTCCCCTGGAGTCCGGATCCGGCCAAATATGTCTACAACGCCCTGGCTCCGGCCGAGGTATCGATGGTGATTGTTGACGATGATCGCAAGGCCCTGACCGTGGTGGTGCCGGACGACCAGTTGTCGCTGGCCATCGGCCGTCAGGGGCAGAATGTCCGCCTGGCCTCCCGGCTGCTGGGATGGAAGATCGATGTCAAGAGCGAGCAGCGGTACGCCAATCTGGAGCATCCGGGGTATCGTTCGTTGGTGCAGGTCGAGGGCGTGGATGAGGGGCTTGCCGACCGGCTTTTTGCCGGAGGAATCACCACGAGTGCCCTGCTGGCCTCCGCCGATATTGAGCAACTGATGAGCCTGGCCCGGATGGATCAAGAAAAGGCCCAACTCATTCAGCAGGCTGCCGGAGCCGTCGCTTCTCCGGATCCCGACGGTGCGGTCGACACCGAAGAGGGAGAGGAGACGGTCGAACAGGCGCCGACGATGGAATCCGAAGAGAACCAATCCACCGAACTGGAGTAATGCGCAGAGGGCATGTCCCGCAAAGAACCTGTCGTGGCTGTGGCCTCAAGGGGCCGCAGACGGAGTTGGTTCGCTTTGTTGCAGTGGAAGGCAGGCTGGTTGAAGACGGGCGGAGGCGTCTGCCGGGGAAGGGCGTTTATTGTTGCGACCAGGAAAACTGCCGCAAACGCATGGCGAAAAAATCCAAGAAAGTCCTCAAGCAGGACTAACGCCGATGCGTGGTGGGTTACAGAGGAAGGGAGCATTTGATGAGTAAGGTTCGAATTTATGATCTTGCAAAGGAAGTAGGGCTGAAAAGTAAGGAACTGGCGGACAAGTTAATCGCAATGGGCTATCCCATAGCGAGTCATAGTTCAAGTGTAGACGACGATATGGCAGCGGATATTCGAAAGAAATTGAAAGGTGATCCTGCCCTCGGGGCAGCAGGGGGGCGTATTGAACTCAAGGGTCGTTCCGAGAACAGCGCCGCCAAGCCCAAAACGGTGATTCGTCGTCGTTCCAAGGCCGATAAGGAAGAGGCGGCCAAGCGCCAGGAAGAGGCCGAAGCCCTCGCCCTGGAAGCTGAAGTTCAGGCCCTGGAAGCGAGATTGAAGGCCCAGGAAGAGGCGGAGGAAACTCCCGCCGAACCGGTTGCGACCGAGCCCGCCGTTACCGCGGAACCCGAGGCCGATGACACCGCTTCCGCCGAGGTCACGGAGGCCGAGGCGACAGAAGCGCCGGTAGCCGAGGAACCTGCACCCGCCGAAGAAGCTGCATCGTCCGGCGATGCCGCCGCAGAGCTCGAGGCTGGGTCCGAT
>JBFWIP010000020.1:15442-24954 GCA_050255935.1 Desulfobulbus sp.
CGGGTGGTCATTCCTGTTCCCGAGAAACGGGCCAAGTCGGCTCCGGCTGCCAAGCAGCGCCCGGCTCGTCCGTCCCGTCCGGTGGCCGGCAAGGTCGACGAGGTGCCAATGCCGTTTACTCCTAAGGAGGAGGCCGGACGGGCAGAGGTCAAGGGCAAGAAAAAAGGGAGACGCGTCGTTGCCATTCATGGCGAAGAGGACGATCTTAACAGAAAGGGCGGCAAGGGCGCCAAAAAAGGTGGCGGCAAGGCCCGAATCGATTTTGCCGGCGATGGTGACGGCGAATACATGCGTCACCGCAAAGGCAGGAAAAAGAAAGACAGCCGCAGGGATTTCCAGGACTTGGCCCCTGTGGCCGAAACCAAGGCCATCAAGCGCCGGATCAAGGTCGTCGCCACCATCAGTGTGGGCGATTTGGCCAAGCGTATGGGGGTCAAGGCCAGCGAGGTGATTGCCGCCCTGATGAAACTGGGCGTTCTCGCCACCCTGAATCAGGCCCTTGATGTCGATACCGCCTCCCTGGTCGCCACGGATTTCGGCTACGAGGTCGAGCAGGCCATGACCGAGGAGCTCGAACTCGAGGCCTTGCAGGAACAGGAAGAGGAGATGGGCGGTGAAGCCGTGGCCCGGCCTCCGGTGGTCACGGTCATGGGGCATGTCGATCACGGGAAGACCTCCATCCTGGACGCAATCCGTAAAACCGACGTGGTCGCCGGCGAGGCCGGCGGCATCACCCAGCATATCGGCGCCTATCATGTCCAGGCGCCTTCCGGTGACCTGACCTTTGTCGATACCCCGGGGCATGCGGCCTTCACCGAAATGCGTTCCCGCGGTGCCAAGGTGACCGACATCGTCGTTCTGGTTGTTGCCGCCGATGACGGCGTCATGGATCAGACCAAGGAGGCCATTGCCCACTCCAAGGCTGCCGATGTTCCCATCGTCGTGGCCATCAACAAGATCGACAAGGACAACGCCGATCCTGATCGGGTGAAACGCGAGTTGAGCGAATTCGGCCTCATTCCCGAGGATTGGGGCGGGACCACCATCTATTGCGAGACCTCGGCCAAGAAGGGGATCGGTATCGGCAATCTGCTTGAGTCGGTGCAGTTGCAGGCCGAGATCCTTGAGTTGCGCGCCGATCCGACCCGGAAGGCCAAGGGCACGGTTATCGAGGCGCAGCTGCACAAGGGGCGCGGTCCGGTGGCCACCGTCCTCGTTCAGGAAGGTACCCTTCGCCCGGGCGACAACTTCGTGGCCGGTATTTACAGCGGTAAGGTGCGTTCCCTGACCAATGAACGCGGCGAACAGGTTGAGGAGGCCGGGCCGTCGATTCCGGTCGAGGTGCAGGGACTGTCGGGTGTGCCCCAGGCCGGTGATGAATTCGTCGTCCTGACCGACGAGAAAATGGCCAAGTCGGTGGCCAATGCCCGCCAGTTGAAGGCCCGCGAGACCGAGTTGGCCTCCGCTTCCAAGGTATCGCTGGACAATCTGTTTGAGAAAATGGCGGAGCAGGATGTCAAGGAACTGCGGGTTATCCTCCGTGCCGACGTCCAGGGTACATTGCAGGCCTTTGGCCAGGCTGCCGAGAACCTGTCGACCAAGGATATCCGGGTCCGCTCCCTTCACGAGGGCACCGGTTCGATCACCGAAAGCGATATCCACCTGGCGGCCGCATCCGATGCCATCATCATCGGATTCAATGTGCGGCCCACGGTCAAGGTCAAGGAACTGGCCGAACGGGAAGGGGTGGATGTCCGCTCCTACGACGTCATCTATCATGCCCTCGAGGATATCGAGAAGGCCATGAAGGGCATGCTCGAGCCGACCTTTGAAGAACGGGTTATCGGGACCGCGGAGGTGCGCGAAACCTTCCAGGTGCCCAAGGTCGGGATGATTGCCGGCTGTTCGGTCATTGCCGGCAAGATCGAACGCAATGCCCGGGTGCGCGTTCTCCGCGACGGTGTGGTCATCTATACCGGCAAGATCGCCTCGCTGCGGCGCTTTAAGGACGATGTCAAAGAGGTGCTGACCGGTTTTGAATGCGGTATCGGCATCGAGCATTTCAACGATATCAAGCTTGGCGATAACCTCGAGGCCTTTGTCCTTGATGAGGTCGAGGCAACCCTGTAGGCAGTCGGCCGATGACCCAAGATTTTGATTTTCAATTACCCGGGCTTGGTCGGCCCGAATCCTCCCGTCCCAAGCGGGTGGGCGAGGCGGTCAAGAACGAATTGACGCTCCTTTTCCTGCAACAGGTGGCTGATCCCCGCTTGTCCGGGGTGGCGATCTCCCGGGTGGTGGTGACTCCGGATCTCAAGCAGGCCAAAATCTATTTCACCGTGCCGCCCGGAGCTGACGGCAAGGCGGCCCTCAAGGGCATGCAGCGGGCCAAGGGCTTTTTTCGCAGCCACTTGGCCAAGGTGTTGAATCTGCGATACACCCCCGAGCTGCTGTTTTATTTTGACAGCCTCAACGAAGAGGTGGAGCGGATGGAAAATTTGTTCCGCCAGATCCATGAGGAGCACAAAGATGAGCAGTCCTGATACGCGAATTCTGGAAACGGTTCGGGAGAAGGGGCATGTTCTCCTGGCAACGCATTTCAATCCCGACGGCGATGCCTTGGGATCGTTGCTCGGACTGGCCGAGATCCTGGAGGGAATGGGCAAGCAGGTGCTTCGTTTTCTGGAAGATCCGGTCACCCATCTGTATCGGTTTTTACCCGGTTGCGGACAGATTCAGACCGACATCGAGGCCGTCCGGGCTTTCGTGCAGGCTGCGGGCGATGATTTGCTCGCCCTCTGCCTGGATTGCAGTGAGGATCACCGTCTCGGACGTCATAGCAGGGAACTGGTCACCTTTCGGCCGTTGATGGTCATTGATCACCACAAGGGCAGCAACGGCTTTGGCGACGGTTGCTGGATCGAACCGCAGCGGTCCTCGACCGGGGAAATGATCTTCGACCTGGCCGAGGCCCTGGGGGCGGAAGTCTCCAAAAGGGCGGCCGAGTGCCTCTATGTGGCGATCAACACCGATACCGGTTCCTTCCGCTATGAATCCACCAGCAGCCATACCTTTGCCGTGGCCGGAGAGTTGGTTCGCCGCGGGGTGCGGCCGGAGGTGATGGCCAACCAACTCTACGACAACTCCACCCTTGGTCGGCTTCGGCTGATGCAGGAGGTCCTGGCGACCCTGGAAATGCATGAGCGCGACCGGATCGCCGTCATCCGCGTGACACAGAACATGCTCGAACGTACCTTCACCACCATGGCAGACACCGAATACTTCATCAATTTTCCCCGGGCCGTGGCTACGGTGCGAGTAGCGGTGTTTTTGAAAGAAATCGAAGCCGAGCACATTTCCGTCAGCCTGCGGGCCAAGGGGCAGTGCGATGTTTCCCTGATTGCGGCCCGATTCGGCGGCGGCGGTCACCGCAATGCCAGTGGCTGCCGGTTCAAGGGGCAGAGCATGGATACGGTGCGGGATATCTTGGTCGATCTGCTGCGCCCCGAAGTGCTTGCCTGATCGATGACGGATACGCAGGCCCGGGAGAGGGCCGGTTTGGAATGGAGCGAAGGTGTCTTCCTGATCGACAAGCCGGCGGGAATGACCTCCTTTGCCGTGGTCAGGCGGGTGCGCCGGCTGCTCGGGATCAAAAAGGTGGGTCATGCCGGCACGCTGGACCCCTTTGCCACCGGGCTGATGATCATCTGTGCCGGAAGGGCGGCAACCCGCTGTATCGAGCAGTTCATGGCGGGGCGGAAAACCTATGTGGCGCAGCTGCAACTGGGGGTGGAAACCACGACCCAGGATCCCGAGGGCGAGGTCGTTGGGGAATACGATGTGCCGGAACTCAACCAGGAATTGATTACGTCCTGCCTGCGGGCCCATACCGGGCCGCAATTGCAGGCGCCGCCTCCTTTTTCCGCCGCCAAGCATAAGGGCAAACCGCTTTATGCCTACGCCCGTCGGGGCGTGATGATCAAGAAGGAGGCCAAGCCGATCGAGATCCATGCGCTGCAATTTCGCGGCTATGATCCGGTGAACAAACAACTTGCGGTGGAAGTCAGCTGCAGCCGGGGAACCTATGTGCGGGTGCTGGCCGCCGATCTCGGCAAAGCCCTGGGCTGCGGCGCCCATCTGATCGGATTGCGGAGGACGGAAAGCGGTCCCTTCCAGGTTGGGCAATGCCTTTGCGGAACCGAGCTTTTCGGCGACGACGGCCTGCAGCGGCTGTGCGAGTCCAGGCACAGTATCACGGAGATACTTACGTGTCTCGGACAAACGTCGGTTTACCCTTGCCTCGGCGAACGGCCGTCGGGTATAGAAGTTACAAACCGTTCCCCCGTGTCGACCCTCTGATACGGGATCAGGGACACCCCATCCAGACTCCAGTAAAGGCTGAGGGAAATGCTTTTCTGGCAGCAGAAGGACAAGAAGGAACGCCATGGCGCAAACAACGGAGAAAAAACAAGAGATTATTGAGAAATTCAAAACCCATGAGAACGACACCGGTTCCTGCGAGGTGCAGATTGCCCTCCTGACCGACCGCATTCTCTATCTGACCGAGCACTTCAAGACCCACGCCAAGGATCATCATTCCCGCCGCGGCCTGTTGAAGCTGGTTGGTCAGCGTCGTAATTTGCTCAAGTATCTGCAGAAGAAGGACGTCACCAAGTACCGGACCCTGATCCAGCAGCTTGGTATCCGCAAGTAAGTCGTTTGCCGTATCCCGGGCGGCGGTATTTTCTCCGCCGCCCTTTTTTTCACGATGAGTCCGCGCGGCAGCAGCGGGAGGTCATAAAGACACAAAGGACACAGAGAGAATTGTCGTTCTCGCAAAGTGGTTCGGGAACGACGTTTCCTGCTTCGTCATTTTTTTTTTGCGATGCCCCGGGGGAATACATTCCCTTGGGCTTTGACGAGGCTGTCTAAATGGGCAAGGGATGTGGATTGTCGCTGCATCCTTTGTGCCTTTGTGACGTATGTTCAGCTGCGCCGGTCCATCGTCACCCTTTAACGCACATTCCGGGATATCCGGAACAGGAGTATGCATGATTACAACAAGAGAGACTGAAATAGGCGGCCGTGTCATCACCCTGGAAACAGGGAAAATGGCCAAGCAGGCCAATGGATCGGTGGTGGTTTCCAGCGGCGATGCCAAGGTGTTGGTGACCGTGGTCGCCGAAGCGGAATCCAAGGACATGGGCTTCTTGCCGCTGACCATTGAATATCAGGAACGGATGTATGCCGCCGGCCGCATTCCCGGCAGCTACTTCCGGCGTGAAATAGGCCGGCCCAGCGAGAAGGAGATCCTGACCTGCCGCCTGATCGACCGTCCCCTGCGCCCGCTTTTCCCGGACGGATATTCCAGCGAGACCCAGCTGATTGCCACCGTCTTTTCCGCTGATTCGGATTACGACCCGGACGTGTTGGCGATGAACGGCGCTTCCGCGGCCCTGCTGATTTCCGATATCCCCTTTGTCGACCCGGTCGGTGCGGCACGGGTCGGTTATATCGACGGCCAGTATGTGCTCAATCCGAGTAAAAAACAGCTGGAAAAATCGCAGATCAACCTAGTGGTTGCCGGCACCCGGACCGCGGTGGTCATGGTTGAAGGCCGTGCCGGCGAGATGCCGGAGGATACGGTCCTGGAGGCCATCTTTTTTGCCCATGCCGGTATTCAACCCTTGATCGACACCCAGTTGCAGCTGCGCGAGGAAGTCGGCAAAGTCAAACGGGAGGTGAAGGCTCCGGAGGTGGATCCGGAGTTGAAGACCAAGGTTGAGGCCGCCGCCGCCGCCGGAATGGAAGAGGTGGTCAATGTCGCCGAGAAGATGGCCCGCGCCGACCGTTACTCCCTGCTGAAGGAGGAGGTAATGGCGCAGGTGGACCCCGAAGGGCTGAACCGGAATCAGGTCGGCGAACTGTTGAGTGGCTATAAAAAACTGGTCATGCGTGACCGTATCGTCAGCAAGGGTCTGCGGCTTGACGGCCGTTCCTTCGAGGATGTCCGGCCCATCAGTTGCGAGGTCGGAATTCTGCCCCGCGCCCATGGCTCCGCCCTGTTCACCCGCGGCGAGACCCAGGCCTTGGTTATCTGTACCTTGGGCAGCGAACGTGACGAGCAGCACCTGGAGGGCCTTGGTGGCGATGTCTACCGCCGTTTCATGCTCCACTACAACTTCCCCCCCTTCTGCGTGGGCGAGGTGCGGCCGTTGCGTGGGCCGAGCCGCCGCGATATCGGCCACGGGACCCTGGCGCGCCGCGGCATCGAGGCGGTCCTCCCCGCCGGTGACACTTTTCCCTACACCCTGCGGGTGGTTTCCGAGGTCCTCGAATCCAACGGTTCCTCCTCCATGGCCACCGTCTGCGGCGGATCGCTGGCGCTGATGGATGCCGGTGTGCCGATACAGACACCGGTTTCCGGTGTGGCCATGGGGTTGATCAAGGAAGACGACAAGGTGGTGGTGCTGACCGATATTCTTGGTGACGAGGATCATCTGGGCGACATGGACTTCAAGGTGGTCGGTACCCGTGAGGGGATTACCGGACTGCAGATGGACATCAAGATTGACGGCGTTGACCGCGAGATCATGTCCCGGGCCCTGGCACAGGCCAAGAAGGGCCGGATTCATATCCTGGAGAAAATGGAAGAGGCCCTGAGTGCACCGCGTGCGGTGGTTTCCGAGCATGCGCCCAAATATGTGACCCTCAAGATCCATCCGGACAAGATCCGTGACATCATCGGCCCCGGCGGCAAGGTGATCCGCGAGATGACCACCGAGTTCGACTCCAAGATCGACGTGGAAGATGACGGCACCATCAAGATCTTCAGCAACACCACCGAGTCGGCCAATGCCCTGGTCAAACGTATCCAGCAGATTACCGCCGTGCCCGAGGTCGGCAAAATCTACGAGGGGGAAGTCCGGACGATCAAGGATTTCGGTGCCTTTGTCCAGATCCTCCCCGGGACCGACGGCATGGTCCACATTTCTGAACTGGCCAATGAACGGGTCAAGAAAGTGACCGATGTCGTCAAGGAAGGCGATGTAATCAAGGTCAAGGTGATCGACATCGACAACCGTGGCCGTATCCGCCTCAGCCGTAAGGCTGCCATGGCGGAAGGCGAAGAATAATGTCCGCGTAAAGAACATGAAGGAACAAGCCGGTTGCCGCTCGGGCGGGAACCGGCTTTTTTTTATCGAGAAAGCTCCTCCAGCGGATAATGGTGGAAAAATGCAGAGTATCCCTGTTGCAGTAACCTGGATGGATTCCACGGCCACAGCCGATTTGACCCTGCCGGCCTATGAAACCGAACTGGCCGCGGGCATGGACGTTTGCGCGGCCCTCACCGAATCGTTGATTTTGGAACCGGGGGATATCGCCTTGATTCCCAGCGGCTTTGCGGTGGCGATTCCCCCGGGGTTTGAGATTCAGGTCCGGCCGCGTTCAGGGCTTGCGGTCAGGCATGGCGTCACCGTGGTCAATGCACCGGGAACCATTGATGCCGATTATCGGGGGGAAGTGAAAATCGGACTGATCAATCTTGGACGGCAACCGTATACCATCAAGCGTGGCGACCGCGTCGCCCAGTTGGTTTTGGCGCCGGTGGCACGTGGTGAATGGCAGGTGGTGCGGACCCTGGATGCAACCGGGCGCGGCACCGGTGGTTTCGGGCATACCGGTGTCGCTGCTGATGGCAGCCGGCAGCCGTGAAGTTTTCCGTTTTGGGCAGCGGCAGTAAGGGCAATGCCACCCTGGTCGAGTCGGGTTCCACCAGGATCCTGATCGATAACGGCTTTTCCGGCAAGGAGGTGATCGGTCGTCTTGCGCGTATCGGCGTGGCGGCCGAGAGCCTGAGTGCCCTGGTGATGACCCATGAACATATCGATCATGTGAAAGGAGTCGGGGTGTTGGCGAGAAAATTGCATTTACCCATTTATGCCAACGCCATGACCTACCGAGCCGCTGAAAAGGGTTTGGGGCAGATTCCGGTGCGCCGGGAGTTTGCCACCGGTGAGCCGTTTGCAGTGGAAGGGCTGCACATCCATCCCTTTGCCGTTTCCCACGATACTGCCGACCCGGTGGGCTTTGTCGTCGGGGATGGCGAATCTTGCCTGGGCTATTGCACCGATACCGGGAAGATAACACGGCTGATCCGCCATCATCTCCAACATTGCCAAGCCCTGGTCCTCGAGGCCAATCATGATGTGGAGATGCTGTGGCAGGGGCCCTATCCATTGCCCTTGAAGCAACGGGTCCTTTCCGGCCAGGGACATCTGTCCAACGATGATTCGCTGCAATTCGCCGATGAACTGGCCGGAGGCCGCCTTCGTTGCCTGATACTGGCCCATCTCAGCGAGGTCAACAACCACCCTGATCTGGTGTTGGAGGAGGCTCGCCGCCGCTTGTCCGGCCGTTTTGAGCTGAAGATTATGCTTGCCGATCAAAATATTCCCGGTCCAGCCATCGAAATTACACCGTAATTGCAACGCGGCTGCACCATATTGGACCTTGTTTCTTCTTGAGAGGGGTTGCTGCCTTCCATGTTGTGGAAAAAAAACAGCCTGGCCTACTGCCTGACCTTTCGCGTGATTCTGTTCAGTTCACTGATTGCGATCTGTTTTACCTTCCTGCAGCTGTATCTCGATTTCCGCCAGGATGTCCGCAATATTCATACTTTTTTTGCTTCAATCAAGGAAACCAGCCTTCGTTCGCTCGAGGAAAGTGTCTGGATCCTCGATGACCTGCAGGTTTCGCTGCAACTCGAGGGGTTCATTAAACGAGAGGATATCGTTTACGCGGCGGTAGAAATGGACGGCCAGGTGGCCTGGTCCAAGGGGGCGATGGCCGGCACCCGCAGCATTGGCCGGACCTTTCCCCTGGTGTACCAGGTCCGCGGCGGTTGGAAGGAAATCGGCCGTCTGAAGGTGGTCGCCTCCCTGGACGGCATTTATCGGCGGATGATGCGGCGGATCGTGATTCTTCTCGTGACCAACACCATGAAGACCTTTCTGGTGTCCGGTTTTATTCTCTTACTGTTCCGAAAACAGATCACAAGGCATCTGGAACGGTTTGCCCGCTATGTGCAGCAGATCGATATCCAGCACGAGGAACCGGTACCGCTTAGGCTGGATCGCTCCTCGGCCAAGACCGATGAGCTCGACCAGATAACCCTCGCGCTGAACGACCTTTGTTCCAGCGGTTATCAGGCCTTCCGCGACCTGCACATCCAGGAGCAGCGGATGCGGCTGTTTCTCAATGCCACCGAGTCGGCCATTTTTGGTGTCGATCATCAGGGGACCTGCATTTTTATCAACCAGGTGGCCTGTGATTATTTTTCCGTTTCGAATCAGGAGGAACTGCTGGGGCGTAATCTGTTTGAAATCCTGGATCGCAACGAATACGGCCGTCCGATGATCAGCCCGTTGGTGGAACAGGTGCGGGCAACCATGGGCCAGTGCCGCGCCCAGTTCACCGATGAAATGCCCCTGGTCCAGGCCGATGGCGCC
>JBFWIP010000020.1:25054-28055 GCA_050255935.1 Desulfobulbus sp.
AATCCTGGATCGCAACGAATACGGCCGTCCGATGATCAGCCCGTTGGTGGAACAGGTGCGGGCAACCATGGGCCAGTGCCGCGCCCAGTTCACCGATGAAATGCCCCTGGTCCAGGCCGATGGCGCCTTTCTTTCAATATCGCTGCGCTCCTATCCGGTGATCGAGCAGGACCGGTGTACCGGTGCGATCGTCTTTTTTGTCGACATCAGCCGCCAGCAGAAACTGGAACAGGAAAAACAGCTGTTCAACAAGATTGTCCGCCAGGCGCCAGCCTCGATCCTCATTGCCGATCCCGGCGGAATTATAGAATATATCAATCGTGGATTTGAGCGGATTATCGGAATCAATGCCGAAACCCTGGTCGGCACAAATGTACTGGAGGCGTTTCCCAAAACAGAATTGGAGCCGCTGATCGATCAGGTTCGGGAAAAAATCCGGCATGGCAAAATCTGGACCGGCACCTTTTTCACAACCACTGCTTCCGGACGGCGCGTTATCCTTGACGCCGCCATTTTTCCCATCCTGGATAAACATGGCCAGTTGACCAATGTGGTCGCCATGGGCCGGGACATCACCCGCGAGCAGCAGCTGATCGAGCAGCTTCATCATGCCCAGAAGATGGAGGCCATGGGAAAACTGGCCGCCTCCATTGCCCATGAGTTCGGCAACCCGCTCCTGGGCATTCGCTTTGCGTTGCGCGACGTCCAGCAGCGGGCGGGGTTGAACGTCGAGGACGGCAAGTTGTTGCGGTTGGCAGAGGATGAATGCGACCGCATGCGCAAGCTGATCCGTAACCTGCAGCAGTTCAACCGCCCGTCGTCGGGGCGGAAAACGGATTTTGATCCACATCGGATTCTCGACGAGATCCTGGCGTTGCACCATAACCTGCTGACCAAGAAACAGATTATGGTGGTTTTAGCGTATTGTCGAAAACCGGTCCGGCTCCATGCGGTGGAGGACCAGATCCGCCAGGTGTTCATCAACCTGATCATCAACGCCAGCGATGCCATGGCAGCCGGTGGCGGGACCCTGACCTTGACCACCACGGTTGCGGACGAGGAGCTGATTGTTTTGGTCCAGGACACGGGAACCGGCATTGCCCCAATGCATCTCGAACATATTTTTGAACCCTTTTTCACCACCAAATCGGCGGTTGAAGGGACCGGGCTCGGCTTACCGGTTTCTTACGGGATAGTCCGTGCCCATGGCGGCAGGATCGAGGTCGAGTCGGAGCCCGGAAATACGGTCTTCAGGGTGATCCTGCCCTTGGCGCCGGTCGATGGGGACGAGCAGGCGGGTGATGGGGGAATTATCCCCGGGGATGAAACCGGCGGTGAATCGACTTGAGACGGCCGCTATCCACGTGGGTATAGATTTGGGTGGTGGCGATATCGGCATGGCCGAGCATCATCTGGACCGAACGGAGATCAGCGCCTCCGGCGAGGAGATGGGTGGCAAAGGAGTGGCGCAGGACATGGGGGCTGATCTCCTTGGTGATACCAGCTGCCAGCGCAACTTCACGGACGATCTGCCAGAACCGGTGACGGGTCATCGCCTTGCCCCGATTGGAGCAAAAGAGCAGAGGGCTCGACTTGCCTTTGAGCAGCATCGGCCGGACCTGTTCCAGGTATTCACGCAGGACCTCGCCGGCGGTTGCCGAAAAGGGAACGATCCGCTCCTTGTTGCCCTTGCCGAGGATGCGCAAATGGCCGGTGGTCAGGTTGCAACCGGTGATCGGCAGGTTGATCAACTCGGAAACCCGCAGTCCCGAGGCATAGAGCAGGTTGAGCATGGTATGGTTGCGCAAGGCCAGCGGGGTCGATACGGCCGGTCGTTGCAGCAGGGCGTTGACCTCGCTTTCGCTGAGCACCTTGGGCAGACTCTGGCCGATTTTCGGGGTCTCGATATCCGAGAGGGGATTATCACCCAACGCCCCCTGTTGCTGAAGGAATTGGAAAAAGGCACGCAAGGCAGCCAAGCGGCGGGCATTGGAGCGGGCACTGATCCGGCGTTGGTGACAGGAACGGAAATACTGCTGGATCTGCTCCCTGGACACTTCCGCGATGGAGCCGCCGGCCTGAAAACGGAGGAAGGAGCGCAGGTCGGCCTCGTACGCCGCCACGGTGTTAACGGCCAGCCGGCGTTGGATGGTCAGATGCTGGAGAAAGCGCTGTAGCAGTTCAAGCGAGTGGTTTTGGGGAGGTTCCATTGCGCGTGCAATAAAAAAACCCCGGTTGGAACCGGGGCTTCTTTCTCAACCGCGATTTCTCATCCGATTGAATTTGCGAAGTTTACGCAGGGCTTCCGCAGCCTTGCGGCGTTTTTTCACACTGGGTTTTTCATAGTATTCACGCCGCTTCAGCTCACGTTTGATACCGTCGATCTGCAGTTTTTTCTTCAGCTGCCTGATCGCGTATTCAAGGTCACCTCTGACATCTACTTCGATCATATTGCATCACTTCCTTTGGTGGTTGGCCGGGGCCGTTAATAAGAATAAAGTTTAAAAACCATTTAAACTATCCGTTTTGCTGTTGCTTGTCAAATCAAATTGCTGAACCTCTGTTCTTTTTAGCGCTCTTCTCGCCTGGGGACTGGACGGAAACGCCTGTCGGCCCCTTTGCCCTTTTGATTGTTTTTCTCCGTTATGATGATAACATGCGCCTGTCGAGGAGGCGTGATTCGTATGCAGACAATGGGAGGAAGATCATGACGAAGAAACGATTGGCATTGATAGCCGGTGGAACATCGGATGAACGGGAAGTTTCCCTGCGCGGTGCCGCCGGGGTGGAAAAGGCGCTCGATCCCGAAAAATATGAGGTGGTCCGCTATGACCCGGCCACCGACCTGGCAAAGATCGCCGCCGATGCCGGCAAGATAGATGCCGCCTTCCTGCTGCTGCACGGTGTGCATGGCGAGGACGGCACCATCCAGGGGTTTCTTGACCTGCTTGGCATCCCGTATCAGGGCGCCGGCGTGCTCGGCAGTGCTCTGGCCATGGAT
>JBFWIP010000021.1:0-4938 GCA_050255935.1 Desulfobulbus sp.
TTGCAGTAGTTGCACTGGATGTTGCATTTGGGGGCAACAGGCAGGTGGACCCGGCCGTATTTGCCTTTGGCCTTGACGTTGAAGCAGGGATGACGATTGAATTCTTTTTCGCTGAGCATATCGGGCTCCTTTGCGGTGGACAAATAAATCACATATAGAAATAGCCGACCGGGGAATCGTTTTGTTTTTTCTCGATCACGGCATTGGTCACGGCATCGAACAGGTGCTGGGCACCGGCATATCCGAGATGGAGGATACGCTGGCCGCCGACCCGGTCGTGGATGGGAAAACCGACCCGGATAAGCGGGATGTTGAGTTTCTTTGCCAAGGGAAAGCCCTTGGAATGGCCGACCACCAGGTCGATATCCATCTGCTCGGCCATCTGGTTGATCTCGTAGAAATCCACGTTTTCGAAGACCTGCGGCTGTTCGGCCAGGGTATCGCCGGTCACCTTGGCGATGGCCTCCTTGAGCCGGCCCGAGACGCCTCCCGTGGCGCAGAGAACCGGGTGGACGCCGATCTCGGTGAGGAAGGAACACAGGCCCACGACCAGGTCCTCTTCGCCGTAGACCACGGCCCGCTTGCCGGAGATGTACTTGTGGCCGTCGATGTAGGCATCGACCAGGCGGCCGCGTTGTTTGGCGTATTTTTCCGGCCTCGGCCGCCCGCTCAGTTCCTCGAGCAGGTTGAAGAACACATCGCATTCACGGACGCCGATGGGCATGCCGATCCGGTATTGGGGCACGCTGAACTTGTCGTTGAGCACATCGCCGCCGGTTTTCATGGCGCCGAGCGTCGGTCCGAACTCGATGGTCGCCTTGGACCTCCCCATGGCCCTGATCTTGGCAAGGGGGGTGCCGCCGGCCTGGATTTTTTCGTATTCGAGCATGGCCGGGCCGTCCATGGTCTCGGAGAGATCGGGCAGCAGGGTGTAGCTGAGGCCGAAATCGGCGAGGATCTCATGGAGGATGCGATAGTCGGCCGAGCTGACGAAACCGGGGAGGATATTGACGGTTTCGTTGCGCGGACCGCCTTCGCTCACCTGGGCCACCGTCTCGCGGACCGCCGCATGGAAGCCCTCGATGTGGGTGCCGCCGTAACTGGGGGTGGAGACGTTGACCAGGGTGGGCAGTCCCACCGAGCCCTTGGTGTCCTCGGCATACTCGCGCAGGTACATGGCCACGTCGTCGCCGATGGTCTCGGTGAGGCAGGTGGTGGCGATCCCGATCAGTTCCGGCCGGTACTTGGCAGCCACGTTGTTGAGCCCCAGCTTGAGGTTGGGGCCGCCGCCGTAGACCGCGTGCTTTTCGGAAAGCGAGGAGGAGGCGATATCGATCGGCTCGTTGTAGTGGCTGATGATGTAGCGCCGCATATAGGTGGCGCAGCCCTGGGTTCCGTGCAGGTAGGGCACCGCGCCTTCAATGCCCTTGAAGGCCATGCAGGCGCCGAGCGGCTTGCACAACTTGCAGGCGTTGGTGGTGGAGAGATAGTTGGGTTTCTTGGGTTTGTTGAAGGTGGGCGGATTTTTGCTCATGGTCGTCTCCTTGCGCGTTCGAAGCTGGTTTCAACAGGTGGGTTCGGCGCTTTTCTTGCGCGGGACGAACTGCCACACCGGACTCATCACCGAGGAGTAGACTTCCTTGGCGAAGTTGAGCATGCCTTCAAAACCGGCCAGGGCTTCTTTGCGTTCGTGGTTGTGGTCGCAGAAACCGATGCCCAGCTTGTAGGCGATGGGGCGTTCCTTGACGCCGCCGACGAACACATCCACCTCTTTTTCCTTGAGGAAGTTGGTCAGCTCGAGCGGGTTGGCGTCGTCGACGATGATGGTGCCCGGATCGACAATCGCGGCCAGTTCGGTGTAGTCTTCCTCGGTGCCGGTCTGGGAGCCGACCATGACTACCTGCATGTCGATCAGGCGGAAGGCCTTGACCAGCGAAAACGCCTTGAACGAGCCGCCGACATAGATCGCGGCCTTTTTGCCGCCCAGAGCCTTGCGGTAGGGTTCCAGAGCCGTAGCCAGTTTCCTGACCTCTTCCTCGACGATCTTCTTGGTCCGCTCCATGATCTCGGGGTCCTTGAAGAAACGGGCGATGTCGTAAAGGGCCTCGGACATGTCCTCGATCCCGAAGTAGGAGACGCGCATGGAGGGGATGCCGTATTTTTCCTCCATCATGTTGGCCAGATGCATGGTTGCGCCGGAACACTGCACCACGTTGAGGGCCGCGCCATGGGCCCTCTGGATGTCGGCCACCCGGCCGTCCCCGGTGATGTTGGCCACCACCTGGATGCCCATGCGCTCGTAATAGTCACGCACCATCCAGATCTCGCCGGCGAGATTGAAGTCGCCGAGAATGTTGAGCGAGTATTTGGAGATCCCGGTGGTGTCGCCGGTGCCTATAAGCCGGAACAGGGCGTCACAGGCGGCCTGGTAGCCGGCGCGTTTGTTGCCCTTGAAACCCTCGGACTTCACCGGGATCACCGGTATGCCGCATTCGGCCTCGGCCGACTTGCACACCGCTTCCAGGTCGTCGCCGATAATGCCGACGATACAGGTCGAGTAGACGAAGGCGGCCTTGGGGTTGTGGCGGGCGATCAGCTCGCGGAGGGCGGCGGCCAGTTTTTTCTCGCCGCCGAAGATGACATCCTTTTCCTGGAGGTCGGTGGAAAAGGAGAGCCGATGCAGTTCGGGTCCGGAGGAAAGCGAACCGCGGATGTCCCAGGTGTAGACGGCGCAGCCGATCGGGCCGTGCACCAGGTGGATGGCGTCGGCAATGGGATACAACACCACGCGGGAACCACAGAACACGCAGGCCCGCTGGCTGACGGCGCCGGCCAAGCTGTCTTTATTGCAGACAATTTCAAAGGGCTTGTCGCCTTTGACGTAAATTTGATTTTCTCTTTCTTTGAGTGCTACTGCTTCCATGAGTATTCCCCCTCATTGTGAACATCTCGTTGATGTCTTGAATAGGGCAATCCATGTGCCAGGCAGGTTTATTTCCATTAATTGGAGTTTAATCAAATGGTTGGGAGTATTGACTGTGAGCGGTCCGCCGGCGTCGTCAACTGAGACATTGTTGACAGTGCGACAATAATGAACGGATTCTACTTTTTTGTCGATTTTACGGGCTGTGCTTGCAAGGTGGGAGGGGGAAGCGGGATGCCGGGCTGGCAGGTGCCCTGGAAGGCCTGGGAGACAAGGATTTCCGGCCGGGGGCCTTGGCGTCGGAAAAAATCAGGTAACTTATTGCAACGAAAGCGAAAAATATGATGAAATTGTTTGGCTTGCTTGGTAGTTTTTATCTGGTTTGCTCAAGGGGGCATTCCCATCCGTCCCCCACGCCCACACTACTTCAGGGAATCTTTGTGCATGGCCAAGAAAATTTTGATCGTAGAGGACGAAAAATTGATCGGCCTGATGTTGGCCGAGAATGTCAAGGACTTGGGCTGTCAGGTGACCAGGGTGGTCACCAACGGTCAGGCCGCCCTGCACGCCGTGCAGGTTGAGCCTCCGGATGCGATACTGATGGACATCAGCCTCGACGGGGTCATGAACGGCATAGAGACAGCCCGGCGGATCAAGGCCACCCTCGATATCCCGATCCTTTTCTTTACCGGTTATCAGGACCCGCACCTGCTCGCACAGGCCGATGCGGTCAAGCCGGTGGGAATCGTCAACAAACTCGACACGACCGAGAACATCCAACAGGCCATTTGCTCGCTGTTGCAGTAATCCCCCCACAGGGTGGGCCGTTCATGGCGCAGGCCTCGTTGGTCGATTTTCACCTTTCCTCCCCTTGTTGCGCGTTTTTTCAGAACCCTCCAACTGCCAACCCGAGCCGATCATTATCGCCGTCCGCATGCCGGAAAGGGCAAAGAGTTTTATGGGGATCCGTTGATTGCCGTTGCCGGGCCATCGGCCGCGGTAAGGGAAAGAGGCGTGACGATCCGCGGCCGATGGATGTTTTTTGTTTTCCCGGAAATCAGTCCTTGCTCCCCAGGTAGCGATAGACCAGCGCTCCAAGGACGGCTCCGGCAAACGGCGCTGTCCAGAACAACCAGAGTTGGGTCAGCGCCCAGTCCCCCGCGTAAAGGGCCACTCCCAGACTCCGGGCCGGATTGACCGAGGTGTTGGTGACCGGGATGCTGATCAGGTGGATCAGGGTCAGGCAAAGGCCAATGGCAAGGGGCGCCATGCCCTGCGGAGCCCGTTCATCGGTGGAACCGAGAATGACCAGCAGGAACATCCCGGTCAGCACAACCTCGGTGATCAATGCGGCCATCATCGAGTATCCGCCCGGTGAATGCACGCCGTAGCCGTTTGCGGCGAATCCCGCCGACACGTCAAATCCGGTTTTGCCGCTGGCTATGAGATAGAGCACCCCTCCGGCCAACACGCCGCCCACGACCTGGGCGAGGATATAGGGGAGCAACTGGTTGGCCGGAAACCGCCCGCCCGCCCACAGGCCAAGGGAGACGGCCGGGTTGAGATGGCAGCCGGAGATGTGGCCGATGGCATAGGCCATGGTCAGGACGGTCAGGCCAAAGGCCAATGCCACACCGAGCAGGCCGATCCCCAGTTCGGGAAATGCCGCCGACAGCACGGCACTGCCGCAACCGCCGAACACCAGCCAAAACGTTCCAAAGGTTTCCGCTACATATTTTTTCATACCGTTTGTTCTCCTTTTCTGCGCTTGAGGAATAAGGATTGTTGATGGCGGAGAATAACGGCCTGTTTGCCGTAAATACAGTAATGTTTCAGTAAGGTTGCGGTAAGATTTCGGTATGATTCCGGGAGGATCGTGGAGGAAAACACCCAGGAAGGGCAGAGGGGGAGGAAGGGGCTTCCGGGAAAACGGCCGTCCCGGAAGCGGAGAATTCAGGTCGTGGAGATCAGGGCGCGCAGACGGGCCAGGTTCTCGATGTCCTCGGCCAGGTCCG